>JAWKIR010000003.1:0-300000 GCA_041394245.1 Acidimicrobiales bacterium
GCTGCGGTCAGCGCTGCGGCGATCGTCTCCGTGTCGCGCATCTCGCCGATGACGATGACATCGGGGTCCTGGCGGAGCGCCTGACGCAACCCGCTGGGGAAGTTCGATGCATCGTCGCCGATCTGGCGTTGGGTGACGAGGGCGACCGGTGTCGTGTAGCGATACTCGATCGGGTCCTCGAGGGTGATGACGTGCACGGCGCGGTGACCGATGACCTGTTCGATCAGGGCGGCGATCGTCGTGGTCTTCCCCGATCCGGTCGCGCCCGTGAGGAGGAGGAGCCCTCGTGGCGCGCCGGCGAGATCGGCCACCGCAGGGGGAAGCCCGAGGGCCTCGAGCGACGGAACGGTGTCGGGGAGAATGCGGAACGCCCCCGCCAGCCCGTCGTCGCGGCGGTACAGGTTCATGCGCACCCGGGTGCCCGATCGAAGGGCGATGACACCGTCGACGCTGCCGTCGTCGCCCAGCCGGCCCCTGCCGGTGACGGCGAGCGCCGATTCGAGAATCGTCGCGAGGTCGGCCGGCGTGAGTGCGTCGATGTCGGTGAGCGGGCGGATCAGACCGTCGTGTCGGAGGCTGGCACCCGAACCGGTCGAGAGGTGGAGGTCGCTCGCGCCGCGACGCTCGGTCAGCTCGAGCAGGGCGCGCAGTCGAGGATCGACGTCCCTCGGGGGCGCCGGGCGGGCGGTGGCCGGTTCGGGAGCGGTTGCGGCCGCGGCGACCGCAGCCAGTTCGTCCTCGAGCCAGGAGCGCGCGTCGTCGTCGAGGCCCCGCTCGTAGTGGGCGTGCTCGAGGCTGCTCGTGGGTGTGGCCGAGTCCGGCCGGTCACTGTGGCGCGACACCAGGGACCTCCTTCGAATCACGGCAGTGTCGGCACGTTGCCGGTCGGCATGACGCCGAGCAGAGGTTTCATGTTCCGAGGGCGGCGCTCTCATCGCGCGGCCGAGGGTGACGACACTGTGCGCGATGTCCACGATTCCCACTGTCGCGACCCGCCGCCGACTCGGCGAGATCCTCGTCGACCTCGAGTTGGTCACCGAGGAGGAGCTGTCGCGCGCGCTCGCGACACAGCGGGTGCAGGGCAAGCGTCTCGGCGAGGTGTTGCTCGAGGAGGGACTCATCCCTCCGACGGGCCTGCTCCGTGCGCTCGCCGAGCAGTTCGGCCTCGACTATCTCGAACTCGACGGTGCACCCGTCGACCTGGAGCTCGTCCAGCGGATCCCGGCCTCGATCGCCGAGCGGCATCGCGCGGTGCCCGTCGCGGCCGATGGGGACGTGATCGTCGTCGCGATGGCCAACCCGGTCGACGTGGTGGCGAAGGACGACATCCGCAACATCCTGAGTGCCCCCGTCCGCACCGTGCTCGCCGATCCCGAACAGATCAGTCGGGTCATCGCCAGGGGCGCCTCCGCCGACAGCAAGGTGCGCGAGGTGCTCCTCGCCGCGGCCGACGATGTCGACGACGTCCCGATGGTCACGAGCTCGGCGGGCGACCCCGGTGCCGATGCGCCGATCGTGCGCTTCGTCGACCTGCTCCTCGCCAAGGCGATCCAGGAGCGAGCTTCGGACATCCACGTCGAGCCGTCGGGGTCGGGACTCCGCATCCGCTTCCGCATCGATGGGGTCCTGCACGACGCACTGGACCCGCCGCCCAGTCTTCAGGCCGGTCTTCTCGCCCGCATCAAGGTCATGACCGGACTCGACATCGCCGAGCGCCGGCTTCCCCAGGACGGTCGAGCCAGCGTCCAGGCGGGCGACGAGCGGGTCGACATCCGCGTCGCCACCGCGCCGACGGTCCACGGCGAGAGCGCGGTCCTGCGGATCCTCCGCACGGATGCAGCACTCGCGTCGATCGATCGGGTCGGCCTTCTCCCTCCCCAGCTCGCGCCCCTCCAGTCGGCCCTCGATCATTCGTGGGGCATCGTTCTCGTCACCGGGCCGACCGGTTCGGGAAAGACCACCACGCTCTACGCCGCACTGCAGCAGCTGAACGACCCGGCTCGCAGCATCGTGACCGTGGAGGACCCGGTCGAGTACCGACTCGACGGACTCAAGCAGGTCCAGGTCAACACCAAGGCCGACCTGACGTTCGCTCGTGTGCTGCGCTCCTTTCTTCGCCTCGACCCCGACATCATGCTGGTCGGCGAGATCCGCGATGCCGAGACGGCGCAGATCGCGGTCGAGTCGTCGTTGACCGGGCACCTCGTACTGTCGAGCGTCCACACCAACGGTGCGGCGTCCGCGCCGGTGCGGCTCGTCGAGATGGGCGTCGAGCCCTACCTCGTCGCGGCGTCCATCCGTGCGGTCACGGCGCAGCGACTGGTCCGCCGGGTCTGCACCGCGTGTGCGGTGCCCGAACGACTCGATCCGGCCCTGGTGGCAGCGATCGGCTTCCCGCTCGATCTGGTCGAGGAGGACGGCTCCGTCACGATTCGTCGGGGACAGGGTTGTGAGCGTTGCGCACGGACCGGGTTCCGTGGTCGTCTGGCGATCCACGAGGTCATGCCCTGGTGCGACGAGCTCAGCGATCTGGTCGTGCGTCGTGCGCCGGTGTTCGAGGTCCACAACGCCGCAGTCGCGGCCGGCCTCATGCCGATCCGCGAGGCGGGTCTGCGCCAGGTGATCGCCGGGCTGACCACGCCCGAAGAAGTTCTCGCCGCTGCGGGCTGAGTCCCGGCGAATCCAGCTCCTCGGAGCGAGTCGCGCCGCCGGCCGACATCGACGGCCGGCAGCAGCCGGGGGTCGTGAGGAGCGGACTCAGTCGGTGAAGCTCGCGACGACGTCGCTGGCGAGTTCGGCGGTGGTCGCCACGAGCGACGGCAGCTTCGAGGCCGCGATCCCGACGGCGGCCGCGTGCACCTCGGCGTCGACGAGCCACGGAGAGACGTCGTCCTCTTCCGGGTCGTCGGACAGGTCGTCGACGGCGTGGGCGAGATGATCGGCGAGCATCAGGGCGTGGGTGAACGAGTCCGCCGACGTGGCGTGATGCTGCATGAGCGCAGTCTGGACGCTGACCGGAAGGCCCCACGTGCGGACGACGACGCCGCCGACCTCGCCGTGGTCGATACCCAGTACCTGGCGTTCGGCCTCCCAGACGCCGATGCCGTCCATGGCCGCCGCATCGACGATCGAGTCGGTGAGCGCGGGCGGGAGACACTTGGCGATCACGATCTTGCCGACATCGTGCAGGAGGCCGGCTGTCGAGATCATCGGCGCGACGGGTTGGGTCGCCGCCTTCCTGATGACATCGCCGGCCACCGACGCGGTCACGGCATGACGCCACAGGTCGTTCGGGCCGAGCCCGTACGCGGGCACGGCCCCGGAGAGGCGACTCTGCATCGTGCGTCGCATCGCGATCTCCACGATCGCGTTGGCACCGATGCGGGCGGCGGCCTGCTTGAGATCGCCGATCACCGAGCGCGAGGCCGACATGACCGAGTTCGCACGGATCAAGACGTCGGCGGCAAGGGCGGGATCGTGGGTGATCACGTCGACGATCGCCGCGGCGTCGTAGTCCGATGACGAGACCAGGCTCATCAATCGGGAGATGGATGCCGGGAGCGGCTCGATCGTGTCTGCTGCCGCGATGATGTCGGTCCGGCTGATCAGTGCGCTGTCCATCGGTTCCCTGCTAGTCGAGAGTTCTGTCGTTCCAGTGTCGGCCTCAGCGGCCTCGGGTTGAGCCTTTCGGCCACTTCGCGCCGTGTCATGGTCGGGTTGTCCGCCACTCGGTGATCCGCCACCCACCGAAGCCGAGCGCGACGAGATCGTCGCTCCACCTGCCGGTCAGCTCCGATCCGTCGGCGCTGCGCAGCGTCCCTACGGCGATCGTGCCCTCCCAGCGCAGTCCGTCCGTGCGGAGCCCACCGTCGGAGCCGGTGAGAATGCCGTGGAACTCGCTCTTGCGCGCGGTGACCGCCGCGTCCGAGCGCGAATCGGTGCGGATGAAGAAGTCGGCGGGCGAACCGCCCACGTTGACGACCGCGCCCTCGAGTACCAGCTCGACGTCGGCACCGAAGGAGAGCGTCACCTGGCCGTCGGCGGCCACCTCGCCCGTGATCACGATCGATCGGGGCGACGCGCAGATGTAGTCGTAGCCTCCGGCGAGTTTCCCCGTGATCGCGCCGTCGACGGCGGGGCAGGGGGCCTTCGGGAGTTCCGGGGGCGCGATGGCGATGTCGGTCGGTTCGACCTCGATCGGGTTCGAGCAGCCGTTGCACTGCGCCGACGGCCCGATCAGTTCCTGTACGTCGCCGAGCGACCGACCGGCGAACGTCGCCTCGCCCCTGATGCCGACCCTGCCCTCGACGAGTCCGCTGAGCGGTCCGGTCTTCGCGTCGTTCACGACCAGGGTGTAGGGCGACAGTGGTTCGCGGGACACGATGATCTGTCCTGCGATCCGGTCGTCGTCGGTCCTGGCGTCGATTCGAACGGTCCAGCGTTCGTCGCCGGGCGTGGCCACGAGCGACCACCGGCCGCCGGTCGCCGTGCCCGAATCGGTGAACTCACGGGTTGCTCCGGCCACGATCTCGGCCCAAGCCTCGGCGACGGCGATCTCGATCAGCTGGTCGCCTTCGGTCCGGTCGACGAGCCGTTCGGCTCGACGTACTTCGGCCTGGGCGTTGGCGAGGAGGGCCGCTCCGAGCAGGGCGACGAGGGCGAGCGCCGCCACGGCGATGAGCAGCGCGGCGCCGCGGTCGGTGGCGGGAGAGCGGTCGGGTGCGCGCCTCATGCACAAGCCCCCGCGTCGTTCTCGACCCGAAGGGCGCTGGCGCGAACGGCCGTCCAGTCGTCGCCGACCAGCGTCAGCTCGACGAGTCGAGTGCACCACCGGACGGCGTTCGCGTCGTCGGGGTCCACCTTCGATCCGTTGGCCCCCTTGAGGATGAACCCGCTCGAGTCGTCGAGTCCGACCGCCATCGTCCTCGGTGTCGGACGCGGATCGGCGACGCGGAGCAGTGTCTCGCCCTTCACGTACCAGGCCACCTTGGCCGAATCGGAGACGAGGGTCACGGCGGTCACTCGCCCGCGGCTGGTCATCACCTCGACATGGCCGGCCTCGCGTACGTCGCGGGAGAAGAGGTCGGCGGCCAGCGCGACATCCGGCTCGATCGTGTCGTCGGGGGTGGCGCGGGCGGCGCTGGTCATCAACTGGGCGAGCAACCCGGCCGCCATGGCCGCGAGCAAGACCCCGACGACGGCCTCCACGAGCGTGGTGCCGCGGTCGCCGCCGGCGCCGGTCGGAGCGGTCCTCCGCCTCATCGCGACACTGCGGCGTCGGGTCGTCGGAGCGCGCTGTCCAGCCGGAGTCGGGCGGTTCGTTCGCCCTCGGCCCACTCCACGATCACGATCGCGTTGCGCCAGGCGGCGCTCCCCGGGTCGGTGATGTGTGTGGTGACGGTGAACTCTCGACCGTCTCGGACCTGGTCGACACGGGCAGGAACGCCGCCCTTGCCCTGCACCGTGGGTCGTCCTTCGAAGTCTCGCAGCGCGCCCTTGCTCTCGGGGTCGATCGCTGCGGTGTCCCATGGCCGCAGCCGCAGTTCCTCGAGCGAGTTGGTCGCGAGCTCGAGGGCGATCTCGCGATGGGCGACCGTGGCCTCGGTGCGCGCCGAAGTGACCGAAAGCCGTCCCCAACTGATGACGGCGATCGCCACGAGGGCCAGCGCGACCACCGCTTCGAGGATGGACCGACCGGCGTCGTCGCCGACCGCCGTGGTCGCACACGGAGTGGTGAGCCGGTTCACCGCCGCAGCATCGGGTCGTTGGTTCGAGAGCGCATGATCCGAACGGGCCATCGCGGTCGGCCCCGAGGTCATCTTCTTCGAATCGCCGCACTTCCGTCCGTTTCGAGCTGATGTCGGTCAGAAGCATGCCGACACTCGTCCCGATCCAACGCGGAAGGAGGTTGCCCGGCATGCACAGACGTCGATCCCGCTCGACCAACATCGTCGGCGTCGTGCTCGACGGCGACGTCATTCGGGGAACCCAGATTCGTCACGGCATCGCCCATCCCCGGTCGGTGCAGTGTGCGGAGATCGCGATCGATCCGGCGATCACCGACCATGGTCGTATCGTCGACCACGAAGCGTTCTCCGTTGCCCTGCGGTCCCTGTGGAAAGAGGGCGGTTTCCGGACCCGCCACGTGGCCTTCGGCATCGACGGCCGTGATGCGACCTTCCGACGCCTCGCCGTCCCGACCACGCTCGCCGACGACGTGGTCGACGCGGCGCGCTACGAGCTGAGCACCTATCTCCCCTATCCGCTCGACGAGGCGATCACGACGGTGCAGGAGGTGGCACGCGACGAAGAGAGTGTCGATGTGGTCGTCGTCGCGGTGCGGCGCCGCACGGTCGAGGACCTCGCCGACGCGGTGGCCCAGGCCGGCTTGAAACTCCGCGACGTGACCCTCTCGTCGACTGCGCTCGGCATCGGCGCCTCCGGCTCCTCCGACAGCACCATCGTCAGCGTCGACGGGGCCAGCACGACGATCGTCGTCCGCCGCAACGGGAGGGCGACGGTCACCCGCGTCCTGACCGGTGGCGGTGGTGACCGGTCCGTGCAGGCGGCGGACGAACTCGAAGAGGCGTTGGCCAGCGTCGATCAGTTCCGTCTCGGCCTCGGTGCCCGCGTGGCGGAGAACACCGATCCGCGGGTACGCCGCTTCCGGACCGTGGCCGAAGAGGTCGCCGCGGCGATTCGTTTCGAGGAGTCGCAGCAGCACGGCGACGCACTCGGACTCGGGGTCGAACTCACGGGCGCGTACGGTGCCGACGAGACGCTGGTGTCGTTGATGGCGGCGGGTGTCGACGCCCCCGTCTCGGTCGTCGACACGCCGAGTTGGTGGCCGGCGCAACACTCCTTTGCCGCATTCATGACCGCAGCCGGCGTCGCGCTCGGCTCGTTCGACCGGGTGCCCGGCATCGTGCACCTCGACGTGCCCTCGATCACCGAGCGAGACCGCAAACGTCGCGATCTCAGGGTGGGCATCATCGCCGGAGTCCTCGCGCTCGTCCCGGTCGTGCGTCTGGTCGAGACGGCTCGTGCCGACGCGGACATGGCCGACGAGCGGGCGACGGCCGCGGAGGTGCAGGCCGACGTGCTCGCGGCACAGGCCGACACGTTCGACGAGATCTCCGAGCTCTACGCCGATGTGCAGGTCCAGCGCAGTGTTCGCGTCGACGCCCTCTCCGGCGAAGTGTGGTTCCAACGGGTGCTCGACGAAGTAGCCGAGACCATCCCCGATGAGACCTTCCTCACCGGGCTGACGCTGCGGCGTCCGCTTGCAACTTCGCTGGGTGAGCAGGAGGACGCGACGGCGACCTTCAGCGGCGTCGCCCTGGACCAGGGCGGAGCCGCGCAATGGTTGCTCGCCGTCGAATCCCTCGACCTGATCGACGATGTGTGGCTCGTCCAGTCCACGGCATCCGTCTACGGAGAGAACGAGCTACCGGTGGTGGCGTTCGTGGGGGAGGGGAAGCT
The DNA here is from genome assembly GCA_041394245.1 of Acidimicrobiales bacterium. Lineage (NCBI taxonomy): Bacteria > Bacillati > Actinomycetota > Acidimicrobiia > Acidimicrobiales > Acidimicrobiales bacterium. The sequence goes on from JAWKIR010000003.1 coordinate 7,483, forward strand.
CACCCCTGACGCGGCGACACCTCGTTCGCTCGGCCTCGACGAGGAGGCATCGTGATGTCGTCTCGGCTTCTCCGCCTGGCCGGGCCGGCTGTCGCGGTGGTCGTCGTCGGCGCCGCGATCGGATGGTTCCCGGCCCGATCGGATGCATCGCAGGCCGAGGCGCGGACCGAGTCCGCCCTCCGGCTGGTCGACGATCTGACCTGGGAGATCGACGACCTCGACGTTGCCGTCTCGTCGGTCGATGAACTGCGCGACGAACAGGCGCGTCACGCGGCGGAGGTTCCCCCGGATCTTCAGCTGGCCGAGTTCATCCTCGACCTCGAGGCCCTCTCGATCGAGGTGGGCATCGACCTGGTCGACATCATCCCGACGTCGACGCTGAACTCCTTCGACGATCTCGCAACGCCGGTGGGAACGTCCAGCGTCATCATCGCCGTGGCGCTCAACGGCGGTTTCGCCGAGACAATCCGGTTCCTGGACGGACTGTCGCATCTTCCCCGTCTCGTCGTGGCCGAGGCGATCGCGGTCGGGTTCGATGAGGTGAGCGGCACGCTCGCGATCGATCTCGAGCTGCGGGTCTTCACCACCGACGAACTCGTCCCGGTCGACGACGAACTCTTCGATGAGTTCGACGATGCCGGTCTGGACGAGTTCGACGATGTCGGCATCGACGAGGGGAGCGTCTCGTGAGCGGTTCACGGATCTTCGTGGTCGGCGGGCTCGTCGCCGCGGCATGGATGGGTCGCGGGCTGGTGATGCCCGACGAAGGGTCGGACGTCGAGCCGCCCGCGCCGGTCGGCCGCTATGTCGAGGCCGAACCGGTGGATGTGTCATGGGAACCGACGCCCGACGTCCGCGACCCCTTCGCACCGCTCGTATTGCCGGGTGATGCGCCGGTGGACGCGGAGAACCCCACAGTCGGATGACCGATTCGGAGGTGAGCCTCCCGCCGGTGGCGGTGATGGGCCGGGACGACCCCGACGAGGAGCCTCGCGGCTATCACCTCGAACTGCACCCGGACGACGCCGAGGGCCTCGACGCGCTGATCGCCCACGTCGACGTCGAGGACGCGCACGCGATCCTGCGCTGGTCCGACGGCGATCGATGGCGGCTGGTCGAACACCGGGTCGATCGGCGGTTGGCCGACGGGTCGACGCTGCTCACCCGGGCCGATGTGACGCTTCGGGAACAGCTCCGCGAGCGCGCCGGGCGAGACGACGCGTACTGGCGGGCCGTCCTGCGCAACGGCCACGAGTCGATTGCGGTCGTCGAACCGGAGGGATTCACGATCACCCACGCCAGTGATCACCTCGCGTCGCTGTTGGGCGTCGCATCGGACGAGCTACGCGGGAGCCGCGCGCTCTGGCATGTCGATCCCCGCGACCTTCCCGAGGTCCGCCGCCTGTTCGAGAAGGCAGCCGGCGAGGACGGGCCCCATTTCACCGAGCTCCGCCTCCGTCGCCCTCAGGGCGAGCCGGTCTGGATGGAGGCGGTGTTGAGCGATGCGACGGCCGACCCAGCGGTGCGGGCCTATGTGCTCAACCTGCGGGAGATCGGCGACCGCAAGGCCGCGGAGGAGCAACTCCGTTCGAGCGAGCACCTCTTCCGGATGCTCGTCCACCATCTGGCCGACGGAGCGTTCGTGGTCGACCACACCGGTCACATCGCGTTCGTGAGCGAACGAGCGGCCGAGGCCGTCGGGCGCACTGTCGAGGGCTTGCGCGGTGCTCCGGTTCCGCTCGTGTCGACACCCGAAGGACTCGAGCTGGTCTCCCACGATCCCGTCGGGCCGCCGGTTCCGCTCTCGCAACTGCCGGCGGAAGTGCGCGGGCCGCGTGGCCGGTGGTTCCACCTCACCGGTCACGACCTCCGTGACGACCCCATCGTCTCGGGTTGGATGGTCGTGTTGCGCGACATCACCGACGGCAGGGTGCGGGTCGAGCGGCTTCGGCGGGAGGCCTCCCAGGACCCGCTCACCGGCCTTCTCAATCGGCGGGGGCTCGAGAGCCGAGTGGCGGACCATCTCGAGCGGGGCCGCTCGGTCGGTCTCGGCTATCTCGATCTCGATGGCTTCAAGGCCGTGAACGACGTCCACGGCCATGCCGCGGGCGACGCGCTGCTCTGCAGCGTCGCCGAACGGTTGCGCCGCTGTGTGCGGCCCGGCGACGAGGTCGCTCGATTCGGCGGGGACGAGTTCGTCGTCGCCTTCGTCGATCTCCCGTCGGATGGCGAACTCGTCGAGATGACGAACCGTGTCGTCCGCTCGGTCGCTGGTACCTATGCCACCGCCCACGGCCCGGTCGACATCGGCGTGAGTGCCGGTTGGAGCGTCGCCGGCGCGGGCATCGAGGTGGCCGATGCGCTGGCTCGGGCCGATTACCGCATGTACGAACAGAAGCGACGCCAGCAGTCCTGACGACGGTGTCGGTCAGGACGCCAGCGGTGCGGAGTCGTCGTCCGCCGGTCCCGCCGCGTCGTCATCGTCGTTCTCGAGATCGACCCCGACGCTGAGCGCCTCGCCCCATTCGTCGTGTGCTTCGGCGGCATCGGCCGACGGCGTGTCGTGGTCTGCGGAGCCCGCGGGAGCGCCGAGCGCCTCGGGGAGGACCTCGCCGTCTCGGGACACGATCTTGACGCGTCCGAGAATGGTGGTCGCGGTGACCTCGATGCGAGGGAGCGCCGAGACGGGACCCGGTTCGACCTCACACGCGGCGCGGGCGAGAAACGAGGTGCCGTCGAGAACCACGAGGGTGCCGGGCGGAACCACGAGGCTCACCGTGCCGAGGATGCAGGTCACGGACATCTCGACGGTCGGGCGCCCCGTCGTCTCGACCAACCGCAGATCGAAACTGGAACGGCCGAATGCGGTGAGCACGTCGACTTCGTCGCTCAGGTGCCATCGAGCCGTTCTGTGGGTCGAGCCGAACAGCGTGCGGATGTTGCTGTAGGTCGCTTCGCCGGGCTGCATGTCGTCGCTCATGCGATCGCCGCCGCGTCTCGGGGTGTCGCAGCAAGATGCTCGGACAGGTACGTGACGATCTCCTGACTCGACCGGTGGTGTGCGATGTCGCCGGGTCCGCATTCGAGGGGACTGACCACTCGAGCCCCGCGTTGGGCGAGGAGACGGAGCGTGGGGGAGTTCGGCTCGGTCTCGTCGATGACGACGGCGAACACCCGGGAACCGAACTCGACCCGCAGGGAGTGGTAGAGCTTGCCGAGTGACGGCATCGTGGCCGGCGCGGTGCTCTCATCGCCGCTGAGCTCGAAGCGGCCGTCTCGGATGTAGGTGTGACGATTCGGGGGAGAGATCCACAACGCCGCGTCGTCGAGCAGCGCGCCGTGTGTCGCCCAGCGAGAGCGCACGCCGTCGATGTGCGTCTGCAGGTGGTCGATCGACGCGCCGCGCACGCTGACGACGACGGGGCATCGCAGCTCCGGCAGCTGATCGAGCAGCGCGATGGCGCCGGTCAACCCGACCGGGCCGGCGCCCGCGATGAGCACGACTCGGATCGATGTGTGGCTGGTCGGCTGCACGGGGAACGCGTCCATGTCCTTGGCCTCCTTCAATCCCAGCATCGGAGTGGGCGGCGGCCACATGAGGGCGCGGGAGTCACTGCACCGGGGCAACCGCGAAGCGATTGCGACCCGCTTCCTTTGCCACGTAGAGCGCCCGGTCGGCGGCTTCGTACAGGGTGGTCGCGGTGTTCTCGTCGACATCGGCGGTGGACGCGACCCCGATGCTCACGGTCACGGGGAGGGGACCCACACAGGTGTCGAACGGCGAACTGGCGACGCACTTGCGGAATCGCTCCGCGGCGAGCTCGATCTCGTCGGGGTCGGTCACCGGGATGACGATCACGAACTCCTCGCCGCCGACTCGTGCCGCATACTCGTCGCGACGGGTGTGGAGACTCAAGCGGGCCGCGAATCCCCGCAAGACGTCGTCGCCGGCCTGGTGTCCGTGGGTGTCGTTCACCGACTTGAACTTGTCGAGATCCATCATCAGGAGGCCGAGCGACGTCGGCTGCGGGCGACGGAGCCGCGAGTTGATCTCGCGGCTCAGGGTCTGCTCGAAGGACCGACGGTTGGGGAGCTGGGTCAACGGATCGGTCAGCGCCTCGGTCGCGAGTCGTTCGTTCTCCGAAGCGAGTGCCTCGCTGCGAGACTCCTGGGCCGAGAGCGCGGCGACCATGTCGAGCGACATCCGGGCGAGCTCACCCTTGGCGCGGGTGAGGAGTTCGCCGACGGGCATGTGGGTGAGGGCGTCGGTCTTGAACATGGTGGCGATGTCGTCGACCGCGGCCGCAGCTCCGGTCAGGAACTCGTCGACGCCGCCCTCGTCGAGCTGCAACTGCGTCTGCGCGCTGAGCTTGAAGGCCGTGAGGGCAGCGGGTCCCTCGGCCTCGTCTGCGGTCAGGAAGCGAGCCGCGGCATCCGCCACCTGGAGGATCCGGGCGATCGCACCGGCCGGGCCTTCGAGCGTGTGGGGATCGTCGGTGTGGCGGATCGCGTCGGCGAGCAGCTCCGGGAGACCCCAACCCTCCAGCACCTGGGCGGCCACGTCATTGCTCGTCACGCCGAGTGTCGCGAGCTCGTCGGCGCCGTCGATCCACGGCGCGTCGCCACGGAGCGCCACGTATCGGGGCTCCGTCTCGAGGACGAGCTTGCCCATGTTGCCGAGCAGGCCGGCGATGAAGCACTCGTCGGCGAGGCGCCGCTGGTATGTGTCGGCCAGCATGCGGGAGAGGGCCGACTTGATGAGGGTGTGACGCCAGAGACGCTGGCCGAGAGCGTCGCCTTCGTCGGGTCGGGTCACCACCGAGAAACTCAGCGAGAGCAGCTTGACGGTGCGCAACCCCAGAACGGCGGCGGCACGGCTGAGGCTCGTGACCTCACCACCCATGCCGTACATCGCCGAGTTGGCGACCCGCAGCATCTGGCTCGAGAGCCCGGGGTCGCGGCTGATCACCCGGCCGATGTCGTCGAGGGTGGCGCGGTCGTCGTCGGCCAGGCGGAGCACCTCGAACGCCACGGGGGCGAGGGTCGGCAGGTCGCCGAATCGGGCGATCGCGCCAGCGGCGTCGACGGGATCCGCAGTCGTGGTCTGAAAGCTGTTCATCGGCCGGCAGCATCGGCGGTCGGCAGCGGTGTATGAGCGCGCCGACTGGGCCGAACGGCCCATTTGCGAAGGAGTGCCCTTCGCCATCTCATATCGGCGAGCAAGCGCACGAACCTGTGTCCCGTGGGTAACTCGATGGGGAGAAGCGACGTGGCGCCGTACGACTTCGGCGTTCCGCAACGTCTGGGGCGAGAGGCGGCCGGCGGTCTTCGTCGTATCCACGAATCGATCGCCCGGGACCTCGAGCAGGTACTGGGTGCGCTGTTCGAGCACGACGTCCGCGGGTCGGTCGTGAGCCTCGAGCAGACCCGCTACCAGCAGTTCATCGATTCGCTGCCGGCCCGCACCTATCACGGCATCGTCTCGTCTGATGCGCTCGATGGCGATTGCGCGATCCTGCTGCCCGGTGCCACCGCCCTGCGCCTCGTGGACTGCATGCTCCGCACGACCAAGGGTCCCGAGCGGAACCTCACCATCGTCGATGCCTGCCTCATCGAGGACTACCTGCCCCGCATCCTCGACGTGATGACCGCGGCCTTCCGGCCGTATCACCCGCTCGGGTTGGAGTTCGCCCGCAGCGAGTTGAACAACCAGCTGGTCAAGCTCGTTCCGGGGGAGGACGCCGTGGTCGTCCTCGAATTGCTCTTCACGTTCGGCGACGACGACATCACGATCATCATCTGCTATCCGCAGGAAGCGATCGTGCCGATCCTCGCGTCGCTCTCCGACCTCGAACGGGAGGCGACCGCCGAGGCCCTCGTCCGTTCCTCCCCGATTCGCCGCAGCATCCTGCGTGTGCCGATTCCGGTCACCGTGGCGCTACCGACCACGACGATCGCCGCCGGCGACATCAGCGCGCTCAAGGTCGGCGACGTCCTGCAGACCGGTATCGACGCCGACACGGCCCCGATGTTGATGATCGCGGGTCGTCCCACCCTCATCGTTCGACCGACGGTGCGTCGCAATCGACTTGCGTGCGCCGTGGTCGGCGAGCCCAGCAGTTCCACGAAAGGACTTCTGTCATGACTGACACGACAACGGACGGGGTCGACCTCGGCCGCCTCGCTGTCATCGGGGAGAGTTTCGTCACACCCGACAACGGCACCACGGTCAATGTCGCTGCAATGGACACCGCGCCGGAGCTCCGCCCCGACTTCCGGAGCTGGGAGTTCCTCACCTCGTCGGCGCGGGTGGTGCTGGTCGACGTCTCCGACGGTCTCGGCCATCCGGCCGGCGTGCTCGAACACTTCGCCGCGTCGCTCGGCGTCCAGCCCGCCGAGCTCGGCAGCACGGACACCGCCTCGGCCCACGGTTCGGTGCTCGTCATCGAAGGCGCCCAGGGCCCTGCGCTCGTCGGCTTCGTCACCGAAGCTCCTCCTGCGCCGACCAACGAACGCCGCCACCTCGACGAGGACGACTTCGCCGGCGGGCTCCTCTCGCTCGGCGTGCTCCGCGAGGTTCCGCTCGAAGTCAGCGCCGTCCTCGGCCACACCCAGCTCTCGGTGGCGGAGATCCTCCAGCTCACGGTCGGGTCGATCGTCGAACTCGACCGCACCGCCGGCGCCCCCGTCGACGTGGTCGTCAACGGCGCGCTGATCGCTCGCGGCGAGGTCGTCGTGATCGAGGACGAGTACGGCATTCGGATCACCGAGATCGTCGGTCGGATCGACGACGCCCTCTGATGACCGCTCCGCTCATGCTCGCCGACGTCTCCGTGATCTCGATGGTGTTCCGCCTCGTGGTCTCGTTGGGCATCGTCCTGGGCATGATCGCCCCGCTCGCGTGGGCCGCCAAGCGACCCAAGGGGCTGGGCCTCGGCTTCGGCGCCAAGGGAGCCATCACGGTCCGCAGCCGTGAACAGCTGGGGAGAGCGACCACGGTCGCGCTGCTCCAGGTCGGGGATCGCACGATCCTCGTCGGTGCCAACGAGCACACGGTCGAAGTGCTGGCAGAGGGCGATGACCTCTTGCCGTCCGAGCCGGAGCCGACGGCTTCGGACTCGGAGAATGTTCAGACAGCCGACGACAGGACGTCGTCGATGGTTGCACCGGACGGCGCAACCCCACCAGGGATGAATCTGATCGAGATGCTCCGGGAATGGTCCGTCCGCCGTACCTGACCCGGTGACCCGCCGCGCCCGCTTGCGGGCCGATTGCCGCCACCGGTCGCCGGTGACGGTCATCTTGGCGTTCGCGATCGCATTCGCGGCGCTGTGGATGGCTGCGCCGGTCGCCGCGCAGGATGTCCCCGCGCCGCCGGAGATCGAGCTGCCGGTGGCGGTCGTGCCCGGTCAGGACGCGCCCGCTCCGACCGACGGAAACGGCGACAGCATCTCGCTGAACATCGACCTGGGCGGTGAAGAAGACGGCGCCGTACCCAGCGAGTCGGTGGTGTTGATCATCGGCCTGACATTGCTGAGCGTCGCGCCGTCGCTGGTCATCATGCTGACCAGCTTCACCCGCATCGTGATCGTGTTCTCCCTCGTGCGGAACGCGCTCGGCGTGCAGAGCGTGCCGCCCAACCAGGTGGTCGTCGGACTCTCGCTGTTCCTCAGCATCTTCATCATGGGCCCCACGCTCAAGGCCATGAACGAGGACGGGCTCCAGCCCTACCTGGAGGGCGAGTTGACCCAGGCAGAGGCCTACGACGCCGCAGTCGAGCCGCTGCGCGAGTTCATGTTCGCCAACGTCGGCACCGACGAGCTCGAGCTGATGCTGGCCGCGGAAGACTCCGCGGTCGCTCCGGAAGGTCCCGAGGACGTGTCGATGTCGGCGCTCGTGCCGGCGTTCATCCTCTCCGAACTCAAGACCGCCTTCATCATCGGTTTCGTCGTCTTCATGCCGTTCCTGGTCATCGACCTGGTCGTCAGCTCGGTGCTGATGTCGCTCGGCATGATGATGCTGCCGCCGGTCTTCGTCTCCCTGCCGTTCAAGATCCTCCTGTTCGTGATGGTCAACGGCTGGGTCCTCCTCGCCGAGACGCTCATCACCAGCTTCAACACGACATAGGCGTGCGCGCGCCCGCGCGCGCCCTCTTTTCGATTCCCCCGACCCACTGTTCGCAACGAAACCGGAGTTCCCCAATGGATGACACGATGGTCCTCGAGATCGCCTCTCAGGCGATGATGGCGGCCGCCAAACTCGCGGCCCCCGTGCTGCTCACCTCGCTGTTGGTGGGTCTGCTGGTCGGTCTCGTCCAGAGCGCCACACAACTCAACGAGCCCACGCTGGCGTTCGTGCCGAAGTTCATCGCGGTGGGCGGCGTGCTGCTGCTCAGCGGCGGTTGGATGATGCAGGAGATGATCTCGTTCACCGAGGGGCTCTTCGACAGCATCCCTCGTCTCGTCGCGTGATCGTCCAGGGCTGAGTCGACGATCCCGTGATCGAAGGTCAACTGTCGCTCGAGGCGCTGGTCGCGTTCTTGTTGGCGATGGTACGAACCGTTGCGTGGCTGTCCACTGCGCCGCCGTTCGCCGGCGCGGTGCTGACGCCGCGTATCCGGGTGGCCCTCTCGGTGGGGCTCGCCTGGTTGATGGCGGATCGCATCCCGATGGCCGACGTCGATCTCGGCATCGGCTCGCTGGTGTTCGTGATCGGCTATCAGGTCTTCATCGGCGCGGCGCTCGGGTTCGTCATCCGTCTCTATTTCGTCGCGTTCGAGGTGGCGGGTTCGTTCATCGACTTCGCCAGCGGCCTGTCGATCGGTGCCGTGTACGACCCGTTGTCGGGCTCGCAGAACGCGCCGATCGCCCGCTTCTACGGGCTGATGGCCACGGTGCTGCTGTTCGTCGGCGGCGGCCACCTGTTGATCCTCAACGGCTACATGCGTTCGTTCGATGCCGCCCCGTTGTCGGGGCCGACCCTGGATCATCTGGGCAGCGTCCTGGTCGAAGGGCTGGGCGTCTTCTTCGTCGCCGCGCTCGAGATCGCGTTCCCGATCGCGGCGGTACTGCTCATCACCGAGATCGGGCTCGCGTTGTTGGCCCGGGCGGCGCCGCAGGCCAACGTGTTGATGCTCGGTCTGACCGCCAAGGCCCTCGTTCTCGTCCTGCTGCTCGGCACGGGGCTGGCCGTATTGCCGTGGGCGGTCGACAATCTGGCGGACCGGGCCACCCGCGCCGCGATGGGACTGTGGTGACCCATGGCCGGTGACAAGACGTCGAAGACCGAGAAGCCGACCGAGAAGAAGAAGAAGGACTCCCGCAAGGAGGGTCAGGTCGTCCGGTCGCAGGACCTCGTCCCGTGGCTCCTGGTGGTCTCGGCGACGTTCATCATGCCCGCCTACCTCGGGACGGCGGGCGACGTCCTCTCCGCTCGGTTCGCCCAGGTACGGACCGTTGCCGCCGATCCGAGCCCGCAAGCGGCGTCCGCACAGCTCAGCGGGGCCCTCGGCGACATCTTCCAGCTCTGTCTCCCGATCCTGATCGGCGCCGCGTTCATCGCCCTGGTCGCAACGCTCGGCCAGACCGGCTTCATGCTGAGCTCGAAGGCCATGAAGCCCCAGTTCAAGCGCCTGAATCCGGTGGCGGGACTCAAGCGGATCGCGTCCCCTCGGGGGCAGTGGGAGGCGGTGAAGGCAGCGTTGCGACTCGCGATGGTGGCGATGGTCGCCATCCCGCTGGTGATGGGGGTGGCCGACGATCTCACCGGCCGGCCGCAGTTCGAGATCGGCGCCTCGTTGGCCTACCTCGGTGGGAAGCTCATCGACCTCGCCCGGCTCGTCGGCGTCCTGGGTCTGCTCATCGCCGCGCTCGACTACGCCATGCAGCGTCGAAACCACCTGCGCGACCTGAAGATGTCGAAGCAGGAGATCAAGGACGAACACAAGCAATCCGACGGTGACCCCCACATCAAGGGGCGGATGCGACAGGCGGCGCGCCAGATGTCACGCAATCGGATGTTGGCGAACTCCGCACCGGCCACCGTGATCGTGGTCAACCCGACCCACTACTCCGTTGCGTTGCGCTACGACGAGGCGATCGGCGTGCCGGTCGTCATCGACAAGGGTGTCGGTGCCAAGGCCCTCAAGATCCGAGCGGACGGGCTGGCCCGTTCGGTGCCGGTGGTGGAGTGCCGTCCGCTGGCTCGGGCCCTCTTCCGGGTGTGTGATGTGGGGACACCGGTGCCCAACGAGATGTTCCAGGGTGTGGCCGTGCTGCTGGCCTTCGTGCATCGCCTGGGCGCTCGTCGTTCGCTGGGTGGCGTGCACCTGATGCCGTTCGACATCGAGGCGCTGGCCATACCCGAGAAGACCCGCAAGCTCGACGAAGCGCGGATGCTGGCCGAGGCAAGGATGATGGCCGAGACACCGGCCTGAACGGGCGGAAGCGCTGTCACAGGGGCGGCGTAGTATCGAACGTATGTTCGGTTCCGAGGTGGGTTTCGATGCGGATGTGGCAGCCGCAGAGATCGCGCGGCTCGAGCGTGAAGCGCGGCGGCTCGATGCGCAACGGATCGCCTTGTTGGATCGCATCGACCGGTCCGGCGTGTTCGTGGCCGACGCGCACTTCTCGGCCAAGACGATGATGCGCCTCCATGCCCACCTGTCGGGGCCCGAGGCGACCCAGCGCGATCGGGTGATGAAGTGTCTGCGGGATCTGCCGGCGGTGGCCGAGTGCTACGCCGACGGGCTGGTCGGCACCGACCAGGTGCGGCGCATCGCCGCGGTCTGGGCCAACCCGCGGGTGCGTGAATACGTGGCGGTGTGTGAAGACGAGTTCCTGCTCGCGGCCCGGCAGATGGAGTTCGTCGAGTTCGACGCGTTCTGTGTCGAGTGGGTCAACCGGGTCGATCAGGACGGCGCGCAGGACAAGGCCAACCGGCGCTGGCGACGCCGCTCGATCGACACCGTGCAGGACTTCAACGGGTTCTGGGACCTCCGCGGCCGCATGATGAGTGTCGACGGCGCCCAACTCGACGAAACACTCGACCGGTTGGTCGACGCGTTGCGCCTCGCCGACATCGAAACCGCCCAAACCGAACACGGCGACAACTGGCGCCAACACCTCCCGCGCACAACAGCGCAGCTGCGCTACGACGCCTTCATGCAACTCGTCCGCCGCGGCGCCGCGGTCGGCCCCGACAGCCAACCCCTCGGCACCTGCACCGACCTCGTCATCGACGACACCACCTACGAGCACCACGCGGCCCGCCTGGCCGGCGCGGACGCGCCGCCGATCGATGCGACCGACCGCAACCGGTTCTCCCGTACCATCGACGGCCGCTACGTCAACCCCGCCGAGATCGTCGCCCACTCACTCGTCGACCACGTCCGCCGCGTCGTCGTCAACACCGCCGGAGTCGTCATCGACCTCGGCCGCCGCTCACGGCTCTTCACCGGCAACGCCCGCGACGCCGCCCTGCTCACCGAAGCCTCCTGCTACTGGACCGGCTGCTGGATCCCCGCCTCCAAATGCCACATCGACCACCTCACCCCGTGGCGTCGACACGGCAGAACCAGCCCCGCCAACGGGGCACCCGGCTGCGGGAAACACAACCGCACCAAAGAACACGGCTTCCACACCTGGCGCACCGAGTCCGGCGAATGGAAACTCACCCGCCCCGACGGCACCCCCATCCCCGACCACCTCACCCACTGGCCCGACGCCGCCTGAAACACCGGCGAGCATCGCGCACGAATCGGACCGCATCCTCGCGTTCATGGACATCGACCCGGTGACGCCCGGCCACCTGTTGGTGATCCCGAGGGCGCACCATGCCGATCTCGCCGATGTGGACCCGGCGGATGCGGTGGAAATGATGGTGGTGGCACAACAGTTGAACGTCGCCGTTCGTGCGAGCGAACTCGCACCGCTGGGCGTCAACCTGTTCTACGCCGACGGCGAGGAAGCCGGTCAGGAGGTGTTCCATGCCCATCTCCACATCATCCCCCGCGACGAGGGCGATGGATTCGGGCTCACGATTCGACGCGACCCTGCGCCCTCGCGAGCCGAACTCGATCGACTGGCCGGGCTGATCACACCGCCAGGCGGCCGGGAACCTAGATTCCCCAGGGTGAGCTTCGACGCCAACATCGCGACGGTCTTCGAGCGGATCGCGGCGCGGATCCCCGACCGGGAGGCGGTGATCACCCCCGCTCGGCGGCTCACGTTCGCCGAGGTCGACGATCGAGCGAACCGCCTGGCCAATGCCCTCATCGACGCGGGCGTCGGCTGCCACACCGAGCGGGAAGAGCTCGAACCGTGGGAGTCGGGACAGGGCCATGTGGCGCTCTACCTCCACAACGGGCCCGAGTACCTCGAGGGCATGCTCGCCGCCTGGAAGGCACGCGGGGTCTCGCTCAACGTCAACTACCGCTACGTGGCCGAGGAACTGATCGGTCTGCTGACCGATGCCGACGCGAAGGCGATCGTGTACCACGCCTGCTTCGCGCCGGTGATCGCCGAGATCCGGCCGCACCTCCCGTCGCTGGCCACCCTGATCCAGGTGGCCGACACGAGCGGCGAGCCGCTGCTGGAGGGCGCCGTCGACTACGAGACGCTGCTCGCCGAGTCGTCGGCGGAGCGACCCGACCTCGAGCGTTCACCCGACGACCTCTACATGGTCTACACGGGAGGCACGACCGGGCTTCCGAAGGGCGTGCTGTGGCGCCAGGCCGACATCTGGGTCGGCGCGATGGGCGGCGCCGACCCCCGCAACGGCGAGGAGTTCGACAGCTACGAGGCCGTGGCCGAATCGGCCGCCGAGGAGCGGGTGTTCCCCTACCTCATCGCCGCGCCGCTCATGCACGGCGGCGGCCAGTGGCTGGCCTGGCTCGGGTGGATGGGCGGCGATCCGGTGGTGTTCGGCCATGTCGTCGACCGGCTCGATCCGGCCGATGTCCTGCAGACGATCGAGCGGGAGAAGTGCTCGTTCATGATCGTGATCGGCAACGCCTTCGGGCGGCCGATCCTCGACGAGCTCGACCGCGCCGTCACCGCGGGCACGCCCTACGACATCTCGTCGCTGAAGGTCCTCGCCACCGGGGCCGCGGCGATGACCACCGGGGTGAAGGAGGAGTTCCTCGCCCATCGACCGGGGCTGCGCATCATCGACTCGATGGGCGCGTCGGAGAGCGGCACCCAGGGGCGCAACGTCAGCACCGACAAGGGCGAGATCGAGGCCGGGGTGTTCGAGCCCGGACCCGGGACGGGGATCATCTCCGACGACATGACCGCGCCCGTCCCACCTGCGCCCGGCGCGTCCGGTTGGCTCGCCCGCTCCGGCCGCATCCCGCTGGGATATCTCGGCGACGCCGACAAGACCCGTCGCACCTTCCCGACCATCGACGGTGTGCGCTACTCGGTGCCCGGCGACCGGGCGGAGTGGTTGGCCGACGGACGACTCAAGCTGCTGGGGCGCGACTCGGTGTGCATCAACACCGGCGGCGAGAAGGTCTTCGTCGAGGAGGTCGAGGCGGTGCTGCATGCGCATCCGGCCGTGCGCGACGCCGTGGTCGTCGGCCGACCGAGCGAACGCTGGGGCAACGAGGTGTGCGCGGTCGTGTCGACCTCGTCACCGGTCACCCGCGAGGAGTTGATCGAGCACTGCGACGGGCATCTCGCGCGCTACAAGCTTCCGCGTACAGTGATCGCCGTGCCGGAAGTGGTTCGTGGACCCAACGGCAAGGCCGACTATCGATGGGCCGCGGCGATCGCGGCTGGAGAGAGGGAAGAACCATGAGCGAGCTTCGATTCGACGAGCGGGTCGCGATCATCACCGGCGCCGGCAACGGGCTCGGCAAGGCTCACGCCCTCGAGCTCGCCCGCCGTGGCGCGATAGTCGTCGTCAACGACCTCGGCGGCGCGGTCGACGGCGAAGGCAACGACTCCAGTGCGGCCCAGCTCGTGGTCGACGAGATCACCGCGGCCGGCGGCATTGCCCTCGCCAACACCGACTCGGTGACCGATCCAGCGGCGGCGAAGGCGATGGTCGAGAGCGCAATCGCCGAGTTCGGCCGACTCGACATCGTGGTCAACAACGCCGGCATCCTGCGCGACAAGGCGTTCCACAACTCGACCCTCGAGAACTGGCAGGCCGTGATCGACGTGCACCTGACCGGTGCCTACAACGTGACGCTGCCGGCCTTCCAGCACATGCGCGAGGCCGGCTACGGCCGCATCGTGATGACCTCGTCGCCGGCCGGGCTCTACGGCAACTTCGGCCAGACCAACTACTCCTCGGCCAAGATGGGCCTCGTCGGCTTCGCCCGGGCGATCAAGCAGGAGGGCGGCCGCAAGGGCATCCACGCCAACGTGATCGCGCCGACGGCCGACACCCGGATGACCGAAGGGCTGCTCGGATCGATCGCCGACGACTCCCAGCCCGAGCACATCACCGCCGTGGTCGGCTACCTCTGCCACGAGAGCTGCGAGCTCAACGGCGAGATCCTCGCCTGCGCCGCGGGCCGGGTCGCCCGCGCCTTCGTCGGCGTCACCCCCGGCATCTTCGACCGCGACCTGTCGATCGACACCGTGGCGGCCAACATCGACGAGATCATGAACGAGGACGGCTACACGGTGCCCGACAACGTCGGCGACGAGATGAAGCTGATCCTCGAGGGGCTCAAGGCCAACCCGCGTTAGACCACCACGGTCATCGCCCGGTCCACTCCGGGTCGCGCTTCTCGAGGAACGCGGCAACGCCTTCCTTCATGTCGTCCGAGGCCATCACCTCGGCGACGCCGCGTGCGGTGGCCGACCAGCCCTCGTCGTCGGTGCCGCGCAGCACGGCGTCGATGGCCTGGAGGGTCTGCTGCACCGACACCGGAGAGTTGGCCGCGATCTGCTCGGCCAAGCGGACGGCCTCGTCGAGCGCCGTGCCCTTGGCGACGACGCGGTTGACGAAGCCGAGCTGGGCGGCGCGATCGGCGGAGATCTCGGCGCCGGTGAGCAACAGCTCCTTGGCGACGTTTGGGGGCATGAGCCGGGCGGCCCGGAACAGCGCGCCACTGTTGGCGATCACGCCCCGCTTCACCTCGGGAAGTGCGAACCGCGCGTCGTCGGCGGCCACGACCATGTCGCTCGCCATGCAGAGCTCGAAGCCACCACCGAACGCCAGCCCCTCGACCGCGGCGATCATGGGCTTGGTTCGGCGCCGACGGATGACGCCGTACTCGCCGCCGCGTTCGGTGGGACGACCCGGGCCGTCCTTCAGGTCGGTGCCGGCGCAGAACAGGTTCGGCCCGCCCGTGAGAACGACCACCCACTGATCGGGGTCGTCCTCGAAATCGTTGAACGCTGCGTCGAGCCCTGCGGCGACATCGCGGTTGATCGCGTTGCGCTTGTCCTCGCGGGTGATCGTCACGATCGTCACCCGACCGCGGGCTGTCACATCCACTACTTCCATGAGTGCCTCCTGGCGGAATGATGCCACCGGTTCGGCCGCGCACCGGCGTCCGCACATGACGCGAGTGTTAGATGTGATGCATGCTGGCGGAATGAACGCCGCCGTGGAGCTCCCGCTTCCCGACCTCGCCCGCATGCGCCGGACCCGTCTCGACCGACTCCAAGCCGAGATGCGGCGCCAGGATGTTGCGCTCGCGGTTCTGCTCCACGCCCCGCATGTCACCTACGCGACCGGCTACGTACCCGACGCGGTCGATGCCAGCCATGTGAACTACCTCCGGCCGGTCGCGATCGTGCCGGCGCAGGGACCGGCTCGACTCCACGCACACACCACCGGCCGCACGCCCGACGGGAGCCTCGGCGCACTCGACGCGGTACTCGGGTCGCCGCTCTGGCCGGAGCTCGACGACGGCGTTCCCGACCTCGTACAGGCGATCCACGATGCTGCCGGCCCGCTCACCGGCATGCGGATCGCCGTCGACTCCATCACCGGCGCGATGGCGCGTGCCGACGTGTTCGCCGGGGCCGAACTGGTCGATGCGACACGGGTGCTCGGACCGGTCCGGCTGTGCAAGACCGACGACGAGGTCGCCTGCATCGAACACGCCCAGATCGTCAACGAGCGGGCGATGGAGGTCGCCCGGGCCCGATGCGTGCCCGGTGCCCGGCGATCCGAGGTCGCCGGAGCGTTCTTGGCCGAACTGCGCCGACTCGGCGGCGACCACAACGAGATCGACCCGATCTTCCAGGTGATGCCCCGTCGCCGCGAGGATGGCGTGACGACGGCCGACGGTGGCGTCGCCTTCCCGACCGGCATCGAGGATCCCGTGTTCGCCGAAGGCGATCTCGTCTGGGTCGACGCCGGCCACGGTCACGAGGGTTATGCGTCGGACTACGGCCGCACCTGGATCGTCGGCCGAGCCCCCGACGCCGATGAACAGGCGTGCTTCGAGCAATGGCAGCACATCATGGCGGCGACCATTTCCGCGATCCGGCCCGGCGCCACCCTCGGCGATGTGGGTCGCGCCGCGACGGATGCCAACGGCGGCGAACGACCCTGGCTGTCGCACTTCTACGTCGCCCATGCGGTCGGCCTCGACAGCGCCGAGATGCCGATGATCGGGTCCGACCTCGGCGACGAGTTCGACGACGGCTACGAGCTCGCCGAGGGAATGATCCTGGTGCTCGAACCGATCGTGTGGCGTGACGGCATCGCCAGTTATCGGGCCGAGGAGATCGTCGTCGTGACCGCTGACGGATGCCGGATGCTCACGAGCCATCCGGGGTACCTGCCGTTCGAGCCGCCCGCGCAGGACCACGCATGACCAGCGCCTCGCTCGTGGAGGATCGCCGCAACCGGGTGCTGGCCGCGATGGCCGATGCCGGGCTCGACGTACTCGTGCTCGGCCGCCAGGACGACGCGAACTTCGCATCCGGGATGCACCGCCTCTGGACCGCGGGCACACGACCATTCGGTGCCGGCTGCATCGTCGTCGGGTCGAGCGGGCGCACCCACGTGCTGTCGAGCTGGGACGCGGGTCTGCCACCGACGATGTCGACCGAGGACCTCTACCCGTCGACGTGGAATCCGCGGGTGATGGCCGGCCACATGGCATCGGTGCCCGGGCTCGCGGAGGCCCGCCGGATCGGGGTCGACGAGGTCTCGCCGTCGTTCGCCCGGGCCGTCGCCCGCATCGCGCCCGGCGCCGAGATCATTCCGGCCGACGACGTGATCGCACGAGCCCGCCGGATCAAGTCCGCCGAAGAGGTCGAACTGATCCGCGCCGCCTGCGGCGTCGCCTGGGCCGGGATCGATGCCTTTCTCGCCGACCCGAGCAACGGCGAGTCCGGCATCATCGAAGCGACCGCCGCACGAGGCGTCACCATTCCGTCGTCGGGACCCGTGATCCGGCGGCTCCCCGACCGGCACGAGGTCGACGTCGGCGTGATGGTCGCCGGCTACGAAGGCGGCGTCGGTGGCAGCTTCGCCGACGGGCGTCGGCTCGAGGACAGTGCCCTGTGGGCGGCATGTCGCCCCGGGGCGACCCACACGGATCTGGCCCGCGCCGCGACCAAAGGCTGGCGCGTGCGCGGCCTGGGCATGGGCTGGGAACGGCCGGTACTGGCCCCGGGGCTGGGACACCACGAGACGCTCGAGGCCGGCATGGTCCTCAGCGTCACCGACGGCGAACAACGAGATGTCGTTGCCGTGACCACAGATGAACCCGTCGTGCTGTCGGCACGGCCGGACCCGAAGGAGACCCACACGTGAACGACGACAGCTTGTCGACCGACGACAGCCTCTCCACCGACGATGCTGCGCGAACGGAGGGGCTGATCGACCCGATCAAGCTCGGCGCGTGGATGGACGCCGAGGGGCTGCCCGGCGAAGGCGAGGCGATCTCTTCACGGTTCATCTCCGGGGGCGCGTCGAACGAGATCTTCGAGATCACCCGGGGTGACAACCGCTGGGCGCTACGGCGGCCACCGCGGGTCGTCCCCAAGGGCCGAAACGAGACGATGCTGCGCGAGTACCGGATCATCGAAGCGTTGACCGACACCCCGGTGCCGCACTGTCGGGCCTGGGGCTCCTGCGAGGACACGTCGATCCTCGGCAGCACCTTCTATCTGATGGAGTTCATCGACGGATGGTCGCCGATCAGCGAGCCGGAGTGGCCCGAGCCCTTCCTCTCCGATCTGAGCCTCCGACCGGCACTCGCCTACGAACTGATCGACGCGATCGCCGAGCTGTCGAAGGTCGACTGGAAGGCCCGCGGGCTCGAGGGACTCGGCCGACCCGAGGGATTCCACGACCGCCAGGTCGATCGTTGGATGGCCCACCTCGACGCCTTCTCGTTCCGCGAGATCCCCGGGCTCGACGAGGCGGCCGCCTGGCTGCGCGACCGGCGGCCCCGCAGCTACGTACCGGGGATCATGCACGGCGACTACCAGTTCGCCAACGTGATGTTCCATCACGGCGCGCCGGCCCGCATGGCTGCGATCGTCGACTGGGAGATGGGCACGGTCGGCGACCCACTCCTCGACCTCGCCTGGGTCGTCATGGGCTGGCCCGACGAGGGCGAGGACCGCAGCGGCTCGGGCTATGTCGACTACGAGGGCATGCCCAATCGGGCCGATCTCCTCGAACGGTATGCGACGGTGTCGGGGCGCGATGTCGACGAGATCGACTACTACGTGATCTTGGCCCGCTTCAAGATGGCGATCGTGCTGGAGGGTGGCTACGCCCGCTTCGTCCAGGGCGGGGCCGACAACCCGAAGATGGCGGCCTTCGGCGATGTCGTCCTGAGCATGGCCGACAGGGCGGCCGAGCTGGCCCGGACGACAACCCTGCCCTGATGCTCCTCGACGGCAAGGTCTCACTGGTCACCGGCGCCGGAGCGGGCATCGGTGCCGCCGTGGCCCACCGCTTCGCCGCCGAGGGCGCGATCCTCTGGCTCAACGACATCGACGCCGACGCGCTCGCTGCCGTGGTCGAAGACACCGGCGGCAGCGGCCTCGCAGGCGATGCGTCCGACCCGGAGTTCGTGTCGATGTGGGTCGACGAAGCGGCCCGTGGCCACGGTCGCATCGATGTGCTCTACAACAACGTCGGCGTGTCGCGCTCGGGCCGCATCGGCGACCTCACCGACGACGACTGGCGCCTCCAGCAGCGACTCACCCTCGACACCTGCTTCTACGCGACGCGGGCCGTGATCCCCCACATGCTGACCGGCAGGGGCGGGAGCATCGTGTCGATGTCGTCGGGCGCCGGGATCGGCGGCCAGTACGGCCTCGGTGGCTACGCCGCCGCGAAGGCCGGGGTCATCTCGTTGATGGAGACGGTCGCCACCGAGTACGGCGACGAGGGAATCCGAGCGAACTCGGTCACGCCCGGTCCGACGGCGACGGCGCCGCTGCTCGCCTATCTCGACCAGCAGGAGGGAGGAGTCGCCGCCCACACCGCAGACCTCGACCTCGCCCGACTCACCGAACCGGAGGAGGTCGCGGCGATCGTCGCATGGCTGGCATCCGATGAGTCGTCGGGCATCACGGGCACCTGTATCCGGGCGAACAGCCGCTCGGCCAGCCGCCGACCCCGCCGCTGATCCGGCGACCGATCAGGCCCGCAGGATCCCGCCGCCATCGACGCCGATCGTCTGACCGGTGACATAGCGGCTCGCGTCGGACAGCAGGAACGCGACCACCGGTGCGATGTCGAGTTCGGGATCGCCGTCGCGACCGATCGGATGGTCGTCGTACATGGCAGAGAACGCCGCCGTACGTTCCGGACTCGACCCCGGATCGAGTCGATGCGCGGCCGACGCCGGCAGGATGCAGTTGACCGTGATCCCGTCACGACCCCACTCGTTCGCGGCGGTGCGGGTGAGCGACCGGATCGCCTCGTTGGACGCCGCGTAGGGTCCGTAGCCGGCCGCCCCGGTGAGCCCCATCGCCGTCCCCATCGTGACGATGCGGCCCCAGCCCCTCGTCTTCATGTGGGGCACCACCGCCTGCATCGACCACAGCGTGCCCTTCGGGCCGGTGTCGAACAGCAGGTCCATGTCGCTCGCCGCCACCTCCTCGAGCGGGGTCACCGGGCGGAAGCTCTGGGCGTTGGCGACCAGGCCGTCGATCCGGCCCCACGTCTCCATGGTCTCGGCGCCGAGTGCCAGCATCGCCTCACGATCCGCCACATCGACGGCGCGCGCCAGATGGTCGATCCCGAGCCCGTCGAGTTCCGCCGCCGCGTCTGCGACCCGCTCGCGGTTGCGGCCGGTGATCACAACACGAGCGCCGAGCCCGCCGATGTGGCGGGCGAGGCCCCGGCCGATGCCCCGGGTCGCGCCGGTGATCACGACCACGCGATCGACGAGGTCGCTCACGGGCTCGGTCAGGAGAAGGTCGGAAGCTCGATGACGCCCTCGCCATTGGTGAGTCCGGCTCGATAGGCCTCCAGCCAGACGATCATGACGGCCTCGGCGACCAGACCGGTCTGCGCCGCGGCGACATCGTCCTCGGCCACGGCGCGAGCGTTGATCAGCGCCGCGGCCTGCACCGTCTCGAGGAACGACGAGCTGACGTCGAGCAGCTGGTCGTAGCTCTCCTGCGAGAAGCCCTGAACCGAGAGGCCCCCGCTCCACACGCTCACTCCACGCGGGATCGCCGCTTCCTGCACGGGCAGAAGCTCGGCGACGAGCTCCGGATCGGGTGGGTTCTCGCTGTTGAGCAGCGCCTGGAAGTCGCCGAGTTCTTCGAGTACCGCGAGTTTCGGCGTCGTGTAGACGCAGTCGAACAGGCCGCCGCAGTTCACCTGGAACTGGGGCGATGCCTCGACCCCCTCGGGTGGCGTGTTGAGGATCTCCTCGAGATAGCCCCGGTTGTAGCCGAAGTTGTCGGCGAGGCCTCGGATCGGATCGCCGCCCTCCTCGGCGGGTGGGCGATCGAACAGTGCGGCGCGAGCCGCCTCCAGGATCGCAGCGTCGTCGCCCTCGAGCGACGCGAGGCGGTCGCTCGCCCGGCCGATGGTCCCCGCGAACGACTCCTCCGTCGGCGTGTTCGAGAAACCGACCAGCGGCGCCTCCGGCTGAGCATCGGCGATCTCGCCGCGCAGCCAACGGCCGCCGAAGTAGCCCGACACCCACATCATCCACATGAGTTCCTGGCGACGCTCGGGAGTCGTCCCCTCGAACACCTCGTCGAACACCGTGACGGGAAGGTCGCCGAACAGGAACCGTTCCATCTCCGGCTCCTCGTCGGCGCCGAGACCGGCCACGTAGGCCGCCGCCAGCTCGTCGAGCGCGTCCGGCGCTTCGGCCGCCACATCGTTGTCCCAGAACGGATACGACACGAGTTCGACTGCCGCCGCCGCGGCTTCGACGGTGGTGGTCGTGGCCTCGGTGGTCGTGGTGGTCGCGTCGGCTGTCGTGGTCGACGCAACAGTGGTGGTCGACGGGGTCGTGGTCGGCGACGACGTGTCGGCGTCGTCGCCACACGCACCCGCGAGCAGTGCGACCGTGATCAGAACGGCAATGACGGGCATTCGACGCATGACGGTCCCCCTAGGACGTGCAGCTGGTGGCAATCCAAGCCGAGATGGCCGACATCGCGCCAATCATGCCCACGATCTCGGCGTCGCCCATGGCGCCCGCGAGTTCGAGGGCGGCCTGCGGGTTCGCCGAGAAGTCGGTGTTCCAGTCGAGCCCTGCGAAGATCTCGCCCAGCGCATCGAAGCCCTCCAGTGCCTGCTCGACCTCGCCGGAGATCTCGGGTGCCGTTTCACCGAGCGCCGCCAACGCGGCTCGCGACTGGTTGAAGCTCGCCTCGAACTCCTCGGGGTCGGAGCCACCGGTGGCATCGATCGTGGAGAGGTCGCCGGCGGCCTCGACCGCCGCCTGGATCTCGGCGCAATCGAGTGTCGTCCCGGTCAGCGGGGTGTCGTCCGTGCCCATGTCGTCGCCGGAACTCATGTCATCGCCGGAACTCATGTCGTCCCCGGAGCCCGTGTCGTCGCCGGAGCCCGTGTCGTCGCCAGTGCTGCTGTCGTCGGACGACGTGTCGTCCGCGCTCGTGCTGTCGCTGCTGCCACCGTCGTCGCCACACGCCGACGCGAGCAGGATCACCGCCGCCAACACCGCGATCCACCTGAGCAGACTCTTCCCACTGCGCATGTCACCCTCCGAGAGTTCATTTTCGACGCTCGCCGCTGCCTTCGCCGCCGGAGCCTCGCCAGGCTAGATGCTGGCGCTCCCCTACGCAGCACACCTCGCCCGAGAGGCCTCGTGCTCCTACAATCCGGCAATTGCGAAAGGGGCCTGCCGATGGTCGTTCGAATCCAGTGATCCCGCTCGACGGGCCCTTCTACGATCACCTCCGCGTGGGCGAGGAGCTGCCCCGGCAGCCGTCGATGACGATCGACGAGGGCATGGCGGCGCTGTACCAGTCGTGGGTCGGCGAACGCCTGCCCATGGCGCTCGACGCCTCGGTGACCGAAGCCGTCACCGGATCACCGGGTCGCCTCGCCAGCCCCGGACTCGTCATGCAGCTGTCGATCGGGCAGAGCACGACGATCAGCCGCCGGGCGATCGCCAACCTGTTCTATCGAGACGTTCGCCTCGTCCGGCCCGTCATGCTCGGCGAATCGATCGCCACGGTGGTGACCGTCACCGCCCTCGCCGACGGTTCTCACACCGAGGGCCGGGATCGACGGGGAAAGGTCCTCGTCGACATCGTCACCACCGCCGACGGTCGACCGGCAATCGAGTACGAGCGCTGCCCGATGCTCCCGCAAGCCGACCATGCCACCGCGCCCGGTCATGCCGACGATCTCGGCCGCGGCAGCGACCTCGACCTGGCCGCCTACGCCGCGCTCGTGCCCGCCCACTGGGACTTCACCGCACTCGGCGAACCGACGGCGTGGGCGACCGGCGACACGATCACCGACCCGATGCGCGACGTGATCGACGGCGCCACGGGAATGGTTCGTCTCACCCACAACCTCGCCATGATCCATCGCGACGCCGAGAAGTCGCCGTATCCGCAGCGACTCGTCTACGGCGGTCATGTCGTCGGACTCGCGCAGGCGTCGCTCTCGAGAGTTCTGCCCGGAATGGCCACGGTCGTCGGGTGGCACGGGTGTGACCACACCGGTCCGGCGTTCGAGGGCGACCTCCTGTCGTTCCGACACACACTGCTCGATGTCGCACCGGCGGGGAACGGTCGGGCGTTCGCCGTTCGGGTCGAGGGAACCGCCCATCGCGAGGACGACGAACCGAAGATTCTCGACTGGACGGTCATCGCGGTGGCCCCCTGATGGGCCGGATCGTCGGAGCGCTCGGCGCACTCGTGCTCCTGGCCGGGGCCTGCGCCGCCGACGATCCGCTGCCCGCGGCCACGGTCGACGCCGGCGTCGGCGCCCCCACGGGCATCGAGTGCCAGTGGCCGACCTACGGCCAGAACGCGACCCGGGCCTTCCGCGCCTGCGACACGAACCTCTCCGTCGGGACGGTCGCCGACCTGCGCGAGGCCTGGTTCTTCACCACCGACGACGTCGTCAGCGCCGCCCCGATCGTCGTCGACGGCACCCTTTTCGTCGGCGACTGGACCGGGGTCTTCTACGCGCTCGACGCAACGAGTGGCGACCTGCGATGGCGGCGACAGCTCCGCGTCAATCCCCAGCAGTACGGCGGGCAGATCTCGGCCAGCGCGGCCTACGTCCGACCCGGTGCCGGCGGGGCCGACGCCGTGGTGGTCGCGTCGGGCGACACCGTCTACTCGCTCGATCCGATCGACGGCAGCATCCGATGGTCGTCCTCGGTCACGACCGATCCGTTCGGCGAGGTACTCGGCTCGCCCCTCGTGATCGGATCACTCGTCGTCGTCGGCTTCGATGCCCACGGCGCACCGTTCCGTTCCGGCGTCCTGGCCCTCGACCTCGCGACCGGCGCCGAGGTCTGGTACTTCGACCCCGAGCAAGGGTCACGAACGGGGTGTGGTGGCGTGTGGGGCAGCCCGACCTTCGATGCCGACCGCGAGACCATCTTCATCGGCACCGCCAACTGTCCACCGGCGCGAGGAGGCTGGAACGAGAACAGCGAGGCGCTGATCGCCCTCGACGCCACGACCGGCGAGCGTCGATGGTCGTTCCAACCCCATCCCGAGAACGATCGCGACACCGACTTCGCCGGCGCACCCAACCTCCTGACCTCCGACACGGGTCGTGCCCTCGTCGGCCTCGGCAACAAGGACGCCCACTACTACGCGGTCGACCGCGACACAGGTGAACTCGTGTGGGCGACGGAGGCGACCGAGGAGGGCTACATCCGTCCCGGCTACGCGAGCGGCGGGTTCGTCGGCCCGGCGGCCGTCGGCGAGGGGCTGGTCATCGGAGCCACCGCGGTCGGCGACTGCCCGTGTCTGCACGCGCTCGACGAATCGACGGGCGCGATCCGCTGGCAGCAGCTGGCGGTCGAGCCGAGCTACGCCCCCACCACGATGGTCGGCGACCTCGCCTTCGTCGCCTCGATCGACACCGTGTTGCGCGCCGTCGACGTGGCCACCGGTGACGTGGTCTGGTCGCAATCGCTCGGTGTCCTCGCCAGCGGCGGGATCGCCGCGATCGGCGACGACGTGTGGGCCGTCGCCGGCTTCCGCGAACCCGGATCGGCCGGTCCGTCGGCCCGCAGCGGCGTGTTCCGTTTCACGATCGATCCCGATGCCGTGACGACCACTTCGACGACCACCACCGTCGCTCCCGACGTTGCCGATACCGAGGTGCGGTTGGTCGACCCGGCGGGCGCGTGCATCGACGAGCCGTGCACGCTGAGCTTCGAGCTCAAGGACCCGCCGCCGGGAACCGAGCCCACCGGCACGCTCGCGATCACGGCCGATCCCTTCTCGGTGACCGTCACCGCGAGCGGACTCGGTGACCCGACCGGCTGGATCCGCGAAGGCAGCGACGCAGCCACCGCCGGCGCCGTCGCCTATGGCGTGATGATCTCCGAACGCGACGACGAGCCCAACGGCGGATTCCTCTGCGTCCTCGACGCCGAGTTCTCGTGCACCGGCTCGTTCGTGCCCCGACCCGGCGCGAGCTACAACCGCATCAGCATCCTCGCTCTCGCCGATGTCGACGAGGTGCCCGACGCGGTCGACGGGTTCTCCCGCCTCGTCGACAGCATCTCCTTCAGCCCACCCCTCCAGACCCGAGTGATCGAATGAACAGGTAGTCGAATGAACCGTCCTGCCCTCCTCTTGTTCACACTGCTGGCCCTCGTGGCTGCGGCGTGCAGCGATGACACCGCCGCTGAACCCGACGCCACCACGACCACTTCGACCACCGCCGACACGACGTCCACGACGTCCACGACGTCCACGACGTCCACGACGACGGCTGCTCCCTCGCCCGAGCTCGGCGGCGCCATCGTGTTCTCGGGACAGGGCAACGACCTCGTGGCCTACGACCTCGACGGCAACCGGCAGCTCGTCATCCCCCGCGCCACCGACGACGATCCCGACAGCCGCGATCTCAACGGCCAGGTCTGCTTCCTCGACGCCACCACCTTCATCGCCGGCGAGGACACCGGCCAGCCCGACGTCGCCCCCGGATGGGGCATCTTCACCCTCGAGGGCGAGACGTTCGACGAGCTGCGGGGCGTACAGATCGGCAAGCTGATCCCCACCTATCAGCAGGCCGACAGCCAGCCCGAGATGTTCGGCTGCGGGGTGCTGGCCGACGGACGGATCGTGCTCACCGACGTCGGCAACCAGGCGCTCGGGGAAGGCACGGGTCAGCTGATGATGTTCTTCCCGCCCGATGCCGACGAGGGAATGGCGAGCTACCGGGGCGAGATCACCGAGCACTGCAAGCTCGACACCGGGATCGCGACCGCCCAGCAGATCGCCCTCGACGGCGACGGCGTCCTCGTCGCTTCGGCCCGCCCGCCGACCGTCGGGGTGTGGCGCTACTCCGGGCTGCCCGAGACGATCGACGATTGCGCACCGGCGGACAAGGAGCTGTTCATCGACCCGGCCGACGGCGGTCTCGGTATCGCCAACGGCATCAGCCGGGCGCCCGACGGCTGGTATGTGTCGTCGGTCTTCACCGGAGCGATCAACGAGTACGACGCCGACGGCGCGTTCGTGCGGGAGATCCTCCGCCCCCCGGCCGGCGAGACGCTCGGGGCCGATCCCTACTCGACCGGGACACCCAACGGGCTCGCCACCACGGCCGACGGGACGCTGTGGTACGCCGATCTCGGGCTCGTCATCAGCGACGACGGGGGAATCGGCCCGGGGTCGGGTACCGGCACGGTCCGCATCATCCGCTTCGTCGACGGGGAACCCCAGCCACCCGAGATCATCGACGACGGCCTCGCCTTCCCCGACGCGATCAGCACTCTGGAGACACCATGACCAACCACCGGGCCATCGACCTCTGGGTCAACGTCAACATGGGCGACGGCGTCCCCGCCGAGTTCCTCCAGCGGGTGAAGGAGGACTACTTCAAGGGCGGCGACGACTTCTTCAGGTCGCTGACCATCGACGAGACGATCGCCCAGATGGACGAGGCCGGTGTCGAGAAGGCCGTCATCTCGACCAGCGTGAAGAACCCCGAGCCGCGGATCCTCGAATTCGTCACCGAGCGGCCCGACCGGTTCGCGCTGGCCGCCTACGTCCGACCCCAGAAACTGATGCGCGAGCTGTGGCGGCTCGAGGACCTCGCCGCCGAGTACCCGGTGGCCATGGCCCGCGTGGTCCCGTTCGACATCGACGTCCCGCCGAGCGATGCCGTCTACTACCCGCTCTACGCGAAGTGCGTCGAGATGGACATGCCGCTGTCGATCAACACGGGCCTCCCCGGACCGCCCGTGCCGGGTGAGTGTCAGGACCCGATCCAACTCGACCGCGTCTGCTACCGCTTCCCCGAGCTGCGGATCTGCATGGCCCACGGCGCCGACCCGTGGTGGGGCACGGCGATGCGCCTGATGATCAAGTACGCCAACCTCTCGATCATGACGTCGGCGTATTCACCACGGCACTTCCCCGACGAGTTCGTGCACTTCATGAACACCCGGGGCAAGCACAAGGTGATGTTCGCCAGCGACCATCCGGTCCTCCCCATGAAGCGGGTCATCGACGAGGCCGAGCAGCTCGACCTGCGCGAGGGCGTGCTCGAGCGGTTCCTGCGCACCAACGCCGAGGAGTTCTTCTTCCGCGAGCGCCGTCCGCCGCGCGGTTAGCGCTCCGGCCGGTTCGGCGAGTCCTCGGGGTCGAACGGGGCGATCGCGATCACCGCCGCCTCGTCGCCCAACAGCTCGTCGACCCGTTCGAGCAGCGGCCGATGGCGATCGGTGACCTGGTTCACGACGACGACGAAGCGCGCCCCCGGAGGACATCCCTTGCGCGAGCCCGCCGGATCGAGCAACACCCGGGCCAGACGCTCGGCATCGAGCTCGTCGTCGACACCGCATCCTGCGATCGCGGCGACGAGTTCGGGGCGATGGCAGACCTGGCCGATGGGGTGGCCCAACGCCGCAGCGCCGACACACGCAACGAGGGTGGTCGTCGTCGCGGGGACGACCGGTTCGTGCGAAGCGGGGGCCTTGAACGGCATTCGCCGTGAGCCGTCCGCCTCGAGCACCACCTGATCGGCGAGTCCGGTCCAGCGCGCCACGACGTCGGGGGCGAAGCCGAGCGCGCGGTGTTCGTCGATGCCGTTCCAGCACAACACCACCCGGTCGCGAGCCAGGGTCGCCGCCAACTCGTCGTCGGTGGGGCTCGACAGCGGCACGAGCCCATCGGTGCGATCGCTGCCCATCTTGGTGGTGGTGGAGAGCACGACGGTGCCCGGCAGTTGGCGGCCGAGGGCGAAGAGCACGGTGGTCTTTCCACCTCCCCCGACCAACGCGGTCGTACCCCGTTCGGGAAGCGCGAGGGCCGGGGCGAACTCACCGATGGGGAGTGGCTTCGTCACGTCGATCTTCCGCATCGTTTCTGCCGAGTTTCGGGACTGAGAATTTGTGGCCCCAACGATTGACACCCCCGGTGTATCACCTAAGTTTCCGGGCGATTCACCTTGGAGGGAACCACTCATGAAACGACGACTACTCGTTGTCCTCGCCATCCTGCTCGGATTCACGCTGTTCGCCGCCTCGTGCGGCGACGACAGTGCCGACGACAGTGCCGACGACAGTGCCGACGACACCGGCGATTCGGGCGATTCGGGCGCGACCGATGACTCCGGCGACGCGGGCGGCGACGCCAGTGACGTCACCGCAGCATTCATCTACATCGGCGAACCCGGCGATGCCGGCTGGACCTACGCCCACGATCAGGGTCGCCAGTTCGCAGAGGCTCAGACCGGCGCCACCACGGTGACCGTGGAGAACATCGCCGAGGGAAGCCCCGAGTTCGACCAGGCTGTCCGCGACTTCATCGCCGACGGCGCCGACGTCATCTTCGCGACGTCGTTCGGCTACATGGACGCGATGGAGTCGCTTGCGGCCGAGTTCCCCGATGTGGCGTTCGAGCACGCGACCGGGTTCAAGTCGAACGACACGAACTTCGGCAACTACTTCGGTCGGATCTACCAGGCCCGGTACCTGACCGGCCTGACCGCCGGCGCGGCGAGTCCGACCGGCAACATCGGCTATGTCGCGGCCTTCCCGATCCCGGAGGTCATCCGTGGCATCAATGCCTTCACGCTCGGTGTGCGCGCCGCCAATCCGGACGCGACCGTGACGGTCAACTGGACCTCCACCTGGTTCGATCCCGCGGTCGAGGGCGACGCCGCCAACGCGCTGCTCGAGGGCGGCGCCGATGTCATCGCCATGCACCAGGACTCCACCGCCGCGGGCGAGGCCGCCGAGGCGGCCGGGGCCCGATGGGTGTCGTACAACAGCGACATGAGCGCCTTCGCTCCCGAGGCCTACCTGTCGTCGGCCGTGTGGGACTGGGGCCCGTACTACGCCTCGGCGATCGAGCAGGTCGCGGCCGGCACCTACGCCGGCGGTTCCTACTGGGGCGGCATGGACGACGGCATCGTGCAGATCGGCAGCCTGGCCGACGACGTGTCCGACGAGACCAAGGCCCAGATCCAGGACCTGACCGATCAGATGATCGCCGGCACGTGGGACCCGTTCACGGGTCCGATCAACGACCAGGACGGCAACGAGGTCATCGCCGAGGGCGTGGTCCCCGATGACGGCGCACTTCTCGGCATGGACTACTTCGTCGAGGGCGTCATCGGCTCCGCTGCGGGGTGACAACTCCCGCCGTCGAACTCGACGGCATCTGGAAGCGATTTCCCGGTGTGATCGCGAATTCCGGGGCGAGCCTCACGGTTCGCCCCGGAACGGTCCACGCCGTCCTCGGTGAGAACGGCGCCGGGAAGACCACCCTCATGAACTGTCTCGCCGGGGTCTACCGCCCCGACGAGGGGAGCATCCGTATCGACGGTCGGGAGATGCGCTTCTCGTCGCCGGCCGACGCGATCAGGGCCGGCGTCGGCATGGTGCACCAGGAGTTCCGGCTCGTCCCGACGTTCACCGTCGCGGAGAACGTCGTCCTCGGGGCCGCTCCCCACATCGTCAACCGGGCTCGGATCGACACGGGAGTGGCCGCCCTCGCCGAGCGGTTCGGTTTCCGAGCCGAGCCCGAACGGCCGGTGTGGCAGCTCTCGATGGGCGAACGGCAACGTGTCGAGATCCTCAAGGCACTCTGGCGCGATGCTCGCGTCCTGATCCTCGACGAGCCGACCGCGGTCCTGACTCCTCAGGAGGCCGAAGAACTGGGGGCCGTGCTGCGGCGGATGGTGGCCGAGGGTCGCTCGGTCATCTTCATCTCCCACAAGCTCGACGAGGTGACGGCGTTCTGTGACGAAGCCACCGTCCTGCGCGGCGGCAGCACCGTGGCCGCCTCGGTCGAGGTCGCCTCCGTCGACGCCGGCGAACTCGCCCGGTTGATGGTCGGCGAGGTCGACGCACCACCGGTCAACCGGCGGGACACGATCGTCGGCGACATCGCCCTGTCGGTCCGCGATCTGCGGGTCGTCGATGCCCGCGGGATCACCGCCCTCGACGGGGTCTCGTTCGATCTGCGGTCGGGCGAGATTCTCGGCGTCGCCGGCGTGGCCGGCAACGGGCAGCGGGCCCTCACCGATGCCATCGCCGGCCTCCAGAGTTCCATCGGCGGCACCGTCGAGGTCATGGGCACCGACATCACCGGCGCCCACCCGCGAGCGCGACACAAGGCGGGACTCGCCTACGTACCGGAGGACCGCCTCGGCGTCGGCCTTGCGCCCAAGTTGCCGATCACCGAGAACGCGATCATGCGGGAGTACCGGGCGCTGCGCCGCGGGCCCCTGCTCTCGTGGTCCACCGCCCGGGCCTTCTGCGACGGACTCGTCGAGCGGTTCGAGGTGAAGGTCGGCCGGGTGGAGGCCCCCATGGCCTCGCTCTCCGGCGGAAATCTGCAGCGGCTGCTGCTGGGTCGCGAGCTCAGTGGGAACCCCGAGGTGGTCGTCGCCTCGCAACCGACCCGTGGGCTCGACGTCGCCGGAGTCCGCGCGATCCAGCAACTCCTCGTCGCCCAGCGCGACGAGGGCACCGGAGTGCTGATGATCTCCGAGGATCTCGACGAACTCCTCGCCCTCGCCGACCGGATCATCGTCATGGTCGAGGGTCGCATCGTCGGCGAGTTCGACGCGCGCACCACCAGCCGAACCGAGATCGGCGAAGCCATGATGGGCGGCAGGCGGGCCGACGCATGAAACGGCTCGTTCTGGCCCGCCGGGAGACCCCGACGCGTGGAGGCCAGCCGGTCGCGTTCCTGGCCGGATTGATCTTCGCCCTGCTGGCGGGCGCGATCCTGATGAAGATCTCGGGCGATCCCGCCCTCGACGTCTACCGCCGGATGTGGGAGCGCTCCCTGGGATCGACCGACACGTGGAGTGTCACCTTCAATCGGGCGGTGCCACTCGCCCTGGCCGGCCTGGCCGTGTCGATCGCGGCGACGATGGGCCTCTGGAACATCGGGGCGGAGGGACAGATCCTCTTCGGGGCCACCGCGGCGACACTGGTCGGCCGACTCTTCCCCGACGCGCCCGGACCCCTGCTGATCATCGCCATGTTGCTCGCGGCGGCGATCGGCGGCGCGTTGTGGGCGCTCGGCCCCGGACTCGCCAAGGCCGAGTTGGGCGTGAGCGAGATCATCACCACCCTCATGCTCACCGAGGTCGCCATCCGCCTGATCACCTATCTCGAGCAGGGCCCGTGGAAGGACCCGGAGGGCTTCGGCTTCCCGAACATCACCGAGCGACCTGCGCAGGCCGAGCTCGGCGATCTCTGGGATCGAACCCACATCGGTGTACTCCTCGCCCTCGCCGTCATCGGGGCGTTCGCCTGGTTCATCAACCGCAGCGTGTGGGGATACGAGCTCCGCATCGCCGGGTCATCACGCCAGACCGCGGCCTACGCCGGCATCTCGATGCGCCGCAAGGTGCTGGGCGTCCTGCTCCTGTCCGGGGCCGTCGCCGGGTTCGCCGGCGGCATCGAGCTGACGGGAACGGCGGTCCGTCTCAACACCCAGCTGTCGAACGGCTACGGCTTCTCCGGGATCATCGTCGCGGCGTTGGCGCTGATGAAACCGAGCGGCCTCCCCTTCGTCGCGCTGGCCTTCGGAGCCGTGCAGGTCGGCGGCCAGAGCATCCAGACCTCACTCGGCGTCTCCCCCGCCGTGTCGACGATCCTCCAGGCGCTCATCCTGTTCGGCGCCATCGGTGCCGCCGTCTTCTCGAACTACCGGGTCGTCGCCGTCGATCGTCAGGTGCCCACCGCATGATCCTCGCCTTCACCTTCACCGAGGCCAGTGTCATCGGCCTGCTGGTCGCCGCAGTGCAGTTCGGCACGCTGCTGTACCTCGCCGCGCTGGGCGAGACCGTCGCCGAGAAGTCCGGCGTCCTCAACCTGGGCGTCGAGGGGATGATGGCCACCGGCGCCGCGGTCGGCTTCATCGTCGCCGTCGAGACCGGCAGTCCATGGGCCGGCCTGCTCGCCGGCGCCGCCGCCGGAGCCCTGCTCTCGCTCGTGCATGCGGTGGCGGCCGTCGGCCTCGGGGCCGACCAGGTCGTGAGCGGACTCGCGCTCACCATTCTCGGGCTGGGCCTGGCCGACTTCGTGGGCGACGGCTACACCGACGACGCCCGGCGATCGGTGTTTCGTGACGTCGAGATCCCCGGGCTCGACGACATCCCGTGGTTCGGTGAGATCGTGTTCCGTCATTCGCCGGTGACCTATGGCGCGATCCTGAGCGGCATCGTCGTGTGGTTCGTGCTCAACCGGACCGATGTCGGGCTCGGCCTCCGGGCTGCCGGCGAGACCGCGGCCACCGCCGACGCGGCCGGACACTCGGTCCTGCGGCTGCGGTTCGCTGCGGTGATGGTGGGAGGGGCATTCGCCGGCGCGAGCGGCGCCTACCTCACCACCTACCTGGTCGGATCGTGGAGCCAGAACCTCACCGCAGGGCGCGGATGGATCGCCGTCGCCCTCGTCATCTTCGGCGCCTGGCGTCCGGGCCGGGTCGCGCTCGGCGCCCTGCTCTTCGGGTTCACCCTGGCCCTCAAGAGCCGCCTCGGGGTGTTCGGCATCGAGTTCTCGCCGATCCTGCTCGACATGACGCCGTATCTCCTGACGGTCGCCGTCCTCGTCGTGATCTCGATCCGGGCGCGGGACAAGCCGTCGCCCGCGCCCGCTGCGATCGGGATCCCCTACCGCCGGGAAGAACGCTGAGCACGCCGCGCATCCGCCGGCCGGCCGATCTGCTCGCCGGCCTGCGACTCGACCACGCCGGAGAGCTCACCTGGACCGGGCCGGGGCTCGTGATGCCGAAGGCGAAGTGGGTGTTCGGCGGCATCGTGGGCGCCCAGGCCCTCGTGGCCGCTGCCAAGACCACCGACGGCAAGGTCCCCCGTTCCGTGCGTATCCGGTTCCTTCGCCAGGCGACGCCTCACGAACCGATCCGCCACACCGTCGCCATCGTCTCCGACTCCAACACCTTCGCCGACCGAAGGATCGAAACCACCTCGGGCGACGACCTGATCGCGACGACCACCGTCGTCTTCCACTCCCCCGACGACACCGATCTCGGCCACCAGCACACGATGCCCGACGTCGACGCCCCGACCGAGGAGCTGGCGATCGAGGGCGCCGGTTTCGAGTCGATCGATCTCAACATCCCACCGATCCACGGCCATGCCGCAGCGCCGCCACAACAGCGCCACTGGATGCGTGGGCGCGGCACGCCGACCGACGACGTCGTCGCCAACGCGGCGATGCTCACGATGGCGAGCGACCTGTTCCTCGTCGCGTCGGCCTGGCGCCCGATCGAGGGCTACTCGATCGTCGATGTCGGCACGGTGATGTCGTTCGGACTCGACTTCACCGTCTGGTTCCACCACCCCGTCGAGATCGCGGATTGGCACCTGCTCGACGTCGACACGCCCTCGGCCGCCAACGGACGGTCGCTCAGCTTCGCGAACTGGTACCGGCCCGATGGTCTCCTGGTGGCGTCGGTCGCGCTCGACGCGGTGATGCGGGTCAGGCCCGCATCCGGTTGACCGCCGACACGATGGCACGCAGCGAGGCCGACACGATCGACTCGTGGAGGCCGACCCCCCACACGACATCGCGGGCACCGGTGTCGACCGCCACGTAGGCCGCGGCGGTCGCGTCGGACCCGGCACCCATCGTGTGTTCGGTGTAGTCGGCGATCTTGCCCTCGAACAGCCCCACCTCGGTGAGGGCACGGACGAACGCATCGATCGGACCGTTGCCGTCGCCGGTGATCATCCGCTCCTCGCCGTCGATGATCATCTTGGCCTCGAGGGTCGTGAGTCCACTGTCGATCGTGTCGCTGGTGGCGCGGTGGCCCACGATCTCGATCGTGCGCTGTTCGGGTTCGACGTACTCAC
Source organism: Acidimicrobiales bacterium (assembly GCA_041394245.1). NCBI lineage: Bacteria > Bacillati > Actinomycetota > Acidimicrobiia > Acidimicrobiales > Acidimicrobiales bacterium. The sequence goes on from JAWKIR010000003.1 coordinate 41,413, forward strand.
CCATGAAGCGACGATGGATCTCGTAGGACGTGATCTCCGTACCGGATTCCTCGGTCACCTTCTGGATCTTCTTCGAGAAGTCGACCTGGAGGCCGCGCGGGAGATCCAGCCCGTACTCGTGCAGGAGCACATAGGCCACGCCGCCCTTGCCCGACTGGCTGTTGACCCGGATGACCGCCTCGTAGCTGCGGCCGAGGTGACGGGGATCGATCGGCAGGTAGGGCACGTCCCACGAGTCGTAGTTGCCGACGAGCGCCTCACCGGGCTGGACGTCGTAGATGTCGGCCATGCCCTTCTTGATGGCGTCCTGATGGCTCCCCGAGAAGGCGGTGTAGACGAGATCACCGACATAGGGGTGCCGGGGGTCGATGGTCATCCGGTTGGAGAACTCGTAGACGCGACGCATCTCGTCGATGTCGCTCATGTCGAGCTTCGGGTCGACACCCTGCGTGAAGAGGTTGAGACCGATGGTGACCAGGTCGACGTTGCCGGTGCGTTCGCCGTTGCCGAAGAGGGTGCCCTCGACCCGGTCGGCGCCGGCCATCAGCCCCATCTCGGCCGCGGCCACCGCCGTGCCCCGATCGTTGTGGGGATGCAGCGACAACAGCACGGTGTCGCGGTTCTTGATCTCGCGATCGAACCGCTCGATCAGGTCAGCGTAGAGATTCGGGGTCGACATCTCGACCGTGGCCGGCAGGTTCAGGATCAACGGCTTCTCCGCGGTCGGCTGGAACACGTCCATGACCGCCTCGCACACCTCGATGGCGAACTCGGGCTCGGTCCCCGTGTAGCTCTCGGGCGAGTACTCCCACCTGATCGATTCGGGGTTGCTCGAGCGCTCGAGCCCTTCCATGCAGACCCTGGCACCGTTGACGGCGATGTCGACGATGCCCGCACGGTCGAGACCGAACACGACGCGGCGCTGCGTCGTCGACGTGGAGTTGTAGAGATGGACGATGGCACTCGGCGCGCCGTCGATCGCCTCGAACGTGCGGTCGATGAGGTCCTTGCGGGCCTGGGTGAGCACCTGGATGGTGACGTCGTTCGGGATGTGGCCGCCCTCGATCAGCTCACGAACGAAGTCGAAGTCGGTCTGCGACGCGGCCGGGAACCCGACCTCGATCTCCTTGAAGCCCATCTGCACGAGCAGGTCCCACAGGCGCCGCTTGCGGGTGGAATCCATCGGATCGACGAGGGCCTGGTTGCCGTCGCGAAGGTCGACCGAGCACCAGATGGGGGCCGACTCGATGCGTCGGCCCGGCCAGGTGCGGTCGGGAAGCTCGACGGCGGGATACGGCCGGTACTTCTCGAACGGCATGGGCGCCTGGGTGGTCATGGGATGCTCCGTGATCGGGATGGGGAAAGGGTACTGAAAAACACGAAACCCCCCGGGCCCGAGGGCACGAGGGGTTCGGCGAGCGCCGTATGGGGCGCTCGCCTACACGAGAAGAAGCAGCTGGTGCTGGGGGGAGGGTGCTGGCGTCTTCACGGGGTCCACCCTAGGAGAATCGGCCACGATGTCCAACCGATGAGTGGATTACGCTCGGCCCATGCCCGATCCCTCGATCGACCCGGCCGCTCTCGCCGAAACGGTGCTCATCGACCCGGCCCTCGACGCCGAAGTCGACACCGTCCTGCGGCGAACGGCCGACGGGTACCGTGCGGCCTCGGCGCGCGGCTCGGTCGACTTCGTCCGCAGCGCCGACGACATGATCGAGATCCTCGCAGAGGTCGGCGACAACCCGTTGGGCGACCAGCGGACCGACCAGCGCACGAGCGTCGAGGTCGAGACCGACGACCCGTGGGCCCGACTCGGCGAGCACCCGACACCGCACGCCATGGCGAGCGTGGCCCAGTACTTCGACTCGCCCCATGCCCCCGATCTGGTGGTGTTGCACGCGCCGACCCACCGCTTCCACGGCAACGTCGGCGAACACGGCTCGTTGGCCACCACCCAGGCCCGGGCGCCGTTCATCGCGGCGGGGCCGGGCGTCGTCGCCCGCGGCATCGTCGACGAACACATTCGCACGGTCGACGTCGCCCCCACCCTCGCCGCCTTGCTCGGCTGCGCCACGATCGACGGGGTCGACGGCCTCGGGCGGGCTCGGGCCGGTGTGCGCCTACGGGTCCAGGACGGCGACGAGGCCACGACCCTGCTCGATCCCGACACCCGGCCCGATCATGTCGTGCTGTTCCTCTGGGACGGCTGCAACCCGCAGGCCCTCCACGCCGCCGCGGCCCGGGGCGACGCGCCACGAACCGCCGAACTGATCGAACGCGGGACGTCGTATCGCCACGGCGCCTACGCCAGCCTCCCCACGGCCACGCTGGCCAACCATTCGGCCGCGTCCACCGGGGTGTTCCCCGGACGCTCCGGGATCCTCCACAACACCTGGTACGACCGCGGCAACGACCACGTCGTCGACCTGCTCGACTACCGCCAGATGATCACCGCCCGCGACCACCTCAGGGCCGACATCGAGACGATCCACGAGGCACTGCACCGCAACGAACCCGACGCGGTCTCGGTCGCCACCTACGAATACGGCGACCGGGGCGCCGACTGGTCCAGCTACCTCCAGCTCAGTTCCGGGGGACCGCAGGGTCCGATGAGCGACGAGGACCGCCGACGGCACCGGACCCCGGACTTCATGGGCATTCCCGAGTTCCGCAACTACAGCGTCTACGACGCCCGCAGCGTGGCCGATGCGCGCCACTGCTGGTCCGGAGCGCTCGGGGCACTCCCCCGCTTCTCGTGGGTGACGCTCAACCTCACCGATTCGGTGGGCCACTACGGCGGACCCCACAGCGAGATCGGTCGGACCGCCATCCGCGACACCGACGCCCGCATGGGCGAGGTCATCGACGAGATCGACCGGCGGGGAGTGCTCGACCGCACGGCCATTGTGCTGTGCGCCGACCACGGGATGCAGACCACCGCCGACGGCGATCCGGTCGATCTCTCGGTGCCCCTTCGCGATGCCGGTGTCGAGCACCTGATGGTCGACGCCCAATACGTCTACCTGCGCTGAGGGTCCGCTAGTCCAGACGGTCGAGGAAGCCGACGACGGCGTCGGTGAAGGCGTCGTTGCGATCTCCGGCCACCATGTGGCCGGCATCGCTCACGTCGACGAACTCCGCATTCGGCACCTCGTCGACGAATGCCGCCGCGCCCTCGGGCGACACGACGTCGCTCATGCGGCCCCGGACGAGCATGATCGGCTCCGCGATCGCCTTGGAGCACTCCATCAGCAGGGTCGGGTCGTTGATCTCCGACGGACCCCGTTCGGCGACCGGCGAGATGAACTTCGGGTCCCAATGCCAGTACCAGCGGCCGTCGCGCTCGCGCAGGTTCTTGCGCAGGCCGTCGATCGATGGCGGCCGGTCACGATGGTGGTTGTACGCGGCCACGGCATCGGCCGCCTCCTCGAGCGTGGCGAACCCCGACTCTGCGTTGGCCATCATGAACTCGGCGATCCGATCCGCACCCTTCTTCTCCATGTCGGGGACGATGTCGACGAGCACGAGACCGCTCGCCGCGCCCGGTGATTCGCGACCCAGCAGCAGCAACGAGGTGAGCCCGCCCAGAGACGCGCCGACGATCGCCGGGCGACCACCCACTTGGTCGATGACATGGGCGACGTCGGCTGCGAACCCGGACAGCCGGTAGTCACCGTCGGGGTGCCAGTCGCTCTCACCGTGGCCACGGGCGTCGACCGTCCACGACGTCCACCCCCGACCGGCCACCGCCGCCGCGGTGCCGCCCCACGAATGGCGGGTCTGTCCACCGCCGTGCAGGAAGATCACGTTGCGCCCGCCCGGCTCACCACGACGGTCGGCGACGAGTGTCAACCCGTCGCTCGTCGTGAACGTGTGGCGTCCATCCCCTGCGCTCGAAACCATGCCCGCGGACCGTACCCGTTAGGGTCGGCGCATGGGTATTGAGGGCAACGCATTTCCTGACGGCATCGCAGTGATCGACACGATGATGGGCACCACCGCCGGCACCACCGGCAAGGACCGCTACAAGTTCCTCGACCGGGCCCTGAAGGACGCCGAGTCGGCCAACATGAACTTCCCGGCGCAGTACATGTTCAAGGACGTGCCGTTCTCCGACCAAGCGCGCGACGCCGACGGCGAACTGGAGGAGCCGCCGCAGGGCGCCGATCTGTTGTTGCCGTTCATGGACCGGGCCGGAGTCGAGATCGCGATGGTCGGCTGCAAGCCCGAGGGCGACGGCTACGGCAACCAGTGTGTGAAGGACCACCCCGATCGGTTCATCGCCGCCTACGAGGCCGACCCGAACGAGGGGGTCGACGCGCTCCGCAAGATCCGCAGGATGCACGCCGAGCTCGGCTTGAAGGCGGTGACCGCGTTTCCGTCGGGCCGCAACCCGCAGGTGCCGATCGACGCGCCGCTGATGTATCCGATCTACGCGCTCTGCGTCGAGCTCGACATCCCGATCTTCTGCTGCGCCGGGATCCCGGGCCCTCGGGTGCCGGCCGATGCCCAGCACGTGCGCCGCATCGACAACGTGATGTACGACTTCCCCGAGCTGACCTTCGTGACCCGTCACGGCTGTGAACCGTGGGAAGACCTCGCGGTGAAGCTCATGCTCAAGTGGCCCGGCCTGCACTACTCCACGTCGGCCTTCGCGCCCAAGCACTACCCCCAAGCGATCATCGACTATGCCAACACCCGGGGCGCCGAGAAGGTGATCTACGGCGGCTACTTCCCGATGGGGCTCTCGCTCGACAAGATCTTCGAGCAGATGCGCGACGTACCGTTCCGCGACCACGTCTGGGAACCGTTCCTGCGTGGAAACGCAGCCCGCGTGCTCAGGCTCGGCTGAGGTTTCGCTCGCTGATCCAGTCGAGCAGCTCGACCGCGGGCATGGGCCGGGCGATGCCATAGCCCTGGAGTCGGTCGATCGGGAGTTGCCGGGCGACCATGTGGTCGCGCACCGCGTCGTCTTCGACGCCTTCGGCGACCACGATCAGATCGAGCGCCCGGCCGAGATGGCTCACGGCGGTGACGATCGCCTCGTCGTCCTCGGAGACCATCATCGTGGAGACGAAGCTCTGATCGATCTTGAGCGAGGTGACGGGAAGTCGCCGAAGGCGCGCCAGCGAGGAGTGGCCGGTCCCGAAGTCGTCGATCGCGATGCCGACGCCGAGCTCGCCGAGGGCGCTGAGCACGGCGCGGGCCGTGGACCGTTCGTCGACCATCTCGTCCTCGATCACCTCGACGGTGATGCGTTGCGGGACGACGTCGTGGCGGCGCAGCGCGTCGTCGAGTGCCTGCGGGACCGACGACCGCTGCAGACTGCCGGCAGACACGTTGACGGAGACGCCGACGTTGTGCGGCTGGAGTCGAGCGGCCAGCTCGGCGGCCTGATCGAAGACCATCCGGTCCATGCTGGATCGGTGCCCGATTCCCTCGACGAGTTCGAGGAAGTCGGCGGGCGAGAGAAGACCGTGCTCGGGATGTCGCCACCGGAGCAGTCCTTCGACATCGACGAGTCGTCCGGACGTCATCTCGACGATCGGCTGGAAGAAGAGTTCGAACTCGCCGCGCTCGAAGCCCCGCTCGACGTCGCCGGAGAGGCTCACACGGAGCCGGGAGGCCGTGCGGGTCTGACCCGACCAGCGACGCACTCCCACCTGGGTTCGCTTCGCTTCGTACATGGCGAGGTCGGCGCGACGGAGCAACTCCCCCGGCTCGATGCCGGGTTCGGCGAAGGCCACACCGATCGAGGCCCCGACCGAGACATCGATGTCGCCGAGCGCGATCCGGTGACGACAGGCGCGAAGGATCTCGCCGGCCATGACGTTGGCGTCGGCACCGCGCACCAGCACCGAGAACTCGTCACCACCGGTCCGGGCCAGCGCGCCGCCGGTGCCGATCACGTCGTCCATTCGCGTGGCGAGCGCCACGAGGAGCTCGTCACCGGCCTTGTGACCGAGGGTGTCGTTGATGTCCTTGAAGCCGTCGAGGTCGATCGCGATCACCGCATCGACGTCCTCGGTCGACATCGCTGCGGCCAGACCGGTGCGGTTCCGCAAGCCCGTCAGCGAGTCGTGCTCGACCCGATGCTGGATGCGGCGCTTGTTGCGATGCTCACGCTCTCGCTGCGTCACCGAGATGAAGAAGAGCAGCGGCAGGAGCACGATGTACACCGCGACCATCGCCGCCCACAGCTCGACGTCTCGCACCACACCGACGACGATGAAGCCGACGGCCCCGATGACGGCCGAGATGACGAGTTCCCGGGCGCTCTCGTTGGCCACGAAGGCGAGCATCACCACCGCAACCAGCATCGACGGCGAGTAGGTGCTCGGCAGCAGCAGTGCGACGACCGGACACCAGACCATGTCGACCGTGATCGAGACGGCGAGCACGCGATCCGGCTCCACCAGCCGCTTGACGATGAACGAACCCGCCGGAATCGGCCCCAGGAGGAGGGCCGAGATGGCGAATCGCTGCGGGCCGAATCCCGGCAACAGGGCCACCACGATGCTCAACGCGACCGAGGAGAGCACACGGCCCCAGACGACGCGCTCGAGCAGCACGGGATCCCAACGGGGATCCGACTCGAAATCGGGCTCGATCGTCACGACCACTCCATCGGCAGTCGCGAGCCGCCCGTGAGTCGCCGACGGGTGGGCGCGGGCCGCCCCGCAACGGCATGCTGGTGACGTGGAGCAGCTGATCTGGGACCAGGAACCGACGCGGGACCTGCGGAGCCCCATCCTCGTGACCGCGTGGGACGGACTCTTCGACGTCGGCGGCGCCGCAACCGGTGCCGTCGAGGCACTCCGGGGAGGGGCGGCGACGAAGGTCGGGCATGTCGACGCCGATGAGTTCTTCGACTTCAACGAACGGCGACCCCACGTACGCCTCGACCCGTCGGGGCGCCGCGAGATCGTCTGGCCCCACAACGACATCTACGCGCTGCCCCTCGACGGGCGTGACCGTGATCTCGTGCTGATGGACGGGGTGGAGCCCCATCTCCGCTGGCGCACGTTCGTCGAGGCCGTCGTCGAGGTCGTCCGCCGCTTCGACGTCAAGATGGTGGTGACGCTGGGGGCGATGATCGCCGAGACCCCCCACACGCGACCACCCTCGATCACCGGATCGACGACCGATGCCGAACTGGCCGAGCTCATGCGGCTCGACCGGCCGTCCTACCAGGGCCCGACCGGTGTGGTCGGCGCGCTGCACGAGCATCTCGACCGCATCGGGATTCCCGCCGTGTCCCTCCGAGCGAGCGTGCCCCACTATGTCTCGGGCGCGCCGAACCCGAAGGCGTCCCGTGCCCTTCTCGAACGGTTCGAGCGGGTGACCGGTCTGCCCACGCGCTGGGCCGAACTCGATGAGGAAGCGCGTGAGTGGGAAGCCCGGGTCGACGAGGCGATGGCCGACGACGACGACATCGGTCACTACGTCCGTCGGCTCGAGGAGCGCTACGACGCGAGGACTGCGTCGACATTGCCCAACGCCGACGATCTGGCCGCAGAGTTCGAACGCTTCCTTCGCCAGCACGACGACGACTGACCTACGCTCCGGTCATGACTTCTCTCGACAGCGCACTGACGGAAGCCGTTCACCTCGGTGAGGACGAGATCCCCTGGGTCGACACCGGCACCGGTGTCGAGATCAAGCTGGTCCAGGCCGATGTCGAACTCGGCCTGTGGATCGTGCGCAACCGGTTCGCACCCGGCTCCGTGGTCCAAAAGCACAAGCACACCGGCCAGGTCTTCGGCTACACGCTCAGCGGAGCGTGGAAGTACGCCGAGTATCCCTACGTCAACCGGGCCGGGTCCTTCCTGTTCGAACCGGCGGGCTCGGAGCACTCGCTCCACGTGCTCGACGACAACACCGAACTCACCGACGTGTGGTTCCAGATCTATGGCGCCAATCTGAACCTCGATGCCGACGGCAACGTCGAATCGATCACCGACGCCGCCGGGATCTACGCGGCCTACATGGCGATGTGCGAGGCGCAGGGCCTCGGTCGACCCAACGTCCTCAAGCGATGACATCCTGAGCCACTTCCTCCTCACCGTCGCGGTCGACACGACCGACGAGCACGCGACCGAGAGGCTCGCGTTCGATCTGTGGCAGCGGGGCGCGGTCGGGGTGGAGGAACTGCCGGGACGACTTCGTGCGGCGTTCGCCGATCCGGAAGCGGCCGATCGCGCTCGCGACGCGCTGGCGCCCGACGCCGCCATCGACCGCTTCGACGACACCCACGGGCTCGACGCGGCCCGCGACCTCCTCACCGTGGAGTACGCCGGGCGCTTCGCCGTCCATCCGCCCTGGCTCGACCCGCCGGCCGGCCACCAGCCGATCGCGATCGACCCGGGGCACGCGTTCGGGAGCGGATCGCACCCCAGCACGCGTCTTGCACTCGAGTTGCTGGGAGAGGAGAGCCCGTCGCCGCTCGCGGTGTTCGACATCGGCTGCGGAACCGGCGTGCTCGCCATCGCCGCGGCAGTGCTCGGGGCGCACGTGATCGCGGTCGACATCGATCCGGCGGCGATCGCGGCGACCCGCGCCAATGCCGATCGGAACCGGGTCGCCGATCGCGTCGACGTGATCGCGGGTTCGGCCGATCTCGCCGTCGCCCCGGTGGATCTCGTGACCGTCAACGTGACCATCGACATCCACGAGCGCATCGCGCCGACGTTGCCGACGGCCCATCGCCGGCTGGTCGTTGCCGGCATTCTCGGCGAGGAACAGCTCCACCGGTGTGCGACGGCGTACGGCGCCGCAATCGAGCGCTCGCTCGCGCAGGAGGGCTGGATGGCTGCCGTGCTCACTCGCCCGTAGGCTCGACGCCATGGCACGGATCGATGTTCCCGATGGTCGAGGGCTCGAACGCGAGCGGCTCCTGATGATGCAGCCCGATGTCGCGATCGGCATGGGGGCCTACTCACAGGCCGTCTACGAGAAGACCTCCCTGTCGCCCCGGCTGCGCGAGATCGCGCGACTCCGCGTGGCGGTGGCGAACGGTTGCCCGGTGTGTCTCAACACCCGTTCACCCAAGGCCGAGGCCGAGGGTCTCGACGAGAGCGGCGTGCAACACGTGATCGCGTGTTCGATCGGGGAGGCGCCTCCCATCGAGGGTCTGACCGAACGGGAGCGGATCGCCGGCGAGTTCGCCGACCGCTTCGCGACCGACCACCACTCGATCGACGACGAGTTCATGGACCGGGTCAAGACCCACTTCACCGACGTGGAGATCATCGAACTGACCGCCCTGTGCGCGATGACGGTCGGCAACGGCCGCTTCATGACCGTGCTCGACATCGCAGCCGACGACGACGGCTTCTATCTGCTGCCTGAGGGCGACTGAGTCGACCCATGGCGGAGATGATCGAGTCGTCCGATGGCGTCGTCGTCGCGCTCCACGACCTCGGCGGGGCGGGGCCTCCACTGCTCTTCCTCCACGCGACCGGCTTCCACGGACGCTGCTATTCGCAGATCGCGGCACGACTGCACGATCGCTTCCACGTCTGGGCGCCCGACCTCCGTGGGCACGGCGACAGCATCACGCCCGACATGGCGTTGCCCTGGCGGGGCATGGTCGACGACGCCCTGGCGGTCATCGACCATCTCGGGCCCGCGGAACCGATCGCCGCGTGCGGGCACTCCATGGGTGGGGCGATCGTGTTGTCCACCGAGCTGCGTCGCCCGGGAACGATCGCCGCGGCATGGCTGTTCGAGCCCATCGTCTTCCCGACGTCACTGCGGTCCGACACCGCGGAGAATCCACTGGCAGCCGGCGCCCGACGCCGCCGTCACGACTTCGGCTCGTACGACGAGGTGATCGAGCGCTACACGGGCAAGGGACCCTTCGCGGCGGTCGACCCGGCGACGCTGCGCGACTATGTGATGTACGGGTTCCGGGAGACCGACGAGGGGGTGACCCTCAAGACCACCGGAGAGAACGAGGCCCGCACCTTCGAAGGGGCCGCCCACGATCTGTTCGACCATCTCGGCGAGGTGTCGATTCCGGTGACGGTGGTCGGCTCGGGCGACGGCGCTCCCCCGGCGACGGTCGCCCCGCTCCTGGTCGACGCGTTGCCCGCCGGCACCTTCACGCCGTGGCCCGACCGCACCCACTTCGGCCCGTTCGAGGATCCCGATCGGGCCGCCGCCGAGATCCTCCTGGCCATCGGCTGACCCCGCTCCGCCAGGTCGCACACCGATAGCTTTGCGGGATGGACGCCCGCGAGTGGCTCGGTCTCGAGTCGACCCACAACCCGATGCGATGGATCCTGCCCATCATTCCGAAGATCAGCGTCGGGTCGCGGTTCCTCTTCGGGGGCGCTGCACTCGGTGCGGCCATCGCCGCGCTGGAGGGTTCGACCCGACGCCCCGTGGTGTGGGCAACCGCCCAGTACCTGTCGTTCGCACCGGTCGGCTCGGTCATGGACCTCGATGTCCACGTGTCGGTGAGCAGTCGCTTCACGTCGCAGGCCCGGGTGATCGGCCATGTCGGCGACAACGAGGTCGTCGCCGTGACCGCCGCCCTGGGGCGCCGCGAACTCGACGTGGAACGAGAGTTCCCGGTGATGCCGACCGTGCTCCCACCGTCGGAGTGCCACCCGCGTGACCACCACTACCAGGAGGAGAGCCTCGGTCAGTACATGGACCAACTCCTCGCGAAGGCACCGGCCGGACACCGACACGGTGGACCGACCGGACACGGGCCCGGCCACGTCTGCATGTGGGCGAAGCCCCCGGAGGCCTTCGAACCCTCCGCCACGACGCTCGCCGTGCTCGGCGACTGGGTCCCGATGGGCATCGCCATCACCTCGGGCGAAGCACTGTCGAGCAACAGCCTCGACAACACCCTTCGCGTGCTCGACGTGCATCCGACCGAGTGGTACCTGCTCGAGATCGAGGCGGCCGGCATCCGCCACGGATTCGGCCACGGACAGATCCGCATCTGGGGCGACGACGGCCGACTCCAGGCGATCGCGAGCCAGTCGGTGGTGACCCGACGTCGCAAGGAACCGATCGCTCACGACAGAAGGCCCACATGACCCGAAACCCCCGGATCGTCGTCATCGGCGCCGGCATCGCCGGGATCGGCACGGCGATCAAGCTGCGCGAAGCCGGATTCGACAACTTCGAGATCGTGGAGAAGTCGCACGACTTCGGCGGGACGTGGCTCGACAACTCGTACCCCGGCGCTGCGTGCGACGTGCCCGCACACCTCTACACCCTGTCGTTCGAACCCAACCCCGACTGGACCGAGACATTCGCCGGTCAGCCGGAGATCCTCGCCCACATCCAGGCCACGGCCGCCAAGCATCGACTCCACGAGGTCACCCGCTTCGGCACGGAAATCGCTGCGGCCGTGTGGGACCACGACGCGACCGAGTGGGTCCTCACGACGACGAACGGCGACGAGATCCGGGCCGCGATCGTGATCTCCGGGCTGGGCCAACTCAACCGACCGTCGATTCCTCCGATCCCTGGTCTGGATTCCTTCGAGGGAACCACGTTCCACTCGGCCCGCTGGAACCACGACCACGACCTGGCCGGTCGCCGCGTCGCAGTGATCGGTACCGGCGCGTCCGCCGTGCAGTTCGTCCCCGAGATCGCCGGCACGGTCGGTCATCTCGACCTCTTCCAGCGATCCGCCAACTGGGTGATGCCCCGCGAGAATCCGGCGATCGGCGAGGCGAAGCGTCGACGCTTCCGGCGAATCCCGGGCCTGCGCCGCCTGCATCGCCTCCGGATCTACCTGACGTTCGAACTGATCGTGAACCAGGTCTTCAACACCGGCTCACTGGCCAACAAGAAGGCCACCGAGGGCGCGATGAAGTACCTCGAGTCGGTGGTGCCCGACGACGACCTGCGCGCCGTGCTCACCCCCGACTACCCGATCGGCTGCACCCGGATCCTGGCCCACAGCGACTGGTATCCGTCGCTGCAACGCGACAACGTCGATGTCGTGGGCACGGGCATCCGCGAGATCGTCGCCGACGGCATCGTCACCGACGACGGTGTCCACCACCGGGTCGACACGATCATCTTCGGCACCGGTTTCGACACCAACAACTTCCTCGCGCCGATCGACTTCATCGGGCGCGACGGTGTCTCGATCCGACGCCGGTGGGCCAAGGGTGCCGAGGCCTACCTCGGTATCACGGTGGCCGATTTCCCGAATCTGTTCATGCTCTACGGACCCAACACGAACCTGGGCCACAACTCGATCATCTTCATGATCGAGCAACAGATCCACCACACGATCGGGTTGCTCGAGGAGATGCGCGACCGAGACATCGCCGCCATCGACCTCCACCGCCACGAACAGGACCGCTTCAATCGTCGGATCCAGCAACGGATGGGCAAGCGGGTCTGGGTCACGTCCTGCAGCAGCTGGTACAAGAACGAGTCCGGCAAGGTCGTCAACAACTGGCCGGGCTCCACCGTCGACTACTGGTGGAAGTGCCGTCGGACCGACCTGGACCGCTACGAGTTGATCGGCTCCTAGAGCCCGAAGGTGCCGTCCTCGCGCACCTTCCACGACGCCGCGGCGATCGTGCCCCCGTCGACGGGGATCGACGTGCCGGTCACGAAGCTCGCCATGTCGCTCGCCAGGAAGACGATGACCGACGCGCACTCGGTGGCGTCGCCCATACGCCGCAGCGAGGTGGGGTGCAGCCCCGGCATCAGCGCGCTGCTGTCGGCCTGGAGTTCCTCGTCACCCGGGGTCGGCATCATGTCGGGGGCCACACAGTTGACCCGGATGCCGCGATGGCCGAGCTCCATCGACAGCGTCTTGGTGAACTGCTCGACGGCCGCCTTCATCGCCGCGTAGACGGCGAAGCCCGGGGCGGCGTGATACGCCTCGACCGATGTGACATTGACGATCGCACCGCCGTCGCGCAGCAACGGAACACCGTGGCGCACACAGTTCGTCACCGTGCCGAAGTTCTCCGCGATGAGAACGCCCTCGCCCTTCGGCGAGACGTTCTCGTAGAGCGCGTGGAAACCGCCACCGGCGTTGTTGACGAGGATGTCGATCGGGCCGAGTTCGGCGGCGACCGAGGGGAGCCATGCACCCACGCCGGGTTCGTCGCGCACATCGAGCACCGTCGAATGACATCGTCGTCCGATCGCCTCGATCGCGGCCTGCACGCCGGGGAGCTTGTCGGCCTGGTTGTCACAGATCGCGACATCGGCGCCGAACGCGGCGAGGGCCAGGGCCGTTGCCTCACCGATGCCCTGCGCGGCGCCGGTCACGACGGCCACCTTGCCGCTCAGGTTGACGAGGTCGGGGGTGACATCCATGCCGCGTACCCTATGCGCCGTGAGCATCGACCCTCGAACCCCTGTCATCATCGGTGTCGCCCAGACCTCGCATCGCCCCGCCGCCGAGGAGCGCCCGGGTGATGCCCCCGACCCGATCGATCTGATGGCGGCGGCGGTCCGTGACGCGAGCGCCGACAGCGGCACCGACCCCGATGCGCTGCTCGCGCAGATCGACACGATCGCCGTGATCGGCGGGCTCTGGCGCTACAAGAACCCGGGCGCCCAGGTCGCCGACGAACTCGGGCTGACCCAACCCGTCCACTCCATCCTGACCACCTTCGGCGGCAACCTCCCGATCTCCTCGACCCACGCCATCGCCCGACGGATCCAGGACGGCGACGTCGACCTCGCCGTCCTCACCGGCGGCGAGTGCAACCTCACGCGGCGGGCCCTGGCGAAACGGGGCGAGGAGCCACCGCGACGCGACGACATCCGGCCCGACGAGGTCGAGACCTGGGGCCCGCCGCTCGACATGGGCGACCGCGTGTCCATGGGCCGCGGCGGTGACACTCCGCGCAACAGCTACGCGATCCTCGACAGTGCGATCCGGGCCCATCGCGGCGAGACGCTCGACGAGGCCCGAGACCGTGCCGCTCGGACGTGGGCCGGCTACGCCGCCGTCGCCGCCGACAACCCGCACGCGGCCGACCGCTCGAACCCGACCGACGCCGAGATCCGCGAACCGTCGGCGCGGAACCGCATGGTGAGCTGGCCCTACACGAAGGCGATGTGCGCCAACAACACCGTCGATCACGCGGCCGCGATCATCATCTGCAGCTCCGCACGCGCCGATGCACTCGGTGTTCCCGAGGCACAGCGCGTGTACCCGGCGCTGTGCGTCAACTCCGAGGACACCCCGACGATGCTCGATCGGGAGGAGATCCATGTCGCACCGGGGCTGCGCGCCGCGGCGTCGACCCTGGTCGACGCCCTCGGGTCGGTCGACGCCATCGACCACATCGAGCTGTACTCCTGCTTTCCCTCGATCGTCGCACTCACGGCCGAGGAACTGGGCATCGATCCCGGGCGGCGCCTCACCGTCACCGGCGGACTTGCCTTCGCAGGAGCACCGCTGAACTTCGCGGCCGGTCAGGCTCTCGTCGGCATGGTGGCGACATTGCGGGCGGACCCCGGCTCGATCGGCGTGGTCCAGGGCAACGGCGGCCACGCGACCAAGCATTCCATCGGCGTCTACTCCACGACCCCGCCGGCCGCACCCCACCAGGTGCACGACCTGGGTCTGCGAGGTCCCGGCCGGCCGATCGCCGACCCCGAACGCGAGGGCGACGCCACCGTGCGAGGCGTGACCGTCGAGTACGGCCACGACGGTCCGGAGCGGGCGATCGCCGTGGTCGAGTTCGACGACGGTTCGCGATCGTGGGGCGTCTCCGACGACCCCGACTTCATGCAGCTGATCACCGAGGAGGAGACGGTGGGCCGCCGGGTGCGCATGGCGGCCGGGAACATGGCGCTTCTCAGCTGACCGACTGGGCGAGCCGGGCCCGGAACGCGTCGGCCGAAGCCGGGCGACCGAAGTAGAACCCCTGGGCCCGATGGCATCCGAGCTCGATCAGGATCGCGGCCTGCGCGGCCGTCTCCACCCCCTCGGCGACCACATCGAGTCCCAGCGCGTCGGCCAGCGACACGATCGACCGGACGAAGGCGACATCGGATGCGTCGTCGCCGAGATCGCTCACGAACGCCCGATCGATCTTCAGCGCATCGACGGGGAACCGCTTGAGGTAGGCGAGCGAACTGAAGCCGGTGCCGAAGTCGTCGACCGCGAGGTGGACGCCGAGTTCCTTGAGCCGCCCGAGGATCTCTTCCGAACGGTGGACGTCGTTCATGACCGCCGACTCGGTGATCTCCAGACAGAGTCGTGACGGAGCGAGGCCCGAATCGCCGAGCACTCGCCGAACGAGCGCCACCGTCTCCTCGCGCTGGAGTTGGGCCGCCGCGAGGTTCACGCGGATCACCGGGGCGTCATCCCCGCCGGGCCAGGTGGCGGCTTCGGCACACGCCGCCACGAGGACACGCTCGCCGATCTCGACCACCAACCCGGTCTCCTCGGCCACCTCGATGAACTCGCCGGCCGACAGCAGGCCGCGGGTGGGGTGTTCCCAACGGACCAGCGCCTCCGCGCCCAGCACCGTGCCGTCGTGAAGGTCGAACTCCGGCTGGTAGTGCACGAGCAGCTCGTCGCTGCGCAGCGCCCCGCGCAGCCCGGCCTCGGTCTCCATCCGCGCCTGCACGGCTTCCCGGAGTTCTTCGTCGAAGGCCTCCGAGCGGGCCCGGCCCTGCGACTTCGCCCGGTACATGGCCGTGTCGGCGCGGCGAATGAGGTCGTCGACCGCGGTCTGGTCGTCGGCCACGGCGATACCGATACTGGCCGTCGGGTAGACCTTCTGACTCCCCAGGGCCACCGGCTCGCCGATCAGGCGCATCAGCCGCTCGGCGACGAATTCGGCCTCGGCCACGTCCACCGGCCCGGGTAGGACCACGGCGAATTCGTCACCGCCGAGGCGGGCCACGAGGTCCCCCGGCCGCACGGCCAGACGCAAGCGGTCGGCGACCACGACGAGGAGTTCGTCGCCCCGGTCGTGGCCCAGCGAGTCGTTGATGTTCTTGAAGCGGTCGAGGTCGAGCAGGAGTACCGCCACCGACCCGGATCCGTCGGCGACCCGGTGGATCTCGTCGAGCAGTCGGCGGCGGTTCGCGAGCCCGGTCAGCTCGTCGTGCGATGCCTGGAACCGCAGCAGCTGCTCGGCCCGGCGACGCTCCGTCACGTCCTCGATGTGGATCAGCCAGAAGTGCTCTCCGCTCTCGCCCTCGATCACCGATCCGCGCATCTGGCCCCAGACTCGGGTGTCACCGGGTCCACGGAACGCCGCCTCCGAGGTCAGCTGACCGTTGGCCTCCTCGGCCCACGCAACGGTCTCGTACTGGTCGTCGTAGACGTGTTGCGGGGACGTGCCGACCAACGCTTCGGCCGACTCCGCTCCCACGAAATCGACGAATGCCTGGTTGCACGTGATCAGTTTGAGTTCCTCGTCGCGCAAGACGACGCCGATCGGCGCACCCAGGAACGCCGCCTGGGCATAGCGCTGGGCCGCCGTCCTGGCGCCAACTTCCTGGATCATCCGGCTGAGCGACTCCAGGAGATCGATCGTGTCCTCTGACCATTCCGACGTACTCGAGGCCGCGAGCATGATGTGCTCGACCGATGATCCGTCCCCTCGAGGGATCGCGAGACGGGTCCGGCCCCAGTCGTCGTCGACGTCGACGACCCGCTGGGCGACCGTGCCCGACGTTCGCGCCGCATCGAGCAGGGAACCGGGCTTCCAGGGTCGTTCGGCCGGAAGCTCGTCGGGATGGGTGTCGTCGTGAACCCAGACAGCCGACCGCAGGTAACGCTCGTGGCGCGACTCGACGGTCCAGTCGACAAGGAGATCGATGCCGCAGAACTCGGCCACTGCTCCCATCACCCGGGCGAGCACGTCGCGGAAGTCGTCGGGCGTCGCCTCGGCCAGTTCCGCTGCGCACTTGCTGAGCAGGCGCTGCGCCGCCAGGCGCTGTTGGGCGACCCGTTCCTCGACCAGTCGGGCCCGGAACTGTCCGAGCATCACGGCGAAGGAGCGGATCACCTCGACGGCGTGGTCGGCGATCGCCCGACTGGCGGCGACGGTGACGAGCGAGTCGATTCGACCGCCGATCGTGACGGGGAACACCGCGATCCGCACACCGTGGCCCCACTGTTCGTCGACGAACGCGGACCACTCGGGTTCGGTCTGCACCGCCTCGATCTCGCTCAGCTGGTCGACCTGCAATTCGCCGGTGAACTGCAGCTCCTGGCCAGGTATCGGGCGCGGACGGTCCGGCACCGACCACGAAGACTCGACGATGCTTCGGCCGGACCGCACCCCGCGAAGGCAAACCCCCTCGAGCTCCAGCTCGACCCCGAGTCGGGCCAGTGCCCGAGCGGCGGCGGCATCGGAACTGTCGAGCGACGCCCCGAGGAACGTCTCCGCGATGTCGGACAGCACGTCGTCGAGGTGGAGCCGCCGGGTGATCTCCTCCTCGGCCCGAAGCCGCACCTGGAGCTGACCCACGAGATCGGCCGTGGCGTTGGCGAGCTCCCGGGCGGCTTCAAGATGCGGAACCTCGCCGGTCGACCAGATGAAGGTCAATGCCGCCGGCGGCAGCCCGGTGCCCCGAATCGGTGCGACCACCGTCGTCCACTTGCCGTCCACACTGTCCCGCAGCGGCGGCGCGTCCGCGCGCTGCGAGTCGAGCACGCTCACCCGGATCTCCGGGGCCATGAGCTCGTCGATCAAGGGCATCGAGTTCCGGTTGAGCGTGGTGCCCACGTCGATCGGGAACGACTCCGGTTCGGACCACGAGTGGGTGATGGAGATCGTCTCCCGATCGGCCTCGACGCGGGCGATGAGTGCGAGATCGGCGCCGAGGTGGGCCGCCATCCGCTCGAGCGTCTCGCCGATCGCGGCGTCGGCGGTGGCCGTATTGGCCTCGAGGAACAACTTGCCGGCGCCAACGAGCGCGCGTTGGGCGACGAGCAGCTCCGACGAGGCCCGCTCCGCGGCGACACGACCCCGCGTCTGGGCGATGAGCGACACGAGCGTGGACAGCGCGTCGAACTCGGTCGGGTTCCAGTCGCCGTCACCGATGCGGCTCACTGCGAGCAATGAGTCGCCCTGACCGACCGACGCCGGGAGCAGTGCGACGGTTCGGGGCGTGGTGCGGAGGTCGAGCGAGTCGGTCATCTCGGGCCCGACGAGCGCATCGACGAGTTCGGCGAGGTCGAGGACCCGCGGCTCCGAGATGTACTCGCGCAGGCTGTAGTCGCCGGCGCCCGGGATGACCGAGATGTCGGGAACCGGGAGACGGCGGAACTCGGGCGGCAGCGGCGTCCTTGCGACCATCGTCGGAATCTCGATCGTGGTGTCGTCGACCACGTCGATCAGGACGACCGATTCGAGGCCGTAGACGTCCTTCACTTCGCGCAGCGCCTGGTCCACCACCGCCTCGAGCGAGTCGGGAGACACGCCTTGGAACCGGGCGGCGAGGGCGACCGTCAGGTCGTCGAGACGGAGACGTTCGCGGAGGCGCTCCTCGATCCTGATCCGGCTGTGGAACTGACGCAGGAGCATCACCACGCCGTGGATCAGCTCGAGATCCCGCTCGTCCCAGCTGTTGGTGGCCGACGCGACCACCAACACCACGCTCTCCTGCGGACGTTCGTCGATGAGGGCGACCAGTGCGTAGCCCCGCCGCCAGCCGCGTCGGGCGCAGAGTTCCTCGCCGACCACCAGTTCGAGACCCACGACGGCGACTCCGCCACCGGCGACGACTGCGTCGCGAACGGCGGGATCGGGTGTCGCCAGGAACCCCTCACCGAGATCCACCCACTCGTCGACCGACCAGGAATGCGTGGCGTGACCCGACATCGTGGCCGGGTCGATCGACCAGATCCCGATCGACAACGCGTCGAGCACCTCGGCGATGCGGGCGATGGCGTTCTCGATGACGGGCGCGGCGGTCTGGGCGGTGGCGTCGATGAACGACGCGCCCAGCTCCCACAGGACATCCTGCGAGACCCATGACCGACTGGGTTTCGACATCGTTCAGTCATCGGCCGAAAAAGCGCCGATCTGAGTCGGCGGTCTCGCCGGTCAGCTCCGGGGAACGCCGTGGTACGGACTTCCCGCCTCTTTCCACTCCCCGAAGAGCTCCATGAAGGCCTCACCGAACGGATCGATGTCCTGGAGCGGCATGGCGGCTCGACGGACCGTGAAATCCATCGGCGCCAGCCGAGCGGCCTCGGCGAACCAGTGCGCAGCCCGCTCGGTGTCGCCCTCTCGGCGGAGGTGCGCGGCGAGACGGAACGCGAGGCGGGCGTCGACCTCGTCGTCGTCCAGATCGTCGATGTCGGAATCGGCATCGTCGGGAACGACGCCGTCGCGAACCCACGCCCGGACCTGGTCCATGTGCGCGTCAGGGGTGATGCCGGTGAAGTCGACGAACAGGTCGCTGCCCACCTCGGCCGAGTTCGGCCGAGCGATCGAACCATCGGCGTCGATCCACACGACCGTGGGCACGTTGCTGATCGCGTAGAGCTCGGCGAGGAGATGGTCACGATCGAGCAGCACCGGGAAGGTGATGCCCTGCGCCCACTCACGCACGTCGTCGACCGATTCGTCGAGGAAGGCGCCGATGACCGTGAATCCATCGGCCTGGAGCTCGTCATGAAGTGTCTGCCACCCGGGCAGCTCGTAGCGGCAACCTCACCAACTGGCGAAGGCGATCAGCAGTCGCTTGCGGTCCTTGAACTCCTCGAGCGAACGAAGCTTGCCGTCGAGATCGGGCAGCGAGAAGCCGGGGGCGACCCGTCCCTTGAGGGCAGCCCGTCGATCGGCGGCCGGCGCACTCACCGCAACGACCGCGGCCTGCTCGTCGACCATCGAGGCCATACCCAGCACCGAGGCGACGGCGCCGAGATCGATCCGGTCACCGTTGCGCACCGCCGCATCGGGACGCACCGGGACGCACACGTCGCCGCGGCACAGTCCTTCGGGCTTGAGTTCCCAACCCAACGCCTCTGCGACACCGCCGGCATCGGTGAGGACCCTCCCGTCGACCACGGCGGCCTCGATCTCGTGCAGCGGAACCGCACCGGTCGCATCCTGGTTGAGTACCTTCACCGTCGGCATGTCTGCCCCCTTCGTGGACGAAGATAGCGTGCCGGGCCATGAGTGACTTTGTGAAGTTCGAACGAGACACGGCGCCGGGCGTCGCCACGATCCGCATCGACCGCCCGAAGGTCAACGCGATCAATGGCGATGTACTCGCCGGCGTGCTGTCGATCTGCGAGCAACTCGTCGACGACACCGACACCCGTGCGGTGGTGCTCACCGGCGGTGAACGCAACTTCGCGGCCGGGGCCGACATCACGGCATTCCCCGACTTCGACCGTGAGGCGGCGCTCGAGTTCTCGCGCTACTTCAACCGCGCCGCGCTGGCGCTCGAGAACCTTCCCCAGGTCACCGTCGCCGCGATCAACGGGTACGCGCTCGGTGGTGGCCTCGAGCTGGCGCTCGCCACCGACTTCCGGATCGCCGCCACCGATGCCCGGCTCGGCATGCCCGAGATCCTTCTCGGCATCATCCCCGGCGGCGGCGGCACGCAACGCCTGAGCCGACTCGCCGGTATCACCCTGGCCAAGGATCTCGTCTACTCCGGTCGCCACATGACCGCCGACGAGGCGCTCGCGGCCCGCATCATCTCGTCGGTCCACGAACCCGACGAGGTGCAGGCAGCCGCCGTCGACCTCGCGGCCCGCTATGCCGGCGGACCCGCCTCGCTGCGCATCGCGAAACGGGTGATGCTCGCGGGATACCACGAGCCGCTCGACGCCGCCGTCGAGATCGAGGCGCAGGGGTTCGCCGACACCTTCGCGACCGAGGACAAGGTCACGGGCGTCGCCAGCTTCATGGAGCACGGGCCGGGCAAGGCGACCTTCACCGGCCGCTGAGCCGGACCTCGGGGCGTTGGTGATCAGGCGACTTCGAGATTGTTGAGGCGAAACGTCGCGAGCGCGAGCGCCGCCACCGCCACGACGAGCGGCACCACGATGCCCGCCACCTGCGACAGGTCGCCGAGGGCGATGTCGACCCCGGTGCGGTCGGTCAGGATCGAGCTGAGGTAGCCACGCACGGCGACCTTCGCCGCCGCGCTGCCGAAGCTCGCGACGAGCCCCTCCCAGATGAGGATGTAGCCGAGCCCCCACACGATCGGGTTCTTCACCACCAACCCGAGCAGCACGAAGATGGCGCTGTAGGCGAGGATGCCGACGATGGTGGCGATCACCGAGGCGACCACCAGCTCGGATCCGGCATCGAGCAGGATCGCGGTCAGGGTCATCGGGATCAGGGTCAGCGGCAGGCTGACCGTGAGCGCGGCGAACCATGCGCCGACGGCCACCCCAGAACGGGGCATCGGCCGGAGCCAGAGGTAGACGAGCGTGCCGTCCTCGCGGGTGTCGCCCAACGACGCACCGGCGAACACGAGGGCGACGATCGGCACCAGCAGCGTGAACCCGATCAGCGAGACGACGAACACCCCGTCCTCGAGCTGCTGCAGCGCGATGTCGGCAGGGGACAACGGGGGGAACTGTTGGTCCGGGGCGGCCCGACCGACGAGCCAGCCGAGGAGCACGACGATGCCGCCGATGCAGATCAGTGCGGTCACCCTCCCACGAGTGAGAAGTTGGCGGACCAGGACCCGGTAGACGACGCGAATCGTGTCGATGACGTTGACCGTGCCGCTCATCGGCCCTCCACCAGGTATCGGAAGACGCTCTCGAGATCGTCATCGAGGGGTCGCACGCCCCGCAGCCGGACGTCGAGTTCGCGGGCGATGGGCGCGAGCTGGCGTCCGAACGTGTCGACGTCGGTCGTGTCGAGTTCGATGCCCTCGGCATCGACATGGGCCCCGTCGACGATGGATCGCCCGAGCAGGGCGGCGGCCAGGCGCCGCGGGTCGTCGGCCTCGACGCGGATGCGGTGCGGACGGTCGTCCATCAGCTCGCGGAGCGCGTGATAGTCGCCCGATGCGGCGAGGCGACCCTGGGCGATGACGAGGATCCGCGATCCCAGCTTGGCCACCTCGTCGAGAACGTGACTGGAGACGAGGAGGCACTTCCCCGCTGCGGCGAGCTCGTTGAAGAGGGCGATCATCCGACGGCGCTGCACCGGATCGAGGCCGGTGAGGGGCTCGTCGAGGATCAGGACCGCCGGATCGTTGACGAGGGCGGCCGCCAGCTTCACCCGTTGGCGCATCCCCTTGCTGTAGGCACCCACGCTCTTGGTGTCGGTCGCATCCAGCTGCACGATGTCGAGCACACGACGCGCCGCGGCGGCCGGGTCGTCGACCCCGTGCATCATCGCGGCGATCTCGACGAACTGGCGGGCGTCGAGCCGGTCGAAGAGTCCGTCCTGTTGTGGCGCGAGGCCGATCTGTCCGCGCACTGCGGTGTCGGTGCGGGCGTCGCGGCCGAGCACGCGGACCGTGCCCCGGGTCGGCGGGGCCAACCCGCACAGCATCCGGAACAGGGTCGACTTGCCCGCACCGTTGGGTCCGAGCAGGGCGGTGATCCCCGGGCCGACGGTGAACGACACGTCGGACACGGCGACGACATCGCCGAAGGCCTTGGTGACGTTGGTGACCGACACCATGGGCGGGGGCGGTGGCGGCTGAGCCGAGGACGGCGGTGGCGGCTGAGCCGCAGGCGGGGGTGGCAGGCTCGACATCATGCACCGGCCCTGCGATAGCGGGCCCAGAGGGTGGCACTCGCGGCGGCCACCCAACCGAGGTTGGCCGCATAGACCCGTTCGGTGGCGATCTCGGGGTACTGGCCGGGGTCGCCGAAGATGCGGGCGATCATCTCCATCGGCATGTTGACCGGATCGAGCAGGCGCCATTGCGTCGACTGGTCGGCGACGTCGACGAGGATCTGGACGACGATCAGCGAACCCAGCATGGTGAGCACCACGGCGAGGCTGGCGAACGCCCGCCGGTCGGTCAGGCTCGCCGCACCCCTGCTGATGAGGGCGTAGACGATCGACGCGAGGGTGCCCGAGACGAGGATCCGGAGCATGGTCAGGATCCAGTCGCCCACCCCGTCGGGGCCGAGCGACGCGAAGGTCATGCCGAGGAGATAGACGATGGTCGGCACCAGGACGATCAGGGCCATCAAGCCGGAAACCGACAGCACCTTCGCACCGAGATAGGTCTGGCGGGTCAGCGGGGTCGACAGGTAGAGCGACAGCATGCCGTCGCGCCGGTCGCGCACCAGCGCCTCGGGCGCGACCAGGCCGGTGAAGAGGACCATCGCGGCGATCGACTGGCGGGCCAGCTCGGAGTAGGCCGGGATGATCCCGACGAGGAAGTCGTTGATGAACTCGTCGCCGCCCAGCAGCACCGCGGCGCCCACGAAGACCACGGCCGGCAGCATGGCGACGATGACGACGAGCGCCGGGGCGATCTTGTGGCGGGCCTTGCGGCCGAGGCCGAGGACGCTGCGGGTCGTGTGCCACGCCGTCGAGCGGACAGCGCCCCACACGCCCTTGCGGCGGCCGTCGAACTTCCGGTAGCCGCGGTCGAGGATCTGGGCGGAGCCGTCGGTGGTCATGTCGGCACCGCCTCGAACAGGTCTTCGAGCCGGCGCCGGCGTTGCTCGATACGCCGGACCCGTGCAGAGGAATCGGCGATCGCGTCGCGGACCGCGTCGGCGATGTCGTCGGCCGACGCACCCAACACGTCCATGCGGGCCGAGTCCGGCTCGCGGGTCACCCGCAGCCCGGCCGCCGTGAGACGGGCGACAACCGCCTCGACGGCATCAGGGACGTCGTCGATCTCGGCGAGCTCGACGGTCACGCCCTCGACATCGCCCACGAGTTCCTTCAACGGTCCCTGGGCGACGAGGCGACCGGCATCGAGGGCCACGACATTGTCGCAGATGCGCTCCACCTCTTCGAGGAGATGCGACGACAGCAGGACGTCGATCTGGTACTCGGTGCTGATCTGACGGATCAGCAGGAGCATCTCGTCACGCTGCACCGGATCGAGCCCATCGGTCGGTTCGTCGAGGAGCACGAGGCTCGGGTCGGCCGCGATGGCCTGGGCGAGCTTGACCCGCTGGCGCTGCCCGGTCGACATCGTGCCGAGGGCCCGGAACCGCTCCTCGCCGAGCCCGACGAGCCACAGGGCATCGCTCGCCCGCGAGCGGGCCTCGCTGCGGGGCATGCCCCGCACCTCGGCGAGGTGCTTCACGAAGTCGGAGGCCGGCATGTCGTCGGGGAAGACGTTGCGTTCGGGGCCGTAGCCGACCATGGACCGGAGTTCGGCGCCCTGGCGCAGCGGGTCGAGGCCCAGCACGGAGACCGACCCGCCCGTCGGGGTCCGCAATCCCAGCACGATCGACATGAACGTGGTCTTGCCGGCACCGTTGGCCCCGACGAGGCCGGTGACGCCGGGCGGCACCTCGAGTGTCAGCGTGTCGAGGGCGCGATGGGTTCCGAAGACCATGGACACCCCGCTCGCCGCAATGACACTCACGGGCGTCATCATTGCCCACACCGGGTCCCCACGGCGTCCACCCCGAGGATGATTCGCGAATCAGTCGACGAGACGCTTCTCGAGCATGGTCACGCGTTTGGTGCCACCCTCGGTGTCCTGCTCGCCGACGGAGGCGAAACCCCGGGCCTCGTGAAAAGCGAGCGACACGTCGTTGCGGGGCTCGATGTTGACCTCGGCGAGCATGACCCGATGGTCGTCGGCCCGGCCTCGGCGGGCGAACTCGTCGTAGAGGCGGGTGCCGACACCGAGACCGCGACCCTGCTCGGCCACCACGATGCGGTCGACATAGATGAACGCGTCGTAGCGGGCGCTGAACCACGCGTAGTTCAGGGATCCGTAGTCGAGACCGGGGCCGATCAGACCGATCACGAAGCCGGCGATGGATCCGTCGGGACCGTCGATCACGAGGAAGCTGTGGGCCTCGGCGAGGAACCAGTCGAGATCAGCACGGCTCAGCTCGTTGACCGCGGGGACGGCCGCGTTGTTGTGCACGAGGATCTCGTCGAGATCCCCTTCCGTGGCGAGGCGGACGGTCATCGCCCCTCCTTACACCAGCAACGCGTCCTCACACCAGCAACGCGTCGGTGATGACCTCGACGAGGGCGGGGCCGTCGTGGGCGAGGGCTGCGGCGATCGCCTCGTCGAGGTCCTCGATCGACGTGACCCGGATGCCCTTGGCCCCGCACACCTCGGCGAAATCGGCGAAGTTCGGGTTGTGCAGCGAGGTTTGCCACACGTCGAGGTCGGCGGCCCGCTGTTCCTTGCTGATCTTGCCGAGCTCAGCGTTGTTCATCACCACGTGGGTGATGTTCATCCCGTACTTGACCGCCGTGGTCAGCTCCATCGCATACTGACCGAACCCACCATCGCCGGAGATGGACACGACGGCCCGGCCCGCGAACTCGGGTCGGCTTCTGGTCGCCGCCCAGCTCCCCATGGCGGCGGGGAACGAGAACCCGATCGATCCGAGGTAGCCCGACATCAACACCGACTGCTCGGCGACCTCGAAGTAGCGGCCGAACGAGTAGGTGTTGTTGCCGACGTCGACGGGAACGATGGCATCGGCGGGCACGAGCCGCGACAGCGCGTCGAACAGCGCTGCCGCGTTGATCCCGTTGCCCTGATCGTCGGCTCGCCGGCTTGCCTTCTCCTCCCGCCAGATCTTCCAGCGCGATGCGGTCTCGGCGACCATCGCGTCGACTCGTTCGGTGTCGGCATCGACCGCAGCAGCAAGGGCCGACGCGGCGATGCCGACATGGGCCTGGACCGGAACGGTCACGGAATGGAAACGGCCGAGGGCCATCGGGTCGAAGTCGATCTGCACGATCGGCTTGTAGTCGGAGATCCCGGTGTGGTTCGCGAACGACACCCCGAACGCGAGCAGCAGGTCCGCCTCGTTCATGAACCAGCTCGCGATGGGGGTACCGCTGCGACCGAGCACGCCGCAGGCGAGAGGATGGGCGTCGGAGACCGACCCCTTGGCCTTGAAGGTGGTGGCCACCGGAGCGCCGATCCGTTCGGCGAGCGCCAGGATCTCGGTGATGCCCTCGCGCGCTCCATGGCCGACGATGATGACGGGCCGCACCGCCGCTGAGAGCGCGTCGACTGCCGCCGCAAGCGCGTCGGCCGGCGGCGCGATCGCTCGACTGCCGGTGCGGCCATCGGGTGAACCGGCCGACACGCCGTCGGCTGCCGGGAGTTCCTGGACCTCATCGGGCAACACGAGATGGGCGACGTCCCGTTCGACGAGCGCAGTCTTGCAGGCGAGGTTCATGAGCTCCGCATGGTCGGAGCCGGCCTGCACGGTCTCGGAGTAACGGGCGACATCCGCGAACGCGGCGGCGAGGTCGGTGTCCTGGAACGCACCCCGACCACGGACCTTCGACGGCACCTGACCCGAGAGCGCGAGCACGGGGGCCCGATCGGTCTTCGCGTCGTAGAGCCCCGTCATCAGATTGGTCGACCCCGGGCCGGCGATGGCGAAGCAGGCGGCGAGCCCGCCGGTCAGCTTGCCGTAGGCCGTCGCCGCGAACGATGCGGCACCCTCGTGGCGGATGCCGATGAAGGTGAGGTCGCCACGTTGCTCTGCGACCCGCATGGCGTCGGCGAACCCCAGATTCGAGTGACCGACCATGCCGAAGACGTGAGTGACGCCCCACTTCGTCATCGTCTCGACCATCACGTCGCTCACGGTGCGGACGCGTGGCGACTCGACCGGGAGCGCGACATAGACCCCGTCGTCGCGCACCTCGGTGCGGAACGCGTCGGGGGCGTCGGCAAAGTCACCGGGGGGCACGCCGTTCTTCGGCGAGTAGTCGTAGCCGTGCCACGGACAGCGCAGCCAGCCGCCCTCGATCGACCCCTCGCCGAGCGGTCCACCCTGGTGCGGACAGGCGTTCCCGAGGCAGCCGTAGCCGCCCTCGGCGGTGTGAGTGACGCAGAGGCTCTCGTGGCCGATCGTCACTGTGGCCACCCGACCCTCGGGAACCTCGTCGAGCTCGACCAGCTTGTGCCACTCGAACTCACCCCCGGGGAGCGCGGGTTCCGTGGTCGAGGGCGTCTCAGTCATCGCACACCTCCGTAGGCGACGCCGGAGAGATCGGCCATGTCCTTGCTGAACGTCGTCAGGTCGTCGAGGCAGAACTCCCGCACGTGGGTGTGTCCGCACGCCCTGGCCAACACGCCCATCAGCTCGGTCGACGCCGCGAAGAACCGATGGAGCCGCTCGGCCGCCTCGTCGACGGGGAGCCGCTCCCGAAGCTCCGGCTTCTGGGTCGCGATACCGACCGGGCAGTTGTCGGTCGAGCACGCCCGCATGCCGATGCAACCGATCGCCTGCATCGCCGAGTTCGACACCGCCACCGCGTCGGCGCCCAGCGCGAGGGCCTTCGCGAAGTCGGTGTGGGTCCGCAACCCGCCCGTGATGACGAGCGTGATGTCGGATCGACCACGGGCGTCGAGATGTCGACGGGCCCGCGCCAACGCGGGGATGGTCGGCACCGAGATGTGGTCGCGAAACACCACGGGCGCGGCTCCGGTGCCGCCGCCACGACCGTCGAGGATGATGTAGTCGACACCGATGCGTAGCGCGGCGTCGATGTCGTCCTCGATGTGCTGGGCCGAGAGCTTCACCCCGATCGGGACGCCGCCCGACATCTCACGGACGTCGTCGGCGAGGCGGCGATAGTCGTCCTCACAGGTGAGATCCGCGAACGTCGACGGCGAGATCGCGTCCTGGCCGGGCTCGAGCCCCCGCACCTCCGCGATCTTCCCCTTGACCTTGATCCCGGGGAGATGTCCCCCGGTGCCCGTCTTCGCACCCTGGCCCAGCTTGAAGTGGAACGCCTGGACGTCGGCGACCTTGTCGAGCGACCAGCCGAACCGACCACTGGCGAGTTCGTAGAAATAGCGGGAGTTCTCGGCCTTCTCCTCGGGAAGCATGCCGCCCTCCCCCGAACAGATACCCGTACCCGCCAGCTCGGCGCCCCGGCCCAGCGCGACCTTCGCCTCCTCGCTGAGGGCACCGAAGCTCATGTCGCTCACGAAGATCGGGATCTCGAGATGGAGGGGCCTCTCCGCGTTGGGGCCGATCACGACGTCGCTCCCGACCGCCACGTCGTCGAGCTGGGGCTTGCGGGCCAGCTGCGCCGTCACGAACTGGATGTCGTCCCACTTCGGCAGCCGGTCGCGCTCGACGCCCATCGATGTGACCGGCCCGTGATGACCCAGGTAGTCGAGGCCTTCGTCGGCCAACCGGCGGATCAGGGAGACGTGTGGCTCGGCCGGGTCACCGTGCGGGTCCTGGAACTCGCCTTGATAGGCCTCGCGGTCGTAGGGCTGGGGGTGCTCCTTGATCCACGCCGCGATCTCCTCTGCGTCGACCATCAGGTCGTCGCCGTCGATCCACGACGAGAACTTGTGGAGTCGCTCGCGGTTGTCGTAGCTCGACACCCCGGTGTGGAACACATAGTCCCAACCGTGCAGCCCACAGAGCAGGTTGTCGCCCACCACGCGACCATCGGCCATGTGCGCGCCCCGGTGCAGACACCGGCCGTAGAGAACCGACTGGTTGTCGTCGAACCGTACGATCACGAGGTCGACCCCGTCGACGAACGCCCCGACCGGTTGGCGGTCCGGCACCTCGCTCCATGCCGCGATCTTCACAGGCTGCATCATCCACTCCTCGTCACCGGCGCCGCTCCACAGCCTGGCCCATCTCGGCGGCCGGCGGTATTTCGGGCCGAACGCGGTACGGATACTCATTGCCTACTCATGCATACTCATTGCCTACCCATTACTTACTGACTGCTGCGTACTCATTGCTGCGTGTGGTTCGGCCGACGGGATGACTCGATGATGGAATCGATGGCGGAGAACGAGGCGATGATGCCCACGCGACGACGAGACGACCGACGGTGAGCGGCGCGATCGGTAGCGACCGTGTCGACGTCGCGATCGTCGGTGCGGGCATCCTCGGGCTGACCACGGCACGGGCCCTGCTCGCCCGCGACCCGCGCCGTCGCATCGTCGTCCTCGAGAAGGAGGCGACCCCCGCGTTCCACCAAACCGGGCGCAACTCCGGCGTCATCCACTCGGGCATCTACTACAAGCCCGATTCGGGCAAGGCGGCCATGGTTGCCGCGGGACGGCACGACCTGATGGCGTTCCTCGACGAGCACGGCATCACCTACGAGATGTGCGGCAAGGTCGTGGTGGCGGTCTCCGACGACGAGCGGCCCCGGCTCGACGCGCTCGAGGTCCGCGCCGCCGAGAACAATGTCGCGACGGAGCGACTCGACCGGGTCGGCCTGCGCGAACGCGAGCCCCACATCGAAGGCGTCGCCGCCCTCCGGGTGCCGAGCGCCGGAATCGTCGACTATGGCGAGGTCTGCGTCGCCCTCGTCGACGATCTCACCGCTGCCGGCGTCGAGATCCGCCTCGGCACACCGGTGACCGGCGCCACGGTGACAGCCGACGGTGTGCGGATCACGACCGGACACGGGACGATCACCGCAGGTTCGATCATCAACTGCGGTGGCCTCCATTGCGACCGGGTCGCCGCTGCGGCCGGCGCCGACACCGACGGCGTCCGGATCATGCCGTTCCGCGGCGAGTACTACGAGCTCGCCCCGGGCGCCCGTCATCTGGTCAACGACCTCGTCTACCCGCTCCCCGATCCCGATTTCCCGTTCCTCGGCGTCCACCTCACCCGCATGATCGACGGCAGCATCCACGCCGGTCCGAACGCGGTGCCCGCGCTGAAGCGTGAGGGCTACCGGTGGCGCGACGTCTCGATGCGCGACTCCGCCGAGATCGCCTTCGCCCGGCGAACATGGATCCTCGCCCGCAAGTACTGGCGCAAGGAGGTCGGCGAGATCCACCGCTCCCTGAGCCGACGCGCGTTCCTCGAAGCGCTCCAGCGACTCTGTCCCGAGCTCACGAACGACGACCTCGAACCATCGGGTTCGGGTGTGCGGGCCCAGGCGATCACGCGTGACGGCACCCTGCTCGACGACTTCGCGTTCGCCGACAGCGAACGAGCCGTCCATGTCCTCAACGCGCCCTCTCCGGCGGCGACGGCGTCGTTCGCCATCGCCGAGACCGTGGCCGATCGCCACGAACGGGTCGTCGCCGGCCTCTGAGACGGTCCCCGCGGCCCGATCCGGATCTGCACGACATCTTCACATCGTCCGCGGGTCTCCCACACCCGAGGTTCTCTACGGTGGTCGCCGTGGGGAAGATCCTTGTAGTGGAAGACGAGCCGGCGATCGCGGCCGCGGTGGCGGCGCGGCTCGAGTCGGTCGGTCATGAGGTCGAGGTGTGCCACGACGGTGCCGAGGCGGTGCAACGGTGCCAGGACCTCGAGCCCGATCTGGTGGTACTCGATCTGCTCCTGCCCGGCCTCGACGGCCTCGAGGTCTGCCGACGGATCCAGGCCGAACGGCGGGTGCCGGTGGTGATGCTCACCGCCCGCGACGACGAGACCGACATGCTGATCGGCTTCGCGGTCGGCGCCGATGACTACCTCACCAAACCGTTCAGCCCGCGGGAGCTGGTCGCCCGGGTCACCGCCGTCCTGCGCCGGGTCGCCGACGAACCGAACGATCCGACCTCGCCCGACCATCGGTTGGGCGCGATCGAGATCTGGCGGGCCAGCCGACGGATCCGGGTCGAGGAGCGCGACGTCCATCTGACCCCGACCGAGTTCGATCTGCTGGCCCAACTCGCGGCCGCGGCGCCGACCGTCATGACCCGCGAGCAGCTGCTCGTGGCGGTGTGGGGATACCGCGACGGATCGGGCGCACGTACCGTCGACAGTCACGTCCGGGCCGTGCGCCGCAAGCTCGGCGACGACGTGATCCGCACGGTGCACGGCATCGGCTACGCGATCGGCGACATCTGATGCAGCGCTTCCGTCCGCTCGATGTCCTCCCCTCGATCAAGCTGAAGCTGTCGGCGATCATCATCGGGGCGATCGCCATCGCCGCGCTGGTGAGCACCATCGGCTTCCGCCTCGACTGGCCGGTGTGGGTCCGGCCCGTCATCTCGGCCACCATCGGTGTGTCGATCATGTGGCTGTTCGCGCGCGGCATCGTCTCCCCGCTGCGGGAGATGGCCGCCGCGGCGACACGGATGGCGAGGGGCGACTACGGGGCGACCGTCACGGCCACGTCGGCCGACGAGGTGGGCGATCTCGCCCGGGCGTTCAACGCGATGGCGCGGCAACTCGAAGAGGTCGACCGCGACCGTCGCGATCTCATCGCGATGGTGAGCCACGAGCTGCGGACGCCGATCACTGCGCTCCAGGCCAACCTCGAGAACATCGTCGACGGTGTCACCGTCGCCGACGACGAGCTGCTGGCATCGATGCTCTCCCAGACCGAGCGGCTCGGCCGGCTGGTGTCGCAGCTCCTCGATCTGAGCCGGCTCGAGTCCGGGGCCACGATCCTCTCGCTCGAGGAGGTCGATCTCGCAGATCTCGGGCACGAGGCCGCGCAGGAGGTCGCGCTGCACCGACCAGACCAGCGCATCGAGATCGACGTCGAGCCCGCCGGCCTCGTCGTGACGGCGGATCGCGAACGACTCCACCAGGTCATCGCGAACCTGCTCGACAACGCGACCCGGTTCAGTCCCCCGGGTGAGCCCGTCGTCCTGCGCGGCTCGCTGCTCGGCGACGACGTGCGGATCGAGGTCATCGACCGAGGCCCGGGCATCCCCGAGGGCGATGCGGTGCGGATCTTCGAGCGCTACCAACGCGGCAGCCACGTCCGTTCGACCGAGTCGGGTGGCACCGGCCTCGGACTCGCCATCGCCCAGTGGGTGGTGGAGCTCCATGCCGGCACGATCACGGCGCGACCCGGCGATCCCCACGGGTGCCGGATCGAACTCGACCTGCCTCGCAACGGCGCAGCCCGATGACCTCGACGCTTCCGCCGCCACCCCGAGCCGAGGACCGCACCGACGTCGAGTCGCCCGAACTCTGGCGCATCGCGCCGTCGGCCGCCGTGCTCGTGTCGCTGCTGGTGGGAGGCCTGGCCGTCGATCTCGGGATGCGACATCCCGCCGGTGCACTGTCCGTCGTCGCGGTCGCCGTCGCCGGTCTGGCCGGACGACGCGGGGGCTGGGTCCGCGGCCCTCTCGCACGACGGCTGCTCGGGCTCTCCCTCCTCCCGGCCTCGATGCTGATGTTGCGCGACGCGTCGTGGCTGACCGTCCTCGACCTCGGCGCCGCGGTCGGGCTGATCGTCCTGGCGGTCGCGGTCCGCGGAGAGCCGCGGTCGATCGGACGGGCGCTGGGGCGCCTCGTCCATCCTGTGGGGGCGCTCGAACCCGCGACGATGTCGGTGCGCCTGGTCGCCGATTCGGCACGGGCCACACTGACCGGCCGCGATGTGCTCGGGCGCCGCATCCTCCGGCTGACGCGAGGACTCTCGATCGCTGTCCCCGTGACCGTGGTGCTGGCGGCGCTGTTGTCGGCGGCTGATGCCGTCTTCCGCTCGTGGCTCGAGGTCCCGTTCGACGCGACGATGATCCTCGACCACGCCGTCGTCGTCATGGTCGGCGCCGCCGCCACAGCGATGCTCGCCGGTCACGGCGCTTGGGCCCGTCCGAGACCGGCGCCGGCTCCGCGCCGGTTCGTCGGCCCGACCGAGGCCTCGGTGGTACTCGCCGGCGTCGTTGCCGTCTACGGCGTGTTCGTGGCCTCCCAGATCATCGCGATCGCGGCCGGCGGCGGCTATGTCGAGCGCACCACCGGCCTCACCTATGCCGAGTACGCGCGGGCCGGCTTCTTCCAGCTCGTGGCCGCGGCGATCCTCACACTGGTCGTGCTCGTGATGCTGCGGCGTCATCGACGCGCCGCCTCCCCCCGACTCGCCCGCCGACTCGTCGTCCTCGAGCTCTCGACGGTCGGCCTCACCCTCGTCGTGGTGGGCGTCGCCATCCGTCGCCTGTTCCTCTACGAGGCTGAATACGGGCTGACGGTGCTGCGGTTCTCGACCATCGTCTTCGCACTGTTCATCGGGTTCGTCTTCATCGTGACCGGGCTCTCGATCGTCGGTCGACTCCGCCACGATGCCGCGGCAGTGGTGATGATCGGCGCCCTGGCAACGCTCCTCGCCGTCAACGTGGCGAATCCCGAACGGATCATCGCCGAACGCAACATCGCCCGCTTCGGCGGCACCGATCAGCTCGACATCGACTACCTCGTCGACCATCTCGGCGCCGACGCGCTGCCCACGATGCTCGCCGATCCGGCGGTCGCCGCCCGCGTGTGTGGGCGACACGTCGACGATCGGCTGATCGTTTTCAACTGGAGTCGGGTACGCGCCGCCGCCGCGCTCGCCGATGCCTGCGGCTAGACGGTGGACGCCTCGGGCTCGGGCTCGGGCTCGGCCAGCTCGCCACATGCGGCCGAGAACGCGGTGCGCCAACCGGCGGTGTCGAGACCGAGGGCCGACGCGGTCTTGATCGCGCTGACCTCGGCCACGGCGGCGTCGTCGGTCGCGAGCGCCTTCAGACATTGCGCCTCGGCCAATGCCACGATCGTCGGGTGGATGCGGTCGCCACCGAGTGGCACGGCTTCGTAGGCGCGGTCGAGGGCGACCCTCGCGCCGGCCTCGTCACCGGCTCGGGCTGCGGCACACGCGGCGGCGCAACGGGCGATCACCCGATCCGCGTAGGTGGAGCGACCCGATTCCTCGACGATCGCGATGTAGGCGTCGCTGTCCCTGCCGACCGCCGATGCGACCAGCGCCAGCGCGGCCCAGCCCCAGCTCGAGCCGTGGTCGGTCTCGGTCGACATGAGCTCGAACAGGCGAGCGGCACCGCCGATGTCGCCCCGCTGGAGATGGATGAGTGCGGTCGCCACGGCGAAGTCGGACTCACCGAGCTGATCCGGATCGAACCGTGCGACCTCGTGGAACGCCCGCCGCCCCATCGCGATGTCGCCGACGGTGGCGGCGGCAGCCACCAGCGAGGTCTCCAGCACCTGCAGGGCCGGATGCTGCCGCTCGTCGGTGAGTTCGTTGGTGAGGATCCGAAAACCCTCGTTGATCCGGCCGGAGCGGACCAGGGCCCTGCCCTCGATCGCCACCGCCTGGGCGGGTCCGAGCGGATCGGAGCCGGCCGGGAAGATCGAACGGGCCTTCTGGGCCCGACGTACGGCCTCGTCGACGCGGCCGGTCCACAGCGCCACGGTCGCCAGGGCGACATGCATCATGCCCTGCGCCCAACGGTCGCCGCGGTCCCGGGCCTCGACGAGGGTCCGCTGGGCCAACTCTTCGGCCTCGGCGAAGCGGCCCGAATGAATGCGCACATAGGCGAGCAGACCACGCGACCACGCCATGCCCGGCAGGTCGCCGATGGCCTCGAACGCCTCGGAGGCCTGCTCGAGCCGCCCTTCCGCCTCGGCCATGCGCCCCGACACGAACGCGATCCACGCGAGGTTCTGGCGGGCCCACGCCATCCCGCCGACATCGTCGACGGAGGCGTACGCCTCGTAGGCGAGGTTGATCGACGATTCGGCCTGGTCGTGTTCGCCCTTGAACAGGCGCACCAACCCGACCCGGCGGAGGCTGTCGGCCTCGAGCACCGGATCGTGCAGTTCGATGGCCTGCACGAGCGCTTCCTCGCCCATGGCGAGCGCCGCGTCCTGGTCGCCCGACCATTGCGCGACCTCGCTGCGCAACAGCGCTTCGCGCACCCGCAGACGGGGATCGTCGCTCGCGGCGACGAGTGGCGCGGCTTCGTCGAGGTCGCGACCGGCCGACGGAAGATGGAGACGGATCAGTGCGGCCCTCGCCCGTTCGAGCAGCACCTCGGCCCGCAGAGGGTGGGTGTCGTCCATCAACTCGAGCGCGTCGCCGAAGAGCTGTTCGGTCCGCTCCATCGCCACCGACCCCGACGTCGAGCGAGCGGCGGCGAGCGTCCACGAGATCGCCTTGTCGAGCACATCGTCGGGCATGCCCTCGACACCGCCGAGCTCCGCCGAGTGAATCGCGGCGCGGCGATAGTGGTAGGCGATCATCTCGGCGCTGCCGGTGTGTCGGTTGCTCTCGATCCACGACGCGATCCCCGCGTGGCGCCAGGCGCGATCGGTCTTGGTGAGACGGCCGTAGACGACGTCGCGCACCAGGTTGGAACGGAACGACCACATCCTTCCCGCGGTTTCCAGCAGATCGGTTCGCTCGAGGATCCGCAGCGCATCGGTGATGTCGGGTTGGTCCCGCTGGAATTCCGCCATGCGCTTGAGCGCGACGAGCTCGCCCCGGATGCCGAGCACGGCGGCATCCTCGATCACGTGGAGGGCGATGTCGTCGAGCGCGTCGAGGCGGGCGCTGATCACGCTGCGCACGTTGGCCGGCAGTGACGCGACGTCACCGTCGGACGACGACTCGACCATGCGCGCCATCTCCTCGAGGAAGAGCGGGTTGCCGCCCGAACGTTCGACGAGCTGGCGGCGGACATCGGAGGGCGCATCCGGGAGCAGCTGACGGGCCAGGAGATCGCCGGCGACATTGTCGAGCGGCTCGACGGAGAGCGCCACGGAGTTGAACCGACCCGGCCGCGGGGCCCATCGGTCGAACATCTCGACCCGGCCGGTGACGAGCACGACGACCGTCCGGCGGCCGAGCCGGTCGATCAGATCGTCGAGCAACCGCAGGACCGCATCGTCGGCCCAGTCGAGATCGCTCAGCCACAGCAGGACCGGCGATCGCAGCGACAACGCATGGATGAGGGCACGGGCGGCCCGCGTTCCTTCTGCGGTGGCCCGATCGGCATCGAGGCGGGTGAGCCCCGTCTCGTAGCCGAGCAGGTGGCGAAGACCTTCGGCGGTGCGGGCCACGTTGGTCTCGTCGGCGGTCGGACCGAGTGCGTCGGCGACACCGGCCGCCACGATCTCGGGGACGTCGTCCTCGGGAGTGTCCGCGTCGATGCCGATGACGTCGCGTATCGCTTCGGCGATCGGCCACCAGACGTTGGCCTCCCCATAGGGCTGGCAACGGCCGTGCAGCACGAGGGCATCGTGTTCGTCGCGGGCGACCGACGCGACCTCGGACCCGAGCCGGGTCTTGCCGACCCCGCTCTCGCCCGCGAGGACGATCAGCTGTGCCCGGCTGCGTCGGTAGGCGGCCTCGACGGCCTTGCGCAGCACCGCGAGCTCGGGATCGCGACCGATCAGCGGGGTCTCCGGGGCATCGCGGCGCTCCCCCGGCCGACCCACCGGTTCGACGGCGCGGTAGGCGGTCACCGGTTCCTCCCGCCCCCGGGCGTGGAGCTGGCCGAGCGACGTGTAGTGGATCACTTCTCGTGTCGCGTCATACGTCGGCGAACCGACGAGGACCGTGCCCGGCTCGGCTGCGGTCTGGAGGCGTGACGCCGTGTTCACGACATCACCCATGGCCGTGTAGTCGTCGCCGGCCGAGATCGCCCCGACGAGCACCTCGCCGGTGTTGACCCCGATCCGGAGGCGGATGCCGACACCGCCGTCGGCGTCGAACCGCTGCACGGTCTCCTGCATGCGCAGCGCGGCTCGTACGGCACGCTCGGCGTCGTCCTCGTGGGCGATCGGCGCGCCGAACAACGCCACAATGGCATCGCCGATCACCTTGTCGACCCGACCGCCGAATGCCGTGATGTCGTCGGCGAGCAGAGCGAAGCAGCGGTCGACGAGGATCTTGACCTGCTCGGGGTCACGGGTCTCGGAGAGCCCGGTGAACCCGACGATGTCGGCGAAGAGCACCGTCACGAGTCGACGCTCGTCGTGCCGCTTCGACATCTCGTGACCGCAACTGCTGCAGAAACGCGCATCGTCCCGGACGTCGTTTCGACAGCTCGGACACTCCATCCGCACAGCGTACGCGGGATCATCCTCGCGGATGACCCCGATTCACCGCGACGGATGATGAAGGCGGGGGCGCGGACTCCGTACGGTGGAGCCATGCGTGTGCTGCACACTCCGATGACGTGGATCCGCGATCATCCGCGCGTCGCCGACTGGCTGCTCATGCTGCTGCTCCAGGCGATCGCCATCCCGATCGCCTTCTACACCGAGGTCGGGCCCGGACAACGGGCCCTGGGCATCGCCGGCTGGACCCTCGTCATCGCGATGAACGTCCCGGTCGCATGGCGCCGGACCGCGCCGGTCGCCGCGCTGTGGACCACGGTTGCGTGCACCGCACCGTTCTGGGTGCTCGACTACCCCGACGATCCCGCCGGCCCGAACCTGCTGATCCTGATCTACAGCCTCGCCGCTCATGCGGGTCGTCCCCGGTCGATTCGGCATTTCTGGGGAGCGTTCGGCGTGATGACCGGTGTGCTCGTCGCCGGGGTGATCTCCGTCGAGGAAGACCTCCCGTGGGTCGCGGTCCCCGCCAATGTCGTCGTCTTCGGTACCGCATGGATCCTCGGCGACAACCTGCGCACCCGCCGCAAGTATCTCGCCGAGCTCGAGGAGAAGGCCGAGCGCAACGAGCAACGACAGCGAGCGGAAGCGCAGCGGGCGGTGGTCGAAGAACGAACCCGTATCGCCCGCGAGCTCCACGACGTCGTCGCCCACTCGATGAGCGTGATGGTCGTGCAGGCCGGGGCCGCCCGACGGATCCTCGACCGAGATCCTGCCCAGGCCGCGGAGGCGCTCGCCGCGATCGAGGAGACCGGACGCGAGTCGCTGACCGAGATGCGACGCATGCTCGGGGTGCTGCGCAGCGAGGGCGAGGAGGCGGAGCTCACGCCCCAACCCGGCCTCGACGACTTCGACCGTCTCCTCCAGACCTGCGGCGAGGCCGGACTCCCGGTCGAACTCGTCGTCACCGGCCAGGTGCGGCACCTCGCCCCCGGTCTCGAGATGAACGCCTACCGCGTGGTCCAGGAGTCGTTGACCAACTCGCTCAAGCACGCCGGTACGGCCTCGGCGGTCGTCCGCCTGCACTATCGGGCCGATGCCCTCGAGGTCCATGTGACCGACGACGGCCGCGGTGCCGCCGCCACGTCCGCCGGCAGTGGGCAGGGTCTCGTCGGCATGCGCGAACGCGTCGAGGCGTACGGTGGCCACCTGACGGCCGGACCCCGACCGGGCGGTGGCTTCGCCGTCGAGGCCACCTTCTTGACCGAACCCGGCTGACCCGAGGACCCCATGACCGACGATTCGCCCGACCCGAGACTCCGCGTGGTCGTCGTCGACGATCAGGCACTGATGCGCACCGGGTTCCGCATGATCCTCGAATCGGCCGACATCGACGTCGTCGCCGAAGCCGAGAACGGCCGCGACGCGATCGCGGTCGTCGCGTCGACCAACCCCGATGTCGTGCTGATGGACGTCCGGATGCCCGAGCTCGACGGCGTCGAAGCGACCCGACGGATCACCGAGTCCGGCTCGATGTCGCGGGTCCTCATCCTCACCACCTTCGATCTCGACGAATACGTCTACGGCGCGCTGAGAGCAGGCGCCGCCGGCTTCCTCCTCAAGGACACCCCACCGGAGAAGCTCATCGAAGCGGTGCGGGTGGTCGCCGCCGGCGAGGCACTGCTGGCACCGTCGGTCACCCGTCGTCTCGTCGAGGAGTTCGCCGCGCGGTCGCCGCAGGCCACCCCGGTCGCCGGGCTCGACCAGCTCACCGACCGCGAGACCGAGGTGCTCGAGGCAATGGCCCGCGGGTTGTCCAATGCCGAGATCGCCGAGGTGCTCTTCGTGGGCGAGACGACGGTCAAGACCCATGTCGGCCGGGTGCTCATGAAGCTGGGCGTTCGGGACCGGGTCCAGGCCGTCGTCGCCGCCTACGAGTCGGGTCTGATCCGGCCCGGTCAGGGATCACCCTGAGGCGACCCTGAGCGGCCGTCATCCTCGCGGATGACCCGGCGTCGCCGCTCGTCCGTCCACGACAGGAGGGGCGAATCAGCACTGCGCCCGACGACGTCGAAGCGGGGAATTCGTACGTTCGGGACAACGAGTCATCCCCCGTTCGAAAGGCGAACCAATGACGGTTCTCGATCCCCCGATCATCCCGCGTCCCCCCACCGGCCCCCGGGCCAGAAACGTCGCGGCGAGCGCCGTCGGCGTCTCCAAGGTCTACGGATCGGGCGACACCGTGGTCCGCGCGCTCGACGACGTCGACGTCGACTTCGTCAAGGGCCACTTCACCGCGATCATGGGCCCGTCGGGCTCGGGCAAGTCGACGCTGATGCACTGCCTCGCCGGACTCGACACGGTGAGCGCGGGCGAGGTGTACGTCGGCGACACCGACCTCTCGGGCCTCTCCGAGCGCGACCTCACGCTGCTGCGCCGCGATCAGATCGGCTTCATCTTCCAGGCCTTCAACCTCGTCCCGACGCTGTCGGCCATGGAGAACATCACGCTGCCGATGGACCTCGCCGGCGTGAAGCCCGATCGGGAGTGGCTCGACGAGGTGATCCGCACCGTCGGCCTGGCCGACCGGACCGGTCATCGTCCGAGCGAGCTGTCGGGCGGCCAACAGCAGCGCGTGGCCGTCAGTCGGGCGCTGGCGAGTCGGCCCCAGATCATCTTCGCCGACGAACCCACCGGCAACCTCGACTCCACGACCGGTGGCGAGATCCTCGCCTTCATGCGCCGGGCCGTGCGTGAGCTCGGTCAGACCATCGTGATGGTCACCCACGATCCCGTCGCCGCGTCCTACGCCGACCGGGTCATCTTCCTCGCCGACGGCAAGATCGTCGACGAGCTGCACGGCCCGACCCCGGAGTCGGTCCTCGACCGCATGAAGTCGCTGGGGAGCTGACATGTTGCGTCTCACCCTCCGCAATCTCGCGGCCAACAAGGCCCGCTTCATGATGACCACCTTCGCAGTGGTCCTCGGTGTCGGTTTCGTCGTCTCGAGCTTCGTGATGTCCGACGGTCTCCGTTCGACGTTCACCCAGCTGTCGGAGGACATCACCGCCGGCACCGACCTGCTCGTTCGTCCCACCAGCGACTTCGGCGAACCTCTGCCCCTCCCGGAGGAGATCGTCGCCGACGTCCTCGCAGTGGACGGTGTCGACAACGCGGTCGCCTTCATGGAGTCGGCCGAGAACGAGATCCAACCGATCAAGGCCGACGGCACGACGATCACCACGTCGGGTCCTCCGCAGATCACGTTCGCGTGGACCAACGAGACCGAGATCGGCGCGTTCACCGTCGTCGAGGGCACCGCTCCCGACGAACCGGGCGAGTTCTCGATGGACCACACGGCGGCGGCCAAGCACGGCTTCGAGGTCGGCCGGACCTACGACCTGATCACCCCGCTGGGCGTCCAGGAGGGATTCACCCTCGTGGCGACCACGAGCTTCGGTGCCGACAACGCAACCGTCGGGGCGACGCTCATGCACGTGTCACTCGACGAGGCACAACGCCTGTTCGGCGATGAAGGTCTCGTCCAGCAGATCGCCGTCAGCCTCGATCCCGGCGCGGATGCCGCCGCCGTCACCGAGGCGATCGCGCCACTGCTCGGCGACACCACGGCCGAGATCGTCGACCAGGCGACCGTCACCGCGGAGCAGGCCGACGAGTTCAACTCGAGCATCACGATCGTGGGCAACGTCCTCCTCGGGTTCGCGATCGTCTCGCTGTTCGTCTCGATCTTCATCATCTACAACACGTTCGCGATCGTGCTCGGGCAGCGGGTGCGGGAGATGGGCCTGCTGCGTGCCATCGGTGCGGATCCGGTCCAGCTGCGCCGCTCGGTGATGGCCGAAGCGGTCATCGTCGGCCTCGTCGCCAGTGTGACCGGGCTCGCCGCCGGCGTCGGCATCGCCGCCCTGCTGACGGCCGTGTTCGAAGCGATCGGTGCCGAGCTGCCGGCCTATCCGACGATCCTGTCGGCCCGCACGATCATCATCGCGATGGTGCTCGGCGTCGGCGTCACGGTCGCCTCGTCGATCGCGCCGGCGCGCACCGCGGCCGGCGTCTCTGCGATCGTCGCACTGCGAGACGGTGCCGTCATCACGAAGGAGAACGGGCGTCAGCGCCTCGTTCGCGGTGGCCTCACCCTGGCCGCCGGCATCGCGCTCGGTTGCCTCGGGCTGTTCGGCCCGAGCCTGTCGACCCTCCCCCTGATCCTCACGTTGGGGCTCGCCGCGGTCCTCGTCTTCCTGGGCCTCGTCCTCGCCAGCCCGGCGGTCGCCCGACCGTTGACCGCGGTGCTCGGATGGCCGGTGGCGAAGCTGATGGGCACGGCCGGCGGCCTCGCCCGCGGCAACGCGAGTCGCAACCCACGACGCACGGCGACAACGGCCGCTGCGCTCATGATCGGGTTGTCGCTCGTCACGATGGGCTATGTCGTGGGCGAGTCGGTCAAGACCAGCCTCGGCAATCTCATCGAGGGCTCGGTGACCGCCGACTACGTCATCGCCGGCAACGACGACGACACGGGCATCTCGCCGGCCCTGGCCGACGACCTGGCGGCGACCGGACGGTTCTCCGCCGTCACGGGCATGCGCTACGACGACGCCCGGCTGGGCGGTGACG
Organism: Acidimicrobiales bacterium; assembly: GCA_041394245.1. Taxonomy (NCBI): domain Bacteria; kingdom Bacillati; phylum Actinomycetota; class Acidimicrobiia; order Acidimicrobiales; species Acidimicrobiales bacterium. Next base: position 82,886 of record JAWKIR010000003.1, read on the forward strand.
TCCTCGAGGTGACCGCCCTCGACCTCGGTGCGGTCGATCAACTCTTCGACATCGATCTCGAGGAAGGCTCGATCCCGTCGTCCGACGCGACCGATGTCATCGTGCTGCACGACGACCTCGCCGCCGACCTCGCCGTCGGGGTGGGCGACACCGTCCCGATCGAGTTCGTGAGCGGCTTCACCACCGACCTCACCGTGGCCGGCCTCTACGCCGACGCGACGATCTTCGAGGATCCACTGGTCCCCGACCAGGTCTTCGACGCGGCCGGCGCATCGGCGACCGACGAGTGGATCGCCGCGGCCCTGCCCGACGGGGTGTCGACCGCCGATGTCGCTCCTCTCGTGGCCCAGCTGCAGCAGACCTACCCCCAGGTCTCGATCGACACGGCTTCGGAGTTCCAGCAGTCGTTCGAGGACACGATCGACTCGGCCCTCCTCGTGGTCAACGCGCTCCTGGCCCTCGCCGTCGTGATCGCCCTGATCGGCATCGCCAACACGCTGGCCCTGTCGGTGCACGAGCGGACCCGTGAACTGGGCCTGCTCCGCGCCGTCGGCATGACCCGGCGCCAGACCCGGCGCATGGTGCGCTGGGAGGCCGTCCTCGTGTCGCTGTTCGGCGCCGTCCTCGGCGTAGCCGCCGGGACCCTGTTCGGCTGGGGCGCCGTGAGTGCGCTGCCGGCCGACACGTTCGGCGGATCGCTCACCATCCCGATCCCCCAGATCGCCCAGGTGGTCGTCCTGGCCGCAACCGCCACCCTGATCGCCGCATGGCTCCCCGCCCGGCGGGCAGGACGGCTCAACGTGCTCGACGCCATCTCCCACTGATCCCCCACCGGCAAGAAGGTATGGGTGTCTGACACCCATACCTTCTTTGGAGCCCCATACCTTCTTGCCGGTGCGTAGGCTCTCCGGAGCAAACCCCCACTTGGAGAAATGATGACGCAGGCGACCGTGACCACCGGACCCGCGGCGCGAGCCGTCGGCGCGAAGAAGTACTACGGCGAGGGCGACACCGAGGTCCGGGCGCTCGACGATGTCGACGTCGAATTCGAACGGGGAAAGTTCACCGCGATCATGGGGCCGTCCGGTTCCGGCAAGTCCACGCTGATGCACTGTCAGGCCGGTCTCGACACCCTGACCGGTGGCCAGGTGTTCATCGGCGACACCGACCTCTCCGCCCTCAGCGAGCGCGAGCTCACCCTGCTGCGACGCGACAACGTGGGCTTCATCTTCCAGGCGTTCAACCTCGTGCCGACGCTCTCGGCGCTGGAGAACATCACCCTCCCCATGGATCTCGCCGGCGTGCAACCCGATCCGGCGTGGCTCGACGAGGTCATCACCACGGTCGGCCTGGCCGACCGCGTCGACCATCGCCCCAACGAGCTCTCCGGCGGGCAGCAACAGCGCGTCGCCGTGAGCCGGGCGTTGGCCAGTCGACCCGAGATCATCTTCGCCGACGAACCCACCGGCAACCTCGACTCCACCACCGGCACCGAGATCCTCGCGTTCATGCGCCACGCGGTCGACTCCTTCGGCCAGACCATCGTGATGGTCACCCACGATCCCGTCGCCGCGGCCTACGCCGACCGCGTCATCTTCCTCGCCGACGGCAAGGTCGTCGACGAGCTCCTCGACCCCGACGTCGAGCGGGTGATCGACGAGATGAAGAAGCTGCGCTGATGATCTGGAAGCTCATCCGCCGCAACGTGGCGGGAAAGCCGTTCCGGTTCCTGCTCACCTGCTCGGCGGTCACCGCCGGCGTGATGTTCGTGGTCGGCATCTTCGTGTTCACCGACGGTCTGCGCCAGACCTTCTCCGAGCTCGCGGGCGACATCGAGGGCAACGTCGACCTCGCCGTGCGCACCGAGGTCGACTTCGGCGGCGACTTCGCCCGCCCGGTCGTCGACGTCGAGGTGGCGGACACCCTGCGCGCCCTGCCCGACGTCGCCGCGGTGCAGCCGCGGATCATCGGCCAGGTCACCGTGATCGACGGCCAGGGCGAACCGCAGGAGGGCAACGGCCCCAACATCGGGTTCAACTGGGAAGCCGAGACGCCCAACCCGCGACTGTTCCTCCAAGAGGGCCGCGCCCCTGAAGGCCCGAACGAGTTCGCCTTCGAGCAGACCTCGTTCGAGGAGGGCGACTTCGTCATCGGCGAGACCTACTCGATCGAGGCTCCCGGCGGCGTCTACGACGATGTCGAACTCGTCGGCACCTTCTTCTTCGCCGCCGAGGACGGCGGTGCCACCGTGGGAGCGAAGCTCGCGACCTTCGAGCTCGACTGGGCACTCGAGATCATCAATCTCGACACCGGCTACAACGACATCACCCTCGTACTCGACGAGGGCGCCGACGTGCTCGAGGCCACGCGAGACATCCGTGCCGCGATCGACCCCGGCCTCGAGGTCGTGACCGGCGAGGTGCTCCAGGACGAGACGCAGGAACAGTTCAACGAGTTCATCGGCGTGTTCCAGACGATCCTGCTCGTCTTCGCCTTCATCATCCTGGTGGTCTCCGCCTTCGTCATCTTCAACGTCTTCTCCATCCTGATCGGCCAGCGCATCCGCGAGCTGGGTCTGCTCCGAGCCATCGGTGCGACGGGACGTCAGGTCACGACCGCGCTCATCGGTGAGGCCTTCCTCGTCGGCGTCTTCGCCATGGTGGTCGGCACCGCACTCGGCATCGGCTTCGGCTGGACACTGCGCTGGCTGCTGCAGCAATTCGACTTCGGTCCGCAGGGCAACGAACTCGTGCTCCGACCCGCCACCTTCGTCTGGGGTGCCGTCGTCGGCATCCTCGTGACGCTGGCCAGCGCCATCGCCCCGGCACTGCGGGCCCGTCACGTGAGCCCGATGGCCGCGCTACGAGAAGATGCCCGGCTGGTCCGCCGCGAACCGGCCGTCAACCTGCCGTTCGGCATCATCGTCACGCTCGCCGGCTGGGTGCTCATCGGCCTCGCGGTGTCGACGGCCGAATGGAGCGTGATCCTCCCGCTCGGGCTGATCGGTGCTTTCGCCAACACCTTTGGAGTCCGCCGCATCAACACGGTCGCGGGCCGCTACGCCACCTTGGCGCTCGGCGTGGTGTTGCTGATCATCGCGGTGGTCGCCGACCTCGATGTGGTGGCCCTGCTGTCACTGCTCGGCGTCGCCGCCATCACACTGTTCCTCGGCGTCAACGCGATCAGCCCCGCCCTCGCCCGTCCGGTCAGCAACTTCCTCGGCCGTTGGCCGCTGGCGATCCTGCTCGGCCTCATGGGCGTCGTGGTCACGCTCGTCGGCCTGGCCGCCACGGTCGGCTCGGCCTACTTGATCGTCCTGTCACTCAAGGACGTCATCACCGATTTCGACATGGCCGGCGTGGTCGGCTTCGTCGCTGCGTTCGTCCCGCTGGCGCTCGCGCTGGCGATCCTGGCCGTCGGCCGTCGCGCCATCGACGCCTCGTTCATCATGGGGTGGCGATGGACCCAGGTCCTCTCCGGCATCGGCATCTTCCTCGTCGGCGCGGTCGGCGGGGTCCTCTCGCTCCTCGGCCTCGTGGGTCTGCTCACCGGCGAGTGGGGCCGCGTCGCGTTCCTCGCGATCGGTGCAGCAGTCTGCGTCGGCGCATGGTCCCTGCGCCGTTTCGTCCCCTCTGCCATGAAGTCCAACGCCAGGATGGCCCGCGAGAACGCCGGCCGAAGCCCGCGCCGCACCGCCTCGGCCGCCGCGGCGCTCATGATCGGCCTTGCCCTCGTCAGCACCGCCACCGTGGTGGCCTCGTCGTTCAAGGCGACGTTCGCCGACATCCTCGAGACCTCGGTCACCTCCGACTGGTTCATCTCACCGACCAACCAGCAGAACCCGACCGCCGGCTTCAGCACCCAGCTGGCCGAGGAACTCCGTGCGCTGCCCGAGACCGCCAGCGTATTGAGCTACCAGTTCAGCCTCGAGGCCTTCCGCACCGAGTTCGACGGGCTCGTCCGTGACAGCTCGGCGACCAGCCTCGCCGAGTCGCTCGACCACATCGACCCCGACATCGTCGAACTCGACGAGACGCTGCTCGGCCGCGACGCGATCCTCGTCCACGAGGACTTCGCGAACGACAACGGCTTCTCCGTCGGCTCGCAGTTCACCGTCCAGTTCAACGACGGCGCCGACGAGACGGTCACCGTCGCCGGTATCTACGCCGACTCGAGCATCTATGGCAACCGCGTCGTCGACCTCGAGATGTGGACCGACCACTTCACGACGGGCATCGACCAGTTCGTCTCGGTGATCATCGCCGATGGCGTGAGCGAGGACGACGCCCGCGCCGCGATCGAAACGGTGACCGACGAGTACTCCCAGGTCAATGTCGACACCCGCGAGGAGTTCCAGGATCGCCAGGAGGGCCAGATCGACTCGATCCTGACCGTGTTCAACGTGTTGCTGCTGGTCGCGATCATCATCGCCCTGCTCGGCATCGCCATCACGCTCGCCCTGTCGGTCTTCGAACGCACCCGCGAGCTCGGACTCGTCCGCGCCGTCGGCATGACCTCCCAGCAGATGCTGCGGATGGTGCTGTTCGAGGGTGCGATCATCGCCGTGTTCGGTGGTGTGCTCGGCGTGGTACTCGGTACGGTCTTCGGCTCCGCGGCCGTCGTGGTGATCCCCGACAGCTTCATCCGGGTGCTCGACGTGCCGGTCGGCAGTCTGTTGCAGTACCTCGCCATCGCGTCGATCGCCGGCATCGCCGCGGCGATCATCCCGGCCCGTCGCGCCGCCCGCCTCAACGTGCTCGACGCCATTTCGCAGGGCTGATCCGGCGCCCGGTCCAGCCGGGGTCGAGCGGCACCGGTATGGGTCGAACGACCCACGCCGACCTCAGTTCGCCGCCCATGCGGCCGACAGGACATCGATGAGCACCAACCCGCGGGGCATCGGCTCGACCGACGACCACATCGTCACTGTGCTCGTTGCCGGAGATCCCGCGCGCACCGACCCACTCCGCGTCCCGGACCGCGAGCTCACGATCGTGGGCCACGTCGCCACCGGGAACGATGCCATCAACACCGTGCTCACCGAACTTCCCGACATCATCCTGCTCGACGTGCGCATCGACGACGCCGACGCACGGGCCGTCTGCCGGCGAGTCCGCGAATGGGCTCCCGCCACGCGGGCGGTCCTGGCCACGCCGTTCGACGACGAACGGGCCTACACCACCCTCGTCGCGGGGGCATCGGGAGCCGTTCTGCTCGGGGCCGACGACGAGACGATGACCCGCACGGTGTGCGAGGTCGCCAGGGGCGAGTCGGTCCTCCTCCCCCGCATGGCCGGGCGAGTGATGCACGACATCGACGCATGGGCCCGTCGGGCCGCCGACCCGATCCATCCACCGCCGACGCTGACCCCGACCGAGCGTGAGGTGCTGCACAGCCTCAGCGAAGGAGTCGACCCGGCAGAGATCGCGCGGATCCATGCCGTCACGACCCGCCTCGTCAACCTCCACGCCGGGTTCGCCGTCGCCAAGCTCCATCGCTATGTCCACGGCGGCGAGCGCATCGCGGCCGACCGTCAGGCCGGCGCCGGCTGACAGGTCGGGCACCACCACGTCCGGCGGCCCTGCCCGCCCTGCGCCATCGACCGGATCCCCGACCGGCAGACGCGGCAACCCTGGCGGTGTCGCCCGTAGACCGCGAGCCCATCGCCGAAGGTCGCGCGTCGATCGCGACCGAGGTTCGCCTGGAGCTGTGTCGCGGCGGTCTCGTAGAGCTGCCGCATGGTCTGCCTCGACAAGTCGGCGAGCGGGGTGAACGGATCGACACCACAGGCGAACAACGCCTCGCACTTGTAGACGTTGCCGATGCCGGCGGCGAGCCGTTGATCGAGGAGCACGTCGGCGATCTCCGCTCGCGGATCGGCCCACGCCTCGACCCGCCGGAGGATCTCGTCGATGTCGACCGGATCGACACAGAGATCGGGGCCGAGATGGTCGAGGCCTCCGTCGCCGCGGCGCCCGATCTCCACCACCGGGGCCGCGAAGCACACCGCCGTCGACGCCTCGGTCTCCAGCACGGCTCGGGCGAGATGGCGGGGCTGTCGCCATCGAGCTCCCCGGTCGTAGAGCTCCCAGCTCCCCGTCATGCGCAGGTGCGACCGCAGGATCAGCCCCCGCTCGACCTCGATCTCCAGGTACTTGCCCCGACTCGCCACCCGTGAGACGACATCGCCGGGCCGGAGCCGTTCCATCCCACGCAGGCGCGGCAACGAGACGGCGACGAGTTCACGGGACTCCAGGGCCGGGCGGAGCCGGAGGGCCACGTTGAACAGCGTGTCGCCCTCGGGCACCTCAGTCGACGCCGAGCACGGCGGCCACGTCGTCGGCGAGTCGATCGACCGCCCGACGGGCTTCCTTGCTGATGCCACCGAACACGGTGAAGGAATGGGTGAGCGAGGACTCGAGACGATGGATCACCGAGACACCCGCCTTCCCCAGTTCGACGGCGTAGCGGTTCCCCTCGTCGCGCAAGGGATCGAAACCGGCCGTGACGACGACGGCCGGGGCGAGCCCCCACAGTTCCTCGGCGAGGCCGGGACTGGCCCGCACGTCGTGGGCCGCCGAGGGATCGGGCAGCGAGGCCTGGGCGAAGAACGCGAGCGTCGCGGCCGACAGCGGAAAGGTGTCGGCGCAACTGTCGCGACTGCCACCGGTCGCGGTCATGTCGATCCCCGGGTAGACGAGGATCTGGGCGATCGGTTGCGGCTTGCCCCGCAGCCGGGCCTGCTGGCACACGACCGCGGCCAACGTCGCACCCGCCGATGTGCCGGCCACCGCGACGCGGGCCGGGTCGATACCGAGGCCCTCGGCGTGAGCGAGCACCCACTCGTGGGCGGCCACGCCGTCGTCGATGAACGCGGGAAACGGGTGCTCGGGGGCGAGCCGATAGTCGATCGACACGACGACGGCGCCGCACCGGTCGGCCAGCGTCGAGCACAACGCATGGTCGGACTCGAGCCCGCCGATGACGAACCCGCCCTGGTGGTACCAGACGATCGCCGGCGCCGCCCCGGAGGTCGACGGCGGGTGATAGATGCGAACCGGCAGGTCGCCGCCGGGGCCGGGGATGGTGCGGTCGTGGATCGACACGGCGTCGACCGGATCGTGCTGGCCGATCCCGGTCAGGGCGTCGAATCCCTCCCGGATCGAGGCAACCGTCGGGTCGCCCATCTTCTGCTTGGCCGCAGCCGCGGCGAACACCTGGATCTGGAGATCCATGGTGTTGCCGTCGATCGAGACGGGCGGGCCGGCGAGCTTTCGCAGGAGCCGCTTCGGGAGGCGACTCGTCGCACGCGTCGCGGCTCGGGCGATCGCGATCTTCACCACGGCGAGCAGGCCCCTACTCGTCGCGCAGGACGGCGACGTCGTGCGGGTGGCTCTCGCGCAAGCCCGCGCCGGTGATGCGCACGAGACGCGTGCGCTGGCGCAGATCGTCGAGATCGGCGGCGCCTGCATAGCCCATGCCCGAGCGCAGACCGCCCACGAGCTGGGCGATGAGTTCGGCCATCGGACCGGCGTATCGGACGCGGGCCTCGACGCCCTCGGCGACATGCTTGCCCGGGGACTGGCCGGTGCCGTAGCGGTCGGTCGCCCGGCCGCGCATGGCGCCCGCGGAGCCCATGCCGCGATAGGTCTTCCACATCGCTCCGTCGACGAGTTCGAGATCGCCGGGGGCCTCGTCGACGCCGGCGAGCAGGTTGCCGAGCATCACGCAATCGGCACCGGCGACGAAGGCCTTCACGATGTCGCCGGAGGTCACCACGCCGCCGTCGGCGATGATCGGCACGCCGAGTTCGCGGGCCGCCGTCGCGCACTCGTGGATGGCGCTCATCTGGGGCATGCCCGCACCGGCGACCACCCGGGTGGTGCAGATGCTGCCGGCGCCCACGCCGATCTTGATGACGTCGGCTCCCGCGTCGACGAGCGCCTCGACCCCTTCACGGGTCACGACGTTGCCGCCGACCACCGGGAGATCGGGCCACCCCTTCTTGATGGTCCTTACTGCGTCGACCACGCCCTGGGTGTGGCCGTGGGCGGTGTCGATGACGAGCATGTCGACGCCGGCCGCCTCGAGCGCCTCGGTGCGCTCGGCGGTGTCGGTGACCCCGATCGCCGCTGCGACCCGGAGCCGACCGTCGGCATCGAGCGTCGAGTAGGGGTTCTCGATCCGCTTGGTGATGTCTTTCACCGTGATGAGGCCGGCGAGACGGCCCTCGTCGTCGACGAGCGGCAGCTTCTCGATGCGGTGCTTGTGGAGGATCGCGACGGCGGCTTCGAACTCGGTGCCCACAGGCGCCGTGACCAGCGGCGACGCCGTCATGAACTCCGAGACGGGCCTGGCGTACTCGTCCGCCGTGCAGAATCGGATGTCGCGGTTCGTGAGGATGCCGACGAGGTGCCCGTCGGTGTCGCAGATCGGCACGCCACTGATCTTGTGCCGACCCATCAGCGCTTCCGCGTCGTCGAGGGTCGCGGTCGGGGGCAGGCTGATCGGCGAGGAGATCATCCCGGCCTGGGCCCGCTTGACACGGTCGACCTCGTCGGCCTGCTCCTCCACCGTCAGGTTGCGATGGAGGACACCGAGCCCGCCCGCTCGCGCGATGGCGATGGCGAGCGGCGCTTCGGTGACGGTGTCCATTGCCGCGGACATGAGCGGGACCCGCAGTTCGATCCCCGCGAGGGAGGTGGTGGTGTCGACCTCGGAGGGCAGCACCTCACTCCACCCGGGGACCACGAGCAAGTCATCGAATGTCAGCGCCTCGGCGCCGGCGAAGATCTCGTCGTTCATCCGGTCACGATAGACGCTCCGATGACTACAAACCGGACCGGCGCCGCCGATTGGTGCACCATGAAGTGGAGGCTCTTACTCGTGGTGTTGCTGCTCGGCGCGTCGTGCGCGTCGCCCGAGCCCCCCGATGCCTGGGCCGTCCACCGGGTGACCCCCACGAACGAGGTCGAGCAACCGACCGACGGCGTCTGCAGCGACATCCGCACCCTCGCCCTCGGATCCCATGCCGACGAGACGACCCTCGATGGCACGCTCGAGGAACTCGCCCGCCTGGCCGCCGTCACCGGCGCAACCGCGGCCCTGCCACTGCTGAACGACATCGGTGCACTCGACGACGACCCGACCCTCTCGGACCGACAGCGTGCCGTGCAGACGCACGACCTGATGGTGCTCGCAAGTCACGCGATCGACGACGCGACGAGCACGGCCTGCGGGCTCCCCGCCTTCAGCGCGCTCTACGCCACCAGCGGCTTCCCCGAGTGCCACTTCGAGATGGAGATCCCGATCGCGGCCTACACCGCGCCGGGCACGCCCGGACGATGCACGACCGAGGGGCGCCCCGATTTCCTGCCGTGCTGGAGCGACGACGGCGATCACCTCGCGATCGACTGCGTCACCGACGAGATCGTCACCGCGGTCGACGGACGATGGGACCCGGCCGGAACCCCCCGATTGATCATGATCGACCGCACCGACCCCGACGAGGCGCCCGGGCCCGAGGTGGTGCGGGCCAACTCTTCGACGGAATGCCGCACCCTCACGTCGCTCTTCCGAACCGCTCCCCTGCCGAACGGCACCATCGCCGACTTCGATGCTCTCGAACGAGCCGCCGCCGGTCTCGATGGCGACATCCGGTCCCAGATCGACGAGTTCGTGAACGCGACGATCAACCCCCCGGACTTCAGCGAGTTCTCCGCACTCGTGTCGGCCCTCGACGACGCGACCGCGGCGGCGTGCGGGTTTCCCTTGGTGAGCGCATGGGCATCGATCACGACACCGCTCACGACGCTGCCCTGCTGGTTGCCGACGGGGGTTCCGTATCCCGCATACGAGATCGCCGACTGCACCACCTAACCTCACCCGCATGGATCGGCCATGCGTGCTGCTGTGCACGGCCAACGGCGTGGGCCTCGGCCACCTCTCCCGGATGATGGCGGTCGGCCGCGCCCTCGAAGCCCACACCGACGTCGTCGTGTTCACGCTGTCGCAGGCGGCTGCGATTCCCGTCGCTCAGGGCTTCCACACCGAGTTCGTCCGATCGTCGGAGTACGGCACCGTCGACGGCACCGAGTGGAACGACTTCTACGCGGCGCGGTTGGGTGGACTCATCGACTTCTACCAGCCGACGGCGATCGTCTTCGACGGACCCCATCCCTACATGGGCCTCTGCAAGGCGATCGCCGATCACCCCGATCGGCAGTGGGTGTGGTTCCGACGGGGCATGTGGAGGGCCGACGCCGGGCATGCCGCGATCAGTCGGTCGAATCTCTTCCCGCTCATCATCGAGCCGGGGGAGTTCGCGGCGGACTACGACCATGGGCTGACCGCGACGCGCCGCTTCGAGGCGCTTCGGGTCGGGCCGGTCACCTTCGGCACGAAGGACTCGGTGATCCCCCGTGCAGCGGCCCGTGCCGAACTGGGCCTCGACCCCGATCGTCCGGCGGCGCTCGTCCAGCTCGGCGCCGGGCAGATCAACGATGTCGCCTCGCTGAGCGGACGGGTGCTCGACGCGCTCCGGCGCCACGACATCCAGGTGGCGGTGGCCGAGAGTGTCCTCGTGCGCGACCCGGTCGAGCTCCCGGGCGATGTCATCCGAGTCCGCCGCTACCCGTTGGCCGCCTACACCGACGCGTTCGACCTCTCGTTCATGGCGTCGGGCTACAACTCCTTCCACGAGGCGCTCGCGCTCGGGTTGCCCACGCTGTTCATCCCGAACCTCCACACGAAGATGGACGACCAATCGGCGCGGGCGCGCTACGCCGCCGAGGCGGGCGTCGGCCTGCAATGGTCGGAAGGCGACCCGACGCCACTCGAATCGGTGATCGATCAGCTCGCCGACCCGGCCGAACAGCGCCGTCTCCGCGAAGGGATGCGCCACCTTCCGCCCGCCGACGGAGCGGCCGCCGCGGCGGCCGCCCTCCGACTCTGGGCGGCGCTGTGATCGCATTCCTCGAGTCGATCTATCGCACCCTGCAGCGGGTGCTCCCGGCCGGGATGGGGCGCCTGCTCCAGCGCGGCGTCCACCAGGTGAAGGCCCAGCGGGCGCGGCGACTCCCACCCCCCTCGCTCGGGTTGGGCGGCGACGGCCCGGTCACGCTCGTCGACCTCCGGGGCATCTCGGCCGAACGCCTCGACGAGATCGCCGAACGGATCGCCGCGGGACCCTCGCCGGTACACAAGGTTCTCCTCCTCGACCGACCCGACTTCCTCGGACTCCGTTCCCGAGGCCTCACGTTCGAGTACATCCCGCCCCGTGATGCGTCGGCGCGCTGGTTCCCGACCGATGCGGACTACGAGGCGTACACCCGGCAGCGCATCGAGGCGATCAGGGTCTCGCTGCGGGTGACCGGTCCGATCGACCGCTCATTAGTCGCGCAGTCGGGGTGATTCCGAGAAGAGCTCGGCCAGCGCCGCCTCCAACCGACCGGGCGCCCGAAGCACGAACGGATCACGCGAGGGCGTGAACTCGCCGGTCAGCCAATCGAGGGCGAGCGCCACCGAAACCTCGGGATCGAGCATGGCGCGCACGCGGCGCACGTCTGTGGCACTTCCGGCACCGAGCCGTGCACATCGGTCCCTCAGCTCGTCGCGTCGCCGAACCAAGGTTTGCACGAGTTCGTCGTCCGACACGGGGAGTCGGCCGGTATCGCCCGAACTCTCCTCGTCGACGATCTCGTCGAGGCGACCGAACGCGTCGTGATACGCCTTCGCGTTCGCCTCCGACATCTCGCCGAGATGCCGGGCGACGCCGACGTCGGGCGAGACGAAGGTCGTCGCGCCCGAGGCCCGGGCGGCATCGTAGAGCCGGATCACGGGACGATCCCGACCGGCCGGGGTGAACCGGCCGACATCGGCGGCCGCCGCCAGGACGATGCCGTCCTCCAACGGCGCGAAGTAGCCGACCTCGAGGCTCTGGACCCTCTGTAGGTCGAGGCCGAGTTCGGTGAGGTGCGTCAGTGTCACCGGCGCGGCGACGAATCGACTCGTCGATTCGAGCATCGAAACGGTCAGATCGAGGAGCACGCCGTCGTGCACCTGCACGCCGGCCGGCCACACCGCAACCAGGTCGGTGTCGACCGTCGCCAGCGCGGTCGCGAGGTCCCAGCCCCCGTCCGCCTCGTCGGCGTGGAGGACGACGACCCGTTCGGGTGGTCGACGAAGACCGTCGATCTGGTGTTCCAGATCGTCCACCTCGGATTCGTCGTGGACCAACGCCACGACCGAGAAGGTGAGCGCCGCCGCGGCGTCTCGCACGTCACCCGATGCGGCGGCGGCACGGGCGTTCGCCAGCGCCGCCGGCGGAGCCGGATCGACCACCAGTCGATCCTTGCGCCCGCGGCGCAGCAAGCCCCGCGCCACCTGCCCCGGAACACGCCGCAACGCGACCGGCCGCCGAGGTGCTCGCCGCAACGCCCGCATGGTCAGTCCCGACCGCGAGGGGGCGTGCAGCGAGTACTGGGACCACCCGCGGGCACACGCCGCGCCGCTCATCGCGCGGATCACTGCGATGTCCTCACCGGCGACGTCGCGTCCGGAGCGCCGTCCCAGCGTCTCGTCGGCCTCTTCGCACAACGCCACGAGACGGTCGATCTCTCGGACCACGGCGGACTCGATCGCCGCGCCGACGTCGGCATCGGCCCCCTCCGCGCTCTCGCCACCGACGACCCTCAGCACCACCGACGGGGCCCGCCCCGACCACGGCACCACGGCTGCCTCGACGACCGTTCCGGGCAACGAATCGAGCAGGGCGGTCAGTGCCGAGACAGTGAGCGGCCCGCGCCTGCGAACGCCGCGACTGCCGCCCTCGGGGTCGAACTCGGCGACGATCAGGAGTCCCGCGCCGTACGGGCAGTCGTCGGTCCACTCGGGGAGCCCGGCGGCGTCGACCTCCACCACGGGTAGCACGCCGGCCCGCCAGGGCTGCGACGGATCGAGCGGCACGGTGGGCACGCCGAGTTCGGCGAGCAAGTCGGCCACCGTCGATCCCGAGTCGGCCAACGCACCCGTCGCAGCACCGATCATCGAGGCGAGTCGCGCCGCGATGCGGGCACCGTGGGCCCCCGACGCGGCGATGATTCCGGTGTCGGTGGTGACCTGTGGAGGGACTCGTGGGGACATGCGGTCGATCGAGGTGGGGAGTCGGCCACTGTAGCCCGAGCGTTCTGCCGTCCGAAGAGCGACGGAACGCCGCCAAGCCGGGGCGATGTCGTAGAATCGTGGGTCTGTACCCCCACGGAAAGCCTCTCCATGTCGAATCTTGATCTCGTCGTCGTCGGCCTCGGCTATGTCGGCATGCCGCTCGCGCAGGAAGCAGTGCGGTCGGGCCTGTCGGTCGCGGGCTACGACGTGTCGACCCGCACGCTCGACGGACTCGCCGCCGGGACCTCCCACATCGACGACCTCAGCGACGACGACATCGCCGAGATGATCGAGGGGGGCTTTCGAGCCACCGATGATGCGACCGTGCTCGCCCAGGCGGCGGCCATCGTCATCTGCGTGCCCACGCCGCTGCGCGACGACACCACTCCCGATCTCGGCGCCGTCGAGGCGTCGTCGGCCACGATCGCCGCCAACCTGACCCCGGGCACGCTCGTCGTGCTCGAGTCGACCACCTATCCCGGCACCACCGACGACATCGTTCGCCCGATCCTCGAAGCGGGCAGCGGGCTGACCGCCGGTGTCGACTTCTCGCTGGCCTACTCCCCCGAACGCATCGATCCCGGTAACCCGACCTTCGGTCTGCGCAACACCCCGAAGGTGGTCGGCGGCTTCACCCCCGCATGCACCGAACGGGCCGTCGCGCTCTACTCGCGGGTCGTCGACACGGTGGTTCCCACCGCCGGCACCCGCGAAGCGGAGATGGCGAAGCTCCTCGAGAACACCTACCGCCACGTCAACATCGCGCTGGTCAACGAGATGGCGATCTTCAGCCACGATCTGGGGATCGACCTGTGGGCCGCGATCGACGCGGCGAAGACCAAGCCGTTCGGCTTCCAGGCCTTCTACCCGGGCCCGGGCGTCGGCGGCCACTGCATCCCGATCGACCCGAACTATCTCTCCTACGCCGTGCGCTCGCTCGGCTATCAGTTCCGCTTCGTCGAGCTCGCGCAGGAGGTCTCCGGTCGCATGCCGGCCTATGTCGCCGCCCGCATCCAGCACCTCCTCAACGAGCATCGCAAGCCGGTCAACGGCTCGAAGGTGCTCCTGCTCGGCGTCACCTACAAGTCCGACATCTCCGACGAACGGGAGACCCCGGCCCGACCCCTGGCCCGACGGCTCCTCGCCATGGGCGCCGACGTGTCGTTCTTCGATCCCCACGTCGAACGGTTCGATGTCGACGGGACCGACCTCCCCCAGCACGACGAGGTGAATACGGCCATGGCCGACGCCGACATCACGGTCCTCCTCCAGCCCCACGCGTTGATTCTCGACCGGGCCGACTTCTCGCTGGCGTCCGCCGTGCTCGACACCCGCGGCAAGCTCGCCGGCGCCAACATCCAACGGCTCTGACCGAAGCGCGCCGCGGCGGCGTCCGCTCAGCCCCGGAACGTCATTCCCCGGTAGCCGGCGGAGAACCCGGCTGATTCGAGCCGGGCCGCCCACGGGGTCTCCCGGATCGGTTCGCCGTCGACCTTGCTGATCTCGAGCTTGGCGAGGCGACCGTTCTTGACGAGTTCCTGGATCGCCGTGATCCACGCCGGCCCTTCGTCGGCCCCCGGGAAGGTGATCAGCGAACGCCCACCGCGCTCGAGCTCGACGAGTGGGCGTCCGTCGTGCAGCACCACGTGGGCGCCGGCGGCCCGCACCGGTCGCCCCGCCGTCTCGGGCCAGGCGAGCGCCGCACCGTAGGGCTGTGCGGGGTCGGTGGCCGCGAGGACGATGGGTTCGCCGTCGGCATCGCAGGCACGGACAGCGCGCAACCGATCGACAGCTCCGGGAAGGGCGAACTGGGCCGCGCCGAGACCGGCGACGAAATAACCGCGACGTACTTCGCCGCGTTCCTCGAGCGCCTTGAGCAGCGGATAGACACCGGCGAACCCGCCCTCGTGGCCTTCGCCCAGCGCGGCCTCGCGGGTCAGCACGCCATAGCGGTCGAGGAGCTGATGGGCGCGGGCGTGGGCCATCTCGGTGGGGGTCGGGACTGGCAGACGCAGCGGCGCCACCAGCGACCATCGTCCGGCCGCGGCGGGCGGACCGAGCCGGGTGAGCCCTCCGGGTCGGGGTCGGCGCCGACGCGCCGTCGCCTTCGCACCGGGCTTCCCCGCCGCACCGGCAACCAACGCACGCAGCGGTGCCAGCGTGTCGTTGGTGACCTCGCCCGCCCACACCAGGTCCCACAGAGCGGCGAGCACCGACGGGTCGTCGTAGGGCAGTTCGGCGGCGGCCACCGCGCCCACGATCTCGGGCCAGAAGGACGCGCCGCGGCTGACGAGGTGGGAGCGAATCGCCTCGTGGACCGGATCGAGGGGCGGATCATCGGCCGGTGGGGCGAGGAGCCCGACCTGGTCGCGAAACAGCAGCCGCACACGACCGTCCGTGGCGCCGATGGCACCGGCGCCCACCCAGACGACCTCGCCGGTCGTGCACAGGGTGTCGAGGTCGCTCGGCTGGAACCCGCCGAGGCGGGCGGGAAGGACGTCGGTTTCGATCACGGAGGCGGCGATCGGTGCGCCCTGGAGTTGGGCCAGTACCTCGGCCAACCCGTCGATGCCGCGGCGACGGCTGCCGACGCCCTGCCACGCGGGAAGGAAGCGGGCGAGCGCGTCGGCCTCGACCGGCTCGATCTCGTGACGCAGCTCGGCCAACGACCGACGTCGGAGCTGGCGGAGCACGTCGTCGTCGCAGTACTCCCGTTCGATCCCTCCGGGTCGGAACTCGCCCCGCACGACCCGCCCCTCGGTCAGCAGACGATCGAGGGCGACGGTCACCCGGTCGACGGCGATCCCGAGCCATCGGGCGATGTCGCGAGCCAGGAACGGTCCGTGTGTCCGGGCGTAGCGTCGACACAGATCGCCGAGCGGATCGTCGACCGGATCGGTGAACACCGCAGGGAGGCCGACCGGCAGCGCGACGCCGAGGGCGTCGCGGAGCCGGGCCGCATCATCGGAGGCGGCCACCCGTGCGCCGTCGGCGATGCGCACCTCGATGACGCGGCGCTCCTCGACGAGCTGACGGGTCCAGGCGACCACGTCGGCGTCGTCGACCGTTCGCGCCTCGAGGTCGAGCATCGAGAGCGGCCCCAGCGTGCGCAGCAGATCGTGGAGTTCGTCGCGATCACGGGCCTTGCGTCCGTCGACGAGGCATTGGAGTTCGAGCTCCACATCGGCCAGCACGTCGGCCGACAGCAGCTCGCGCAGTTCCTCGGCGCCGAGGAGATCACGCAGCAGATCGCGATCGAGGGCGAGGGCCGCGGCGCGGCGCTCGGCGATCGGTGCGTCGCCCTCGTACATGTAGACGGCGATCCACGAGAACAGCAGCGATTGGGCGAACGGCGACGCCTTGGGGGTCTCGACCGGCACGATACGGATCTTGCGGCTCCGCAGCTCGGTCATCACCTGGCGCAGCGCGGGCACGTCGAAGACGTCGTTGACGCACTCCCGCGTGGCTTCGAGCAGCATCGGGAACGACGGGTACTTCACGGCGACCGACAGGAGATCCGCAGCCCGCTGGCGCTGCTGCCACAACGGGGTGCGCTGATCGGGCCGACGTCGGGGCAGCAGCAACGCCCGGGCCGAACACTCGCGAAACCGCGAGGCGAACATCGAGGTCTCCGGGAGACGGGCGATGATCAGGTCGTCGATCTCGTCGGGATCGAAGAGAAGTTCGTCGACCGGGAGCCGGTCCATCGCCTCGGGGAGCCGCATCACGATGCCGTCGTCGCTCCACATGAGCTCGACATCGGCGCCCCATTCGGCCCCGAGGCGGGCCTGGAGCGCCATCCCCCACGGCGCGTGGACCTGGGCACCGAACGGGGTGAGGATGCAGACCCGCCAATCGCCGATCTCGTCGCGGAACCGCTCGACCACGATCGTTCGATCATCGGGCACTGCACCGGCGACTTCGAACTGCTCGGCGAGGTAGGCGATCAGGTTCTGGGCGGCCAACTCGTCGAGCCCGTGGCGCTCCCGCAGACGCGACATCGGGTCGGGGTCGTCGCGGATCTCGCGAACGAACGCGCCGATGGCCCGCCCGAGCTCCAGTGGACGGCCAGGGCCATCACCGTGCCAGAACGGCATCTTTCCGGGCTGGCCGGGGGCAGGGGTGACGATGACCCGCTCGAAGGTGATGTCCTCGATGCGCCAGGTCGATGCACCGAGCAGGAACGTCTCCCCCACCCGACTCTCGTAGACCATTTCCTCGTCGAGCTCCCCCACCCGAGTGCCGTCGGGCAGGAACACGCCGAACAGTCCGCGGTCGGGGATGGTGCCGGCGTTGGTGACGGCGAGTCGCTGGGAGCCGGCCCGACCGCGAACCGTCCCGGCGACGCGGTCATAGACGATGCGGGGTCGCAGCTCGGAGAACTCCTCGGAGGGATAGGTGCCCGACAGCAGGTCGAGCACGTTGCCGAGCACCTCGTCGGACAGGTCGTTGAAGTTCGCACTGCGGCGAACGAGTGCCGCGAGTTCGACGACGTCCCAGTCGTCCATCGCGCACATGGCGACGATCTGCTGGGCGAGCACGTCGAGCGGGTTGCGCGGGTAGTGGGTCTCCTCGATGAGTCCCTGGTGCATGCGATCGACGACGACGGCGGCCTCGAGCAGATCGGCGCGATGCTTCGGGAAGATCTTGCCGCGGCTCGGCTCGCCGACCTGGTGGCCGGCCCGACCGATGCGCTGCATGCCCGATGCGACCGATCCGGGACTGGCGACCTGGATGACCAGATCCACCGCGCCCATGTCGATGCCGAGCTCGAGCGACGAGGTCGCGACGAGGCCCTTGAGATCGCCGCGTTTCAGCTCATCCTCGATCTGCAGCCGTCGCTCCCGCGAGAGCGACCCGTGATGGGCCTTGACCAGTTCCTCGCCCTCCACGGCGCTGGTGCCCGTCTGCTCGTCGCCCGCGCCCACGATCACCGGCGGAGACGGCAGCGTCAGACCCTCGCCGAGCGCCGCCTTCTCGAGTGACAGCTCGTTGAGCCGTGTGGCGAGACGCTCGCTCAGTCGTCGGGCATTGGCGAAGATCAGGGTCGAGTGGTGCGTCTCGACGAGCTCGAGCAGCCGGGGGTGGATCGACGGCCAGATGCTGCGCCGGCCCGGCGATGCCGCCGCCGGACCGTCGATGGGGGCTTCGATCCGCTCGCCGAGTGCACCCATGTCGTCGATCGGGACGACGACCTCGATGTCGAGCTCCTTGCGGGCCCCGGCGTCGACGACGGTGACGGATCGAGGAACGACCGCGCCGTCGGCATCGACGGTCGCGCCGCCGAGGAACCGGGCGATCTCGTCGAGCGGACGCTGCGTGGCCGACAGCGCGATGCGCTGAGGTGGGCGGGGGGTGAGCTCCTCGAGCCGTTCGAGCGAGAGCATCAGGTGGGCACCACGCTTGGTGCCGGCCATCGCGTGGATCTCGTCGATGATCACGTGCTGGACGTTGGCCAGTGTCTCGCGCGCCTTCGAGGTGAGCATCAGGTAGAGCGACTCGGGCGTGGTGATCAAGATGTCGGGCGGGTGGCGGATCAGCTGACGACGTTCCTGCGTCGGTGTGTCGCCCGTGCGGATGCCGACGGTCGGGGTGTGGACCGTCGACCCTGCGCGCTGCGCGGCGAAACCGATCCCCTTCAGCGGCGCTCGAAGGTTCTTCTCGACGTCGACGGCGAGGGCGCGCAACGGCGAGAGGTAGAGCACCCGCGTGCGTTGCTGTTCGTCGTCGGGAACGGGGTCGACGGCGAGTCGGTCGAGCGCCCACAGGAAGGCCGACAGGGTCTTGCCGGTCCCCGTCGGGGCGAGGATCAGTGTGTGGTCGCCGTCGGCGATGGCCGGCCACCCGGTGACCTGGGGTGCTGTCGGCGCGCGGAAGGTGGAGGTGAACCACTCCCGCACCGGCGGCGAGAACCGCGAGAGGGCATCCTGTGCGGCGCGGTGCTCGGGATCGCGGTCATCGACTCCCATGCCGGGCACGCTACCCACGCCGACCGACCCCGTCCCCTCCCCCACTCCGATCTGCGTCGAGTAGCCCCACTCGGGGGGCGGGGAGACTCGACGCAGATCGGAAGTAGGATGTGGGATGGCGCGAGACGAAACTGCCGAGTACGAGTCACCCGAATGGCATCCCGCGTTCGAGGAGTACTGCGAAACGATCTTCGAGCTCGACGAGGACGACTTCGATGTCATCCAGGCCCGGATCGCCGAGCGCCTCGACGTGTCGCGGCCGGCGGTGTCGGAGATGGTGAAGCGCATGGAAGCCGAGGGCCTCATCGAGTCGGGTCGCCAGATCACGCTGACCGACGCGGGACGGGCGCTGGCCGAGACCGTGGTGCGCCGTCATCGCCTGGCCGAGCGGTTCCTCACCGACATTCTCGGACTCTCGTGGGCCGACGCCCACCAGGAGGCCGGCAAGTGGGAGCACGTCATCTCTCCGACCGTCGAGGCCGCGATGATGTCACGCCTCGACGACCCGACCACGTGCCCGCACGGCAACCCGATCCCGGGCAGCGGGTACGAAGCACCCAACCTGGTGACCCTCGATTCGCTGGAGGTGGGCAACGCATTCACCGTGCGCAGGATCCCCGAGGAGCTCGAGTTCCTCGAGGGCATGCTCGACTTTCTCGAGCAGTCGTCGATCACACCGGGGTCGAAGGGCCGCCTCACGGCGATGTCGCCCGACGGCACGGCAACGGTGGAGATCGACGGCGCCGCGATCGGTGTCGGCGAGTTCGCCACCGCCCGCATCCTCGTCACCACCGGCTAGTAGTGCTCCAGTCGGCGCAGGACAACGGCCCAGGTGAGCACGGCCGACACGGCAACGAGCGCGAGTGACGCGAGTGCTCCCTGCGCGAGGGCGCCGCTCTCGCCCGCGCTCCAGATCTCGGTGGCGAGGGTGTCGAACCCGGTGGGAGCGAGGAGCTTCGTCGCCGGGAGCTCCTTCATGGTCGACAACATGACGAGGCCGGCACCGGCGAGGAGGCCCGGCGCCATGAGGGGCAGTTCGATCGTGAGGAGGCGGCGGACACGGCCGGCGCCCAGGGTCGCGGCGGCGTCGCCGAGCCGGGCCGGCACCGCCCCGACGGCAACGTGTGCGGCGCGGGTCGCCTGCGCCCCGAAGTGGAGCACATAGGCGAGGATCAGCAGCGGGAAGGTCTGGTACCAGCGCTCGATGATCGGCGCGTCGATGGCCCAGAAGACGATCGACAGTGCGATCACCACACCGGGAAGGGCGAAGCCGGCCACGACCATCGAGTTGGCGGTTCCGCCGATACGGCTGCGGTATCGGGCCGTGAGCCAGGCCACCGGGAGCACGACCGCGATCGCGATCGCCGCGGTGATCAGGCCCGCCTGCGCGGTGTGGAGCGCGGGTTCGACGAGGGCGCCGAGGTCGGTACCGAGGCCGATGGTGTCGGAATCGGCGCGCAGGCCGCGCCACGCCCAGAAGGCGAAGACCGCCACCGGGCCGGCGAGGGCGTTGCCGAGAAGGGCGACCACGACGACGAGGGCGGGCCAGCGCCATCGGCCCAGCGGCACGACCAGGGCGTCGCGGGTGCGTACGACCTCGACTCGCTGGCGGCGGCGATCGAGCGCCCGCTCGGCACCGACGACCGTCAGCGCCACGACACCGAGCACCAGCGAGAGCCCCATCGCCCGGGGCTGATCGAAGAGTCGGTCGGAGTAGATGTCGCGGGTGAGGGTGTCGTAGCGCAGCAGGTTGACGGCCCCCCAGTCGCTGATGGCATAGAGGAAGACGAGCATCGCGCCGGCCCAGATCGCACCCGACACCTGGGGCAGGACGACCGTGCGGAAGACCGCCCACGGGGACCGTCCGAGGATGCGGGCCGATTCCTCGAGCGAAGGAGAGAGCGCCGCCATGCGAGCGGCCACCGGGAGGTACACGTAGGGGTAGGTGAAGAGCGTCAGCACGAGCCAGGCGCCGCGGAAGCCCTTCATGTCGGGGAGGTTGTCGATACCGACGGGGGTGAGGATCTCCTCGACGAGACCGCCGGTCGCGAACGCGGCGATGAGCGCCGTGGCGCCGACGAAGCTGGGGAACACCAGCGGGAGCGGCGACAGCACCCGCAGCACCCGCCGGCCCGGCAGGTCGGTGCGAATGGTGAGCCAGGCGAGCGCGGTGCCGATCACGACCGACGAGAGTGCGACGCTGAGTCCGAGCCACAGCGACCGACGAAGCGGCTCCCAGGTGTCGGCCGACCAGATGATCGAACCGAGGTCGGTCCCGAGATCCAGGTTGCGCGCGACGACATAGGCGAACGGCCCCAGGAAGACGAGACCGGTGAGAACCCCGAGGAACAGCAAACCGGCCGGCGGGCGCGCACGCGCACCGCCGGCCGGGGCCGTGGAAGCCGACGAGGAGGAACTACTCGACGAGGCCACTCTCTCGAATCAGTTCGATCGTGCCGGTCAGGCCGTCACCGAGCACCGAGTAGTCGATGGTGTCGGTGGCGTAGCCGTCGAGCGCGGGAAGGCCCTCGGGTGCCGCAACGCCGGGGAGCAGCGGGTACTCCTGGGTTTCGGTCACGAACGTCGACTGTGCCGCTTCGCCGAGCAGGAACGCCAGGAGCTGCGCGGCCTCGTCCTTCGCGTCCGACGATTCGAGGACCGCGCCACCGGTCACGATCACCAGCGAACCGAGGTCGGTGGTGTCGAGGAAGTGGTTGACGCTCGGGAGCGACGGGTCGGCTTCGAGCGCCCGCAGGTTGTAGTAGTGGTTGACGAGGCCGAGGGGAATCTCACCCCGCCCCACCGCCTCGACGATGGCGGAGTTCTTCGGGTAGTTCGGCGAGTTGTTGGCCGCCATTCCCTCGAGCCATGCGCGGGTGGCGTCGTCGCCCAACTCGCTGCGCATCGCAGTCACGAAATCCTGGAACGAGCCGTTGTCGGGGGCGACGCCCACCTGGCCTGCGTACTTCGGATCGGTCAGGTCGAGCACCGACGCCGGAAGATCGGACGGGTCGACGAGCTCGGAGTTGTAGACGATGACGCGCACCCGGCCGGTGATGCCGACCCACGTGTCGTCGTTGGCGGCATAGCCCTCGTCGACGAGCCCGGTGAGCGAGCTGTCGAGGGTTGCCAGGCGATCCTCGCCCGCCAAGAGGCCGAGCGCTCCCGGGCTCTGGGAGATGAAGACGTCGGCGGGCGAATTGTCGCCCTCGGTCTGGATCAAGAGGGCGAGGTCGGCCGACCCCTCGTAGCGGGCGTTCACCTCGATGCCGGTCTCGGCGGTGAAGGCGTCGAGGAGCGGCTCGATGAGCTCCTGCTCGCGGCCGGAGTAGACCGTGATGGACGAGGCGCCCTCGCCGGCATCGCCGGTATCGCCGTCGCTGCTGTCGTCGCCGCACGCGGTGGCGAGCAGGGCGATGGCGAGGAGCGCGGCCGGCAACCGGCGTACGGTGCGCGAGCGTGGGTGTTTCGGAGATGGTTTCGTCATAGGCGAGAACCTAGCCAGGATCGACGGATTGTTAGGCGTCCTTAACATGTGATCTGCGTCACACCACCGTGGCGGCATCGGGTGCGTACGCGACGGTCGGCACCCCTCGGTGCCCGACTGCCACGGTGTCGCCGGCCCGGTGGGCGGGTGCGCCGGTGACACGACTCCGAACGACCGTGCCGTCGTCGAGCCGCACCGTCGACAGGGCATCGTGCCCGTAGTACTCTACGTCGACCACCACGCCTCCGGTCCCGTCGGACAACACGATCTCCTCCGGCCGGATGAGGACCCGGACGGGGCCCGTCCGCTCGTCGACGAGACCGATGACACCGAGAGGGGTCTCGGCCCGGTCGCCCCGAGCATCACCGGGAACCAGCTCGGCCTCACCCACGAACGAGGCGAGCCACGGGTCGACCGGGTTGCGGTAGAGCTCGGCCGGCGACGCCTGCTGCACCACCCGGCCGTCGCGCATGACGGCGACCTGGTCACCGAGCACGAACGCCTCGTCCTGATCGTGGGTGACGAACATCGCCGTCACGGACAGATCACGAAGCAGCCGGGCGACGTCGGCGCGCACATCGGCGCGGAGGTTGGTGTCGAGACTGGAGAACGGCTCGTCGAGCAGCAGGACATCGGGTTGGGGGGCGAGGGCGCGAGCCAGCGCGACCCGTTGCTGCTGGCCACCCGACAGCGAACCCGGGAGCCGATCGGCGAGATCACCGACACCGACCATCTCGAGCAGCACACCGACCCGCCGACGGGCCTCCGGGTTGCGACGCCCGAAACGGCGGAGGCGAACGTCGCGCGGCAGGCCGTAGGCCACGTTCGCGGCCACGCTCAGGTGCGGGAACAAGGCCCAGTCCTGGAACACGAGCCCCACGCGACGCTCCTCAGCCGGCACACTCGTGCCGTCGCCGGCGACCCGCTGATCACCGAGCCAGACCTCACCGCTGTCGATCGACTGGAGACCGGCGATCACCCGCAACAGGGTGGTCTTCCCGCAGCCGCTGGGGCCGAGGATCGCCAGCTGCTGACCGGCCGACGCCTCGAGCGAGACACCGCGGAGCACGGGCGCGCCACCGAGGTCGAGGCGCAGGTCGTGCACGGCGACGCCGGGTTTGTGAGGCATGCTTTACAAGCTACCGGCGGACGCCCTGCGGCCACCACTTGCCCCGCCTGCCACCGGGGAGCACCACCCTCGGCGCCGCACTCATTCCCCTCGGCTGATCGAGCGCACTCGCCACTCGGCGCCGGGCTTGGCCGGCAGACCGCCGGGTTGGCCACACGCGATGGTCGGCACCGCACGGCCCGTCTCGACCTCGACTCGCCAGCGTTCACCCTCGGCCACCACCTCGACCACCGTGACCTCACCGTCGACGGAGCCGGCGTCGAGCACGGCGGCGGTGCGTGCCACGGTGTCGAAACGCCAATCGTCGACCTCGGCCATGACGGCCCGTTCCGCCATCTGCGCGGGACCCCCGGCCACACCGATCCAACCGCGGCATCGTCGAGCGACGGCCGCCGGGCTGATGTCGGATCGGAGGATCCCGATCATCTCGTCGACACCGACCATCCCCCACATGCGTCCGTCCGGCAGGGTCACGCCGGTCGGGGCCATGCGATGACCGCCGGTGTGACTCACCCGCCGCAGGGAGAGACCCGGGTCGAGCGCGTGGAGTGCGGCGTGCATCGAGGTTCCCCGCGAGCCGCAGCAGACATCGTGGCTGCCCTGGGTGCACAGCAGCAGCTCGCGGCGGGGCTCGGTCGACACGACCGATGCCGGCGAGGCATCGAGCCCCTCCGCCAGGAGCCGCTCGAGGAGGTCGGCCACCACGAGCGGATCGACCTGGTGTTCGGTGCGGGAGAACTGCGCGCCGTCGGTGAGCCGGTGGGTGACCACGCGGCCGACACCGTCGTCGAGCGGGACGGCCGCGAGCACCCGCACACGGCGTCCGGCCTCACCGGCCGCCATCACGAGTTCGGGCACGGCGGTGAAACCGGGCGCCGCCCAGACCGGCTTCGGCCAGGGAAGGGCGACGTCGACCACGATCAGTTCGTCGACCCACAGCGCACTCCCGCCGGGGTCGAGATCGATCCGTTCGGCGTGGGGCGCGCAGCGTTCGGCGGCGGTGGCCGCCGGCAGCAGCGCAGGGTCGAACGCCAGGCTCATGGTTCGGTCAGGATCGCAGGCAACGGCTCACGATGCACGACGGCGATGCGCTTCGTGGCCCGGGTGAGGGCGACATAGAGCGACCTGATGCCCTGCCGTTCCTCGTCGATGATCCGGGCCGGCTCGACGATCACCGCCGCGTCGACCTCCAACCCCTTGACCAGCCGCACCGGCACGACGGTGACCCGCTGATCGAGGCCGTGGCGGGTCGGTCCACCCACCGGCATCTCGCGGGCCTCGAACGCCGCGTTGACCTCTTCGACGAGCGAGTCGGGGACCACGACGGCGACATTGCCCTCGGCGACGGCACGCAGTTCGGCCTGCACGGTGTCGACGAGGCCGTGCACGAAGTCCTCCACCCGCACGATGCGGGGCGGGTCGCCATCGGTGCGCACCGGTTGCGGCGGCCGCAACCCGGGAGCGGCAACCGGCAACACCTTGTTCGCGAGCGCCATCGCCGGCCCCGGGATCCGGTAGCCGATGGTGAGCTCCCGATACCTGGCCTCGCGCTTCTCGGGCAGGGCACCGACGACGGCATCCCACCCGTCGTTGGCCCAGGCGCCGGTCGCCTGGGCGATGTCGCCGACGATGGTCATCGAGCCGTTGAGCGATCGACGGGCGATCATGCGCAGCTCCATCGGCGAGAGGTCCTGGGCCTCGTCGATGCAGATGTGGCCGTAGGTGCGCACGGCATCGAGGTCGCGCTTGCCCGGTCGATAGCCGAGCAGGGCACGGCCCTCGTCGAGCAGCGGCACGTCCTGGAACCGCCAGAT
Organism: Acidimicrobiales bacterium; assembly: GCA_041394245.1. Taxonomy (NCBI): domain Bacteria; kingdom Bacillati; phylum Actinomycetota; class Acidimicrobiia; order Acidimicrobiales; species Acidimicrobiales bacterium. The sequence goes on from JAWKIR010000003.1 coordinate 108,449, forward strand.
CACCTCGTCGGCGTGACGGGACCGGGGCCGATGGAGACGCTGGATCTCCTCGTCGGTGAAGACACCGCGATTGGCGGACCGCAGCAGGGCCCGCGAGCCGTAGAGATCGTGGAGGAGATGCGGCGGGCTCAGGACCGGCCACATCCAGTCGAGCGCCTCGCGGATCGGCAGCTCGTGGCGGATCCGCTCACGCACCGTCTTCGCGTCGACGTGGCGTCGCGCGCTGGCGGCCAGCTTCTGGAAGAACAACTCCTCGACGATCTTGCGGCCGGAGTTGTGACCCCGTGACCGACGCCGGGCCTCCCTGATGATCCACGCCGATTCCTCGGCCGTGATGCGCAATCGCTGCAGGCCGAAGCCGACGACGAGTTCGTCGCGCAGCGCCCGCTCGCGGTCGTGGACGGCGCGGGCGAGGACCTTGATCATGCGCGGGTCGCCCTTGATCCGCGCCGCCGGCTCGTCGTCGAGCTTGTCGACACGAACCCGGGGGCGAAGGAGATCGGCCAGCACCGCGATGTCGACACCGGCTTCGCCGAGCGAGGGCAGGACCTGCTCGATGTAGGCAACGAACAACCGGTTGGGGCCCACCACGAGGACGCCCTGACCTTCGAGCGGGAAGCGATGCGTGTAGAGGAGGTAGGCCGCCCGATGGAGCGCGACCACCGTCTTGCCCGTGCCCGGACCGCCCTGCACGACCAGTACGCCCGGCATCTCCGCCCGGATGATCTCGTCCTGCTCGCCCTGGATCGTCGCGACGATGTCGCCGAGACGGCCGGTGCGCGACGCCTCGAGTGCCGCGATGAGGGCGCCCTGACCGCGGGTTCCCACGTCCTCGGCCGTGATGTCGCGGAGATCGCCGAACAGCTCGTCGTCGATGCCGAGCAAGGTGCGGCCCCGGGTGGCGAAGTGACGCCGGCGCTCGATGCCCATGGGTTGACGGCCGGTGGCCCGGTAGAAGGGCTCGGCGATGGGGGCCCGCCAGTCGACCACGACCGGATCCTGCTCGCGATCCCACACCCCGAGCCGTCCGATGTAGAACTTCTCGTCGGTCCCAGCCGGATCGATGCGACCGAAGACGAGCGACCGGTCGCCCAGATTGAGCTGGCTCAGGCGGTTGACGGCGCCCTCGATCATCGACTCCCGCTCGAAACGGTGCTGGTTCGTGCCGCCCCGCTGGGCCTCGTGACCGCCGGTGATGCGATGGGCCCGCTCGCGCGCGTCCTCCAGGCAGGCGTAGGCCCAGTCGAGATGCGCCTGCTCGGCGTCGAGCTCGGGATGACGGTCGGACACTGGCTGGGTGGACACTGGTTCGGCAGACACTGGTTCGGCAGACACGGGGGTGGGGGGACTCCCAGGGAGGGGGGAAACGGTTCAGTGTACCGGCACCCCAAGAGGCCACGACCCCCGTACCCTCTGCTGGGATGTTCTCGATCGGACTCGTGCTCAGCGCCGGCGGACCGCTCGGCGACCCCTGGCATGCCGGGGTCCTCGGGCGGCTCGAGGAGACCACCGGTTGGGACTCCCGGACCGCCGATCTCGTGATCGGCACGTCGGCCGGCTCGATCACCGCGCTGACCCTGCGTGCCGGGGTGGCTGCCGTCGACCGCAAGCTCCACATGACCGGTGGGCCGGTCAGCCCTGAAGCAGCGGAGATCTACGCCCGCATCGTCACGCCCTACGACGCGCCGGAGGTCGACCGCGACTGGCGGCCGGCCTCACCGAAGATGGCCCTGCGGGCAGTGTGGCCGCCATGGAAGCTCGATCCGGTGCGACTGGCGATGGCGAACCTCCCACGGGGAAATCATTCCGGAGAGCCACTCGAGAAGCGGATGAACGAGCTCCTCCCCGACGGCTGGCCGGAGCAGCCGACCTGGATCGTCGCCGTGCGCATGTTCGACGGTCGACGGGTCGTCTTCGGTCGCGACGACGTGCGGGGCACCGTCGGGCAGGCGGTGCGCTCGTCGTCGGCCGTTCCCGGCTACTACACGCCCGGCCGGGTCGGCGACCGTGAATACATCGACGGTGGCGTGCACTCGTCGACCAATCTCGACCTGGCGGCGATGCTCGGGTTCGATCTGGTGATCGTGTCGTCTGCCATGACCGCCGCCGAGGGCAGCCGCAACTGGGTCACCGATCCGACACGCGCCTGGTTCAGCGGCAAGCTCGACGACGAGGTGGCCGAAGTCCGCGCCCGCGGCACCGCGGTGGCCGTGATCGAGCCCGATCGCGACACGATCGGTGCCCTCGACAAGCACGCCGACAACGCCCGCGCCAACGCGGCCGAAGCCGGCGCCGCCGCCGTCGACCGGGTGCTGGCGCGCCCCGAAGGCGCCGGTCTCGTCGAGTTGATCGGGCGAGCCGCGAGCGACTGAACCGCCGGGGGGCGTTCAGCATCCGCCGCCGGGCGACGGGATGTCGGGGATCGAGGGGTCGATCACCTCGACGTGCACATGGGGGTTCGACGGGGTCGCCGTGAACTCGTCGACCTGGGATTCGAACGGGAGTCGTGTCGCGCGCGGCGCGATGACGGTGATGCCCGCCTCGAGTCGGTCGCCCACGCCGACGAGGAGGCCGTCGATGTGGAAGATCTTGACCTCCCACCCCGGCGCCGTGTCGGGTTCGATGACCAGGAAGTCGTCGGAGTAGTCGCAGTAGAGCACATAGGTTCCACCCCGGATCACCGTGCCGGTCACCGGCGATCGGATCTCGACCTCCGGGTCGACGACGATGTCGGCCGCCGTGCGCGACCCGGTGTTGCGGCCCCGGCTCTCGAGCGTGACCGAGGGTGCCGCGCCCTCGACGGTCGTCTGCTGCTGGGACCCGTCGTGGCCCGCTTCGTGGAAGCCGATCAGCTCGACGCGCCGGGCCGGATGGAAGAGTTCCACGGGGCCGGCCGTCGAGAACAGGGCGTAGTCCTGTTCGGTGTAGACGGGCCCGTCCGGCACGGTCGTCGTCGTGCTGGTGCTGGTCGTCGTCGTGCTGGTCGTCGTCGTGCTGCTCGTGCTCGTACTCGTCGTCGTGCTGGTCGTCGTCGTGCTGCTCGTCGTCGGCGACAGCTCCTCGGCGAGCGCCGGCTCGGCGATCCGCAGGTCGCCGTTGTCGCCGAGACCGCACGACGTCGTCACGACGACCAGGGCCGCGAAGACGAGCGGTGATGCTGGAAAGCGGGAGCGACGCGACATCGGAGCGATGGTACCGCCGGCCCGCTGCCGTCCCGGGGCGCCCCCGTCGGTAGCCTCGACGACATGTCCGCCGGCCGATTCGACGATCACCCCTTCATCCGAGCATGCCGCGGCCTCCCCCACGACCGCGTGCCGGTGTGGTTCATGCGCCAGGCCGGACGTTCACTCCCGGAGTACCGCGCCATCCGGGGCGAGGGCACGATCCTCGATGCCATCGCCGACGCCGACCTCTCGACCGAGATCACGCTGCAACCGGTGCGCCGCTACGGCGTCGACGCGGCGATCCTCTACTCCGACATCGTCGTCCCGGCCCACGCCGTCGGGTTCGGGCTGACCGTCACGCCCGGGGTCGGCCCCGAGGTCGAGCATCCCTTTCGATCAGCCACCGACCTCGACCGCCTGCGGCCGCTCGATCCCGAAGCCGACACGCCCTACGTGCTCGAGACGGTCCGCCAGCTCGTGGCCGAGCTCGACGTTCCCCTGATCGGTTTCGCCGGCGCGCCGTTCACGGTGGCGTCGTACCTGATCGAGGGTCGACCCTCCCGCGACTATGTCAACACCAAGAGCCTGATGTTCAACGACGAGTCGTTGTGGCACTCGCTCATGGACCGGCTCGCCGACATGGCGATCGCCTCACTGCGCTCCCAGATCGACAGTGGTGCGTCGGCGATCCAGCTGTTCGACTCGTGGGCCGGCGCGCTGTCGCCGCCCCAGTACGAGCGCTACGTGCTCCCACACTCGTCCAAGGTGTTGGCCGGCGTGGCCGACACCGGCGTGCCCCGCATCCACTTCGGAGTGGCCACCGGCGAACTGTTGGAGCTGATCCGCGACGCGGGCGCCGACGTGGTCGGCGTCGACTGGCGGGTTCCGCTCGATCGGGCTCGTGCCCGCCTCGGCGACGGCGTCGCCCTCCAGGGCAACCTCGATCCGACCATGGTGCTCGCCGGGGTGGAACCGGCCGTCGAGGGCACCCGCGACGTGCTCGCCCGCAACGCCGGCCATCCCGGCCATGTGTTCAACCTCGGCCACGGCGTGATGCCTGCGGTCGACCCCGACGTCTTGAGCGAGGTCGTCCGGATCGTCCACACCGAGGGTCGCGTCAACCCGTCGTGAGCGAACTCGTCGTCGTCGTGGGCGGTGGCATCACCGGCCTCGCCGCGGGCCACGAGCTCCACCGCCAGGGCCGGGAGTTCGTCGTGTTGGATGCCGCCGGACGAGTCGGAGGGAAGATCGCCGCCGGCCCGGTCGAAGGATCGGGTCTGGCGTTCGACGTCGACATGGCGGCCGACGGATTCCTCGCCCGGGAGCCAGAGATGACGGAGCTCTGCATCGAACTCGGGCTCGAATCTCACCTCACCTCACCGCGGCCGGGCGGCGCGTTCATGTGGGTCGACGGCGCGCTGCGACGGATTCCGCCGAGCGTGCTCGGCGCGCCGCTCGATCCCGATGCGGTGGCCGACAGCGGCATCGTCTCGTCGGCCGGCGTCGACGCGCTGCGCGCCGGTCTCATCGCCGACCTCCCCGCCCTGCAGGGCGACGCCACCGTGGGCGCCGTGCTGCGACCTCGGGTCGGCGACGAGGTCTTCGACCGGCTCGTCGATCCGCTCATCGGCGGCATCAACGCGGGTACCGCCGACGAGATGTCGATCCGCGCCGGTGCCAGGGCACTCGCCGACGCGGCTGCGACGGGCGGGCCGTTCGGCCAGGCCCTGCGCGACCATGTCGCCGCGACCGTCAGCGGTGGTCCGGTCTTCCATGGCATCAGGGGCGGCAGCCAGCGCATCATCGACGCGCTGGCCGACGAACTGGGCGACGCCATCCGCACCGGTGCAGAGGTGTTCGACCTCGAGCGCGACGGCGATGCATGGATCGTGCGGACCGACGACGAGACACTGCGGGCCGGCCGCGTCGTCGTCACCACACCGGGTTGGGTGAGCGCGGGTCTCGTCGCCCCGCACGCTCCCGAAGCCGCGGCGGTGCTCGCGGGACTCGCCTACGCCGATGCCGTCCTCGTCACCTTCGTGGCCCACCGCGACCAGATCGCCCACGACCTCGACGGGGCCGGCTTCCTGGTCCCCCGCGACCAGGGGCTGCTGATGACGGCCTGTTCGGTGTCGTCCTACAAGTGGGAGCACTACGACGACGGCGAACACGTGATCCTGCGCGTCTCGGCCGGCCGCACCGACGACGGTCGCTGGCTCGAGATGTCGACCGAGGCCGTCGTCGACCGGCTGCTCGACGAGCTCCGCCTCACGGTCGGGCTGACCGGCGATGCCGTCGCCCGGGTCAGCGAGTGGCGCCGCTGTCTCCCGCAGTACCGGCCCGGCCACCTCGAACGCTGCGATCAGATCGACGAATGGCTCCGCCGCGACGCGCCGGGTGTCACGGTGGCCGGGGCATCGATGCGCGGGCTCGGGCTGCCTGCCTGCGTGCGCCAGGGACGTGCCGCGGTCGCGACCGCCGACTGACTGGGCGACCACTCTCTGCAAGATACCCTTGCGAGGATTGTCGATGGATCCCTCACACCCTACGGTGTCGTCATGGTCGAAGACTTCCCCACGAAGAAGAAGCGCCGCCCCCGTGCCGAGCTCAAGGAGCTCATGATCCAGGGAGGCGTGGAAGTACTCCAGGAGTTCGGCGTCGAGACCCAGCTCTCGTCGGTGAGCTACGCCAAGGTGTTCGAGCACGTCGAGCGGACCCATGGGGTGCGCATCACCTACGGCTCGGTCCACGAACGGATCTGGAACTCCCTCCAGGAGTATCAGCTCTCGGTCATCGAGCGCGCCGGGGTCTGGGATCAGGACGGTGCCTCCGCCGACGGCGGCGACTACGACTGGGCCGACTGGCTGCAGACGATGGTTGCGCTGTCGTCGGCGAGCGACGAGTCGGTCGCCGAGGCGGCCACCAACGGCGCCCGCGCCACCTATGCCACCCGTACTGCGACGAGCTCCGCCCCGGCCGATGAACTGATGCCCGCCGACGACGACGTCGACGACGTGGCCGAGATCCTCGCCGTCGCCGTCGCCGACGGCCTCCAGCTGCGCTCGTTCCTCACCGGCGACGACACGACGCACCTGATCCCGCTCGCCCAGGCCATCGTCCACGAGTGGGCACGACACCGCGGGGGTCGGGCGAGCACCCAGGTGTGACGCTCGGCACAGCGCAGCCGCTGTGTGACTTCGGTCTCAATGTTGCAATTGTGTGACGGAACGGGTCTACCTTGTCGGGCGCTGAGGCGTTGGTGACCGCCCCGCACCCCTGCCCACGACCAGCGAGTCGTGTGACCGGTCACCCAGCTCAACGCCACGACACGGGCCCCGCCCGAGGAGGCAGCACTCTTCATGCGTCGAACGATCCGATTGCTCGCGTTCGCACTGGCCGCGTTGTTCGCGACCACCGCGTGCACCCCCGAGGGCCTCGCCCTCTACCTCGACACCACCGAGGAAGTCCGCGACGTCCTGTCCAACGAGGAACTGAGCCGGCTTCGGACCTGCGAATCGACCGACAACTACGAAGCCGTCTCACGCAGTGGGCTCTATCGCGGCGCGTACCAGTTCGATCAGACCACCTGGGACGACGTCGCCGGCCGCTTCTTCCCGTGGCTGGCCGGCGTCGATCCCGTCGATGCCGAACCGTGGTGGCAAGACGCCATGGCGCGCGCACTCTGGTCCGAGCGCGGCCGGCAGCCCTGGCCGATCTGTGGCCACAAGGTCTGAGGCGGGAGCATTCCCGTCGACACGCACGTATCGAACATGTGCTGACGCCTGTGGGAGTCTGACGGCGTGACGCCGTCAGACTTTCACTCGTCGGATCTGCCGCCGACCGCCAACGCGCTGGCGATCAGCACCGACGCCACCGGAGAACTCCTGGTCCCGCTGCTCGCGGCCGACACCGGTCCGGCTCGCGACTGGGCCGAGGCGGCCGAGGCGGACCAGGTCGCTCGTCCCGAGGATCTGGCCGAGGGCGACACCCACCTCAACGTCATGCGGACGTTCTGCTTCGCGGACCTGAGCGGCTTCACCGCCTACACCCGAGAGCACGGCCCTCACGCAGCGGTCCGTCAGCTGGGCGAGTTCCGGCGCGTCACCCGCAACGTCGCCGCGAAGCGAGGGGTGCGGGTGGCGAAGTGGCTCGGCGACGGTGTCATGGTCGTCGGCACCGAACCGGCACCGACGATCGCGCTCGGTGCGCATCTGGTGCACCACTTCTCCGACTCGGCCATTCGGGTCCGGGTCGGCCTCGCCACGGGTATCGCCCTTCTCTTCGAGGGCGACGACTACATCGGCGAGCCCGTCAACCTCGCCGCGAAACTGTGTTCGGCCGCGTCACCCGGCGAAGTGCTCGCCGTCACCGATCCCGACGACCTTCCGAGATGGGTCACGAGCGGGGGCGACGTCACCGTGCGCATCAAGGGCGTCGGCTCCGTGGGTGGCGTCCACCGTCTCCGGGTCGACACCTCCGCAACGTGAACCGCAGCCGTGTCGTGAACCGCAATCGCGCCCTGAGCGCGCTCGCCGGCCTCAGCATCGCGGCAGCGCTCCCACCGTGGGGTTGGTGGCCGCTGGGCCTCGCCGGGCTCGGGCTGTGGTTCCACCTGCTCGAGGGGGTCTCGGGACGGACCCGCTTCCGCCGGTCGCTCGCCGTCGGCGCGTTCTGGGCGTTCCCGTCGACACTGTGGATGTTCGATCTGACGCCTCCCGGCTGGCCCGTGGCCGCCGGCGTGTTCACCGTTCTGGTCGCACTGGCCGGCTGGGCGACACCTTCGCAAGGCCCGAGACGTTCGCTGACCTTCGCGTCGGCCGTCGTGATCGCCGAACTGATCCGCTGGCACGTCCCGTTCGGTGGCGTGCCGATCGCGACGCTGGCCATGGTGTCGGTCGACACCCCGTGGTCCATCGCCGCCCGATTCCTCGGATCGGCCTTCCTCGTCCTCGTCACGGTGTTCATCGCCGCCGGCCTGCGCGACGCCGTGGTCCAGCGGCGCGTGCCGTGGTCCCCGATCGGCGCCCTCTGCGCGGCGGTCCTCCTCGGCTATCTCGGCGGTGTCGGCGTCGACACCGTGCGTACCATCGACGTCGTCATCGTCCAGGGTGGTGGTCCACAGAACACCCGGGCCGACACGTGCGAGAACCGGCGGGTGTTCGAACGCCACGTCCGGGCCACCGAACTCATCGCCGACGACGAGGACGTCGACCTGATCCTGTGGCCCGAGGACGTCGTCCATCCGGTCGACGACGCGATCCCCACGCCCTCGCGCTGCGATGCGCCGGTCTTGCGGGCCGACGAGGCACTGGGTGAGCTCCGCCGGCTCGCGGCGGAGAAGGACGCGACGATCGTCAGCGGGTGGTTCGAACCGTCCGACGACCGGACCTTCAACCAGAACTTCTCGGTGATCACGACGCCCGACGGCGAGACGGGCGACCGCTACGACAAGGTGCGTCTCGTCCCCTTCGGTGAATTCGTCCCGCTCCGCTCGTTCCTCGAGAACTTCAGCGACGAACTCCCGGGTCGCGATGTCCGCGCCGGCACCGAACCGGCCGTGCTCGAGTCCGAGTTCGGCCCACTCGGCATCTCCATCTCGTGGGAGATCTTCTTCGACTACCGGGCCCGCGACGCCATGAACAACGGCGGGCAGATCCTCCTGAACCCCACCAACGGCTCGTCGTACTGGCTCACGATCGTCCAGACCCAGCAGGTCGCGTCGAGTCGTCTGCGAGCCATCGAGAACGACCGCTGGGTCCTCCAGGCAGCGCCCACCGGCTTCTCCGCCGTCGTCGGCGCCGACGGCACGGTGCACCAGCGCACATCCGTGAGCGAGCAGGCGATCCTTCGTCAGGCCGTGCCGCTGCGGGAGGGCCGCACCCTGGCCACCATCGCCGGGCCGTGGCCGATGCTGCTGGTCTGCCTCACCGTCATCGGCCGCAGCCGACGACGGGTCACACCTCGATCGAGAGCGTGATCGGGCCGTCGTTGACCAGCTCGACGGCCATGTCGGCGCGGAAGCGTCCGGTGGCGACCACCGCCCCGAGCGAGCGCAATTCGGCCACGACGGCGTCGACGAGTGGCTCGGCGATCTCGGGCCTCGCCGCGTCGGAGTAGCCCGGCCGGCGGCCCTTGCGGGTGTCGCCGTAGAGCGTGAACTGGCTGACCACCAGCACCTCGCCGGTGGTGTCGGCGACCGAGTGGTTCATGACGCCGTCGGCGTCGTCGAAGATCCGCAGGTTCCAGATCTTTTCTGCCAACCTGGCGGCCTGGGCGGGGGTGTCGGCGTGGGTCACCCCGACCAGGGCGAGGATTCCGGCACCGATCTCGCCGGTGATCTCAGGGTCGGGACCGTCGACACCCACGGTCACCTTGGCCCGACTCACCCGTTGCACCAGTGCTCGCACCATCCGTTTCTACACGGCGCCCGCGTGCCCGATGGCACCGCGAGTGTGGAAAACCGCCGATCCAGGGCATCATTTGACGTCCCCTTCGTCCCCGCGGAAGCCTGGTACGTCATGCCTTTCGACCGAGATCGCGCCCTGCGTATCGCGCTCCTCACCTATCGCGGCAAGCCGCATGTCGGCGGACAGGGCGTCTACGTCCGCCATCTCAGCAAGGCGCTCGTCGATCTCGGGCACCACGTCGAGGTGTTGGGCGGGCCGCCCTACCCCATTCTCGACGAACGTGTCCCCCTGATCGAGCTTCCCAGCCTCGACATCTGGGGCGACCCGCACCCGATGCGCAAGCCCCGCATCTGGGAGTGGAAGGACTGGACCGATGTCGCCGAACACGTCTCGTTCAGCACCGGCAACTTCTCCGAACCGATGGCCTTCAGCCTCCGGGCCTGGCGCCACCTGCGCACTCGCCGCGCCGATTTCGACCTCATCCACGACAACCAGACGCTCGGTTGGGGCCTCCTGAAGCTGCAGCAGGAGGGCTGGCCGATCCTCGAGACGATCCATCACCCGATCACCGTCGATCGCCGGCTCGAGCTCGAGCACGCCCGCACACCGTGGGAGAAGTTCGGCAAGCGTCGCTGGTACTCGTTCACCAAGATGCAGACCCAGGTCGGCAAGCGCATGCCCCGCGTCATGACCGTGTCCGAGTCCTCCAAGGGCGACATCAGCGCCGACCACGGGATCGACCTCGACAAGCTCCACGTCGTGCCCGTGGGCGTCGACCCCGAGCTCTTCCTCCCCGTGGCCGGCGTCGAACGTCGGCCCGGTCACCTCGTCACCACCGCATCGGCCGACGTGGCGATGAAGGGCCTCAAGTTCCTGCTCGAAGCCGTGGCCAAGCTCCGCACCGAGCGCCACATCGAGCTGACGATCATCGGCAAACGCCGACCCGACAGCCATGCGAGCACCGTCATGACCGAACTGGGTCTCGACGACTGTGTCCACTTCGTGTCGGGCGTACCCGACGAACGGATCGTCGAGCTCTACAGCGAGGCCGAACTCGCCGTGGTCCCGTCGCTCTACGAGGGGTTCTCGCTGCCGGCGATCGAGGCGATGTCGTGCGGTGTGCCGCTCGTGGCCACCACCGGCGGGGCCCTGCCCGAGGTCGCCGGCACCGACGGCGAGACCTGTTTCCTCACCGAGCCCGGCAACAGCGAAGCCCTCGCAGCGACGATCAAGATGGCGCTCGACGATCCCGAGCTGCGGGCCAAGGTCGGCGCGCAGGGCCGCCAGCGGGTCATCGACCAGTGGTCGTGGCGCCACACCGCCCTCAAGACGCTCGATCAGTACTGGGCCGTGCTCGACGAGCACGAAGCCCGCGGAGGCGCGTGATGCTGACGGTCGACTACGACAAGTTCGATCTACGCGCCGGGGATCTCCTGCTCGATCTCGGGTGCGGCTTCGGCCGCCACACCTACGAGGCGCTCGTGCGCGGGGCCGACGTGGTCAGCTGCGACATGGCGCTGCCCGAGCTCGAGGCGATCCGCAACACCGGCCCGATCCTGGTCGACGACGGCCTGTTCGACGGCTCGCTGATGCGGGCGCAGGTGCAGGGCGACGGCACCCGACTCCCCTATCCCGACGAGACCTTCGACAAGATCATCGCCTCCGAGGTGCTCGAACACGTCCCCGACGACCAGGCGGCCTACGACGAGTTCATGCGGATCCTCAAGCCGGGCGGCACCATCGCCGTCACCGTGCCCGCAACCTTCCCCGAGAAGATCTGCTGGAAGCTGAGCGACGAGTACTACGCCCCCAAGGCCGAGGGGGGCCATGTCCGCATCTACACCGAAGACGAGGTGCGGGAGAAGCTCCGCGGCGCCGGGCTCGACCCGGTCGGCTCGCATCGTGCCCACGCCCTGCACTCGCCCTACTGGTGGATCCGGTGCGCCGTCGGCGTCAACAACGAGATCGACGACAACTGGTCGGTGAAGACGTACCACAAGCTCCTCGAGTGGGACATCGTGAAACAGCCGTGGTTGACTCGCACGGCAGAGAAGGTTCTCAACCCCGTGCTGGGCAAGAGCCTCGTGGTCTACGCGACGAAATCGCCGTTGCGCTCGAAGCGGATGCGGGAGGACGCACATGCTGCCTGACATCCCCGGCGTCCTGTCGGCCCAGCAGGTCCGCGACACCGCCGACCACATCGCGTCCTGGCAACTCGACTCGGGCATGATCCCGTGGTTCCCGGGTGGCCACGCCGACCCGTGGAACCACATCGAAGCGGCGATGGCACTGGTGATCGGCGGACGCCGGGCCGAGGCCGAGGCCGCCTACCAATGGCTCGTCGATCTCCAGCGCCCCGACGGCTCCTGGCACCAGTACTACCTCGCCGACGGGGTCGAGCAGGACAAGCTCGACGCCAACGTCATCGCCTACATCGCGGCCGGTGTCTGGCACCACTACCTGCACTTCCGCGACCTCGGGTACCTCGAGGAGATGTGGAAGGTCGTCGAGCCCGCGATCGACTTCGTGCTCGAGCTCCAGCAGCCCCGCGGCGAGATCCTGTGGGCCCGCCACCCCGACGGCACCCCTTGGTCGTTCGCGCTGCTCACCGGGTCGTCGTCGATCGCCCACAGCCTGCGTTGTGCGGTGGCCATCGCCAACGAGCTCCACCACGAACGCCCCGACTGGGAGCTCTCGGTCGGTCTGCTCGCCCACGCCATCCGCCACGAACGCGACGAGGCGTTCTCCCCGAAGCACCGCTGGGCGATGGACTGGTACTACCCGGTCCTCGCCGGCGTGATCACCGGCGAGGCGGGCCGTGCCCACCTGGCCGACCGCTTCAACACGTTCATGCTCGACGACAAGGGCATTCGCTGCGTCAGCGACCGGCCGTGGGTCACCACCGCCGAGACCTGCGAATGCGCGCTGGCCCACATGGGCGTGGGCGAGCACGACATCGCCATGCAGCTCTTCACCGCCGCCCAGGCGACCCGCGAGGACGACGGTCGCTACATCACCGGCATCGTCCACCCCGAGGGGACGCTGTTCCCGCCCGAGGAGCGCTCGACCTACTCGTCGGCCGCGGTGCTGCTCACGGCCGAAGCCATCGACGGCACGAGCCCGGCCGCCCGCCTGTTCTCCGACCACGAGTTCCTGCCGGCGATCATCGACGTCGACCCGTCCGACCAGTCGGCCGACTCGACCATCGACGGACGCACCCGCGACTGAACCAGCGGTTCCGCCCGCTCAGACGACGCCGAGCTCGACCGAGTCGGCGATGGCGGAATCCCCGTGGGGCGACTCCGCCCGGGCGGGGAGGAAGCGAGCGGCGAATGCCGCACCGCTGAGCGCCACGAAGGCGGCGACCACACAGGCGACCGACATACCCGACAGGAACGCCTCGTTGACCGCGCCCAGGTAGGCGGGCGCCCCGTCGCCGAGACCCTGGGCCACGAATCCGGCGGCGCCGACCGACTCCTCGGTCAGGTGACGGGCCTCGTCGGGCAGCTGCAGGATGAACTCGCTGTCGCGGAGGGCACCGACATAGATCGAGCTGAAGACCGAACCGATGATGGCCACCCCGAGGGTGCCGCCGAGCTCGCGGGTCGTGTCGTTGACGGCCGAGCCGATGCCCGCCTTGTCGGCCGGCAGGGAGCCCATGATCGACTCGGTGGCGGGCGCAGTGGTCAGGCCGAGCCCAACACCGAGGAACACCATCTGCCCGACGATCTCGAGGTAGGGCGTGGCTTGGGAGACGGCGGAGATCCAGAGGAAGCCGACGCCCATGAGGGTGAGTCCGGCGGTGACGACCCGCTTGGTGCCGATCCGCTCGACGACCTTGGGAGCGATCACCGCCGCCGTCGCGATCGAGAGCGCCACCGGGATCGTGCGGACGCCGGCCTCGAAGGGGCCGTATCCGCGCACGAGCTGGAAGTACTGCGTCACCAGGAAGATGAACCCGAAGAGGGCGAAGAAGGCCGACGTCACGGCGACGCTCGCGGCGCTGAAGCGCAGGTTGGTGAAAATCCGCACGGGGAGCATCGGCGAGGGCACCCTCAGTTCCCAACCGACGAAGGCGGCGAGGGCGACCGCGGCGACGACGAACCCGGCGATGGTGGAGCCACTGGCCCATCCCCACTCCGGGGCCTCGATGATCGTGAAGACGAGCGCGCTGATCGCGCCGATCGACAGCAGCACACCACCGACGTCGAGCTTCGGTGCGGTCGCGTCACGTGACTCGGGGACCAGGACGACGGACGCTGCGACGGCGAGCACCACGATGGGGACGTTGATGTAGAACACCGATCCCCACCAGTAGTGCTCGAGCAGCCATCCGCCCACGATCGGGCCGGCCGCCACCGCGACACCACTCGTTGCGGCCCACACGCCGATGGCCGCCGCCCGTTCCTTCGGATCGGCGAAGACGTTGGCGATGATCGCCAGGGTGGCCGGGAAGATGAACGCGGCGCCGATGCCCATGAGGGCCCGGCTCACGATCAGCGCGCCGGCCGATCCGACCGACCCGGCGACGACCGACGTGATCCCGAAGGCGACCAGACCGACGATGAGCGAGCGCTTGCGGCCGAACCGGTCGCCCAGTCCGCCGGCGGCGAGGAGCAGCCCCGTGAACACGAGGAGGTAGGCATCGACGATCCACTGGAGCTCGCGGGTGGACGCACCGAGGTCGACCGCCAGCGACGGCAGCGCGATATTGACGATGGTCCCGTCGAGCAGGGTCACGAAGACCGCGAGACAACTGACGGCGAGGATCGCCCAGCGGCGACGGTGGACGGCGGGGGACACGGATGCGGTAGCGGCGGTCTGATGCATGTTGACAACGTAAAGATCCGTGCTTGCCAGTGTCAAGATGCTGTGGCCCATGGCACACTGAACCCGTGACCGAGAAGAGCTACCACCACGGCGACCTCGCCCAGGAGCTCCGTCACGTCGCCGCCGACCTGATCGCCGAGCGCGGCGCCGCCGGGTTCTCGCTGCGAGAGGTCGCCCGCCGGGCCGGCGTCTCCCATGCAGCGCCCGCCCACCACTACGGCGACGCCACCGGGCTGCTCACCGCGGTGGCGATCGAAGCGTTCGTGCATCTGCGGGCCGCGATCCTCGCCGCGATCGAGGGCATCGACGATCCCGGCGACCGCATCGTCGCCGCCGGCCGCGCCTATGTCGAGGTCTCCGGGTCGAACCCCGGCCACTGCGCCGTGGCGTTCCGCCACGACCTGGTACACGCCGACGATCCGGTGCTGCAAGCCGCAGGCGAGGGCGCCCACGGACTCTTCCGCTCGCTCGTCCAGGAATTCGCCGACCGCCACAACCCCGAACTCGACGTCGACACCGCAACCCGGCTCGGATGGGCCGCCATGCAGGGCCTCACCCAGCTCTATCCGAGCATGGTCGACATCGAGGTGCGCCACGGCGCGGCATCGTTCCCGGACCGGGGCCAGGTCGCCGAGGAACTCGGCCGCATGATCGTCCGCGGCTTCATGCCGACCCGAGCGTCTCCGACCGACCGGTCGTGAACGGTCAGATACCGTCGGCGATGCGCTCGAGCACTCGGAGCGAGCCGACCGCGGCGAGCTCGCGGAAGGCACCCGAATCCATGGCCCGGCAATAGATCTCGTAGGGCGGGCGACCGCCGTCGTCCGGATTCGGGAAGACGTCGTGGATCAGCAGTCGACCGCCGACGACCACGTGGGGCACCCAGATCTCGTAGTCGCGGTGCGCCGGATCGTGCCCGTGGCCTCCGTCGATGAAGAGCAGGGCCAGCGGTGTCGCCCACGCGCTGCCGACCGTCGGCGAGTCGCCGACCAGCGCCACCACGGTCCCTTCGAGGCCGGCATCGTGGATCGTGCGGCGAAAGATCGGCAGGGTGTCCATCTTGCCGATCTCGGGATCGACGAGATCGGGCTCGTGCCACTCCCAGCCGGCCTGGTTCTCCTCGGACCCACGATGGTGATCCAGCGCGAAGAGCACCCGGCCCCGCTCCCGCGCCGCGGCACCGATGTAGACACCCGACTTGCCGCAATAGCTGCCGACCTCGAGGAACGGACCCTCCACCTCGACACCCTTCGCCGCCTCGTGCAGCGCAACACCCTCGTCGGGCGGCATGAAGCCGCGAGCGGCCTCGGCGAACGTACGGATCTCGGGGTCCATCACACCACTTCGACTTCCACCTCGCGGCGCACGCCCCACATCATCCGGTCGAGCACGATGTACTTGGCGACCCACACCACACCGAAGGCCGAGAAGTTCACGCCGATCAGCACGAGCGAGCTGTCGGTGAAGAATCCGGCGATCCCCACGCACAGACCGGAGAAGGTGAGGCCGATGAGCGCGAGGATCCAGAACGGCGCAACCTCGGCCTTCATCGAGTTCGCGCCGCGCTGCTGCCACACCCAGCGACGACTCAGGATGTAGGCCGGGATCGTGCTCACCATCCACGCGATCAGCACCGACAGCACCCTATGGAGCTCCAACACCGCGAGGCAGATCAGCAGCGTGCCGTTGCCGGTGAACACATTGACGACCGAGACGCCGCAGTAGCGGAGGATCTTCCTTCCGTGCTCCTCGAGGAGGCGCGTCAGCCCCAGGCGCTCGACGGTCGACATGGGGGTGGAGGCTAGCGTCATACCCCTTCTTGTCGGCCGACCGCGGGCCGGTGTTGACCGTGCGGCAGTATGTCCCCATGCAGCACGACGTCGATGATCTGGTCGACCTCCTCGATCTCGAGGCGATCGAGGTCAACATCTTCCGCGGGGTGTCACCCGACGAGAACCGACAGCGGATCTTCGGAGGTCAGGTGGCGGGCCAGGCGCTCGTCGCGGCGGCCCGCACGATCGACGACGACCGCGCCGTGCACTCGCTCCACGCCTACTTCCTGCGCCCCGGCGATCCGTCGGTCCCGGTCCTCTACGAGGTCGACCGCATCCGCGACGGTCGCTCGTTCACGACCCGACGCGTCGTCGCCATCCAGCACGGTCGGGCCATCTTCAACCTCGCCGCGTCGTTCCACATCCACGAGCCGGGGCTCGAACACCTGGAGCCCATGCCCGACGTGCCCGCAGCCGACGGACTCCCCACCCGGGCCGAGCGGTTCGCCGAGGCGGGGATGGACGACCCGTTCCCCGACCACCCGCACCCACTCGACTTCCGCTATGTGACGAGGAGCCCGCTCGATCGCGGCGATCCACAACCACCCGTGCAGCAGGTCTGGTTCCGCGCCGACGGCACGCTGCCCGACGACCAGGTGCTCCACACCTGCCTGCTCACCTATGCGTCCGACATGACCCTGCTCGACACCACGCTGCTCCCCCACGGCACCGGTTCGGGTGACGACACGATCCAGATGGCCAGCCTGGACCACGCGATGTGGTTCCACGGCGAGTTCCGGGCCGATGAGTGGCTGCTCTACGACCAGCACACGCCGGCGGCCACCGGAGCGCGCGGCCTGGCCACCGGTCGCGTCTTCACCCACGACGGTCGGCTGATCGCCAGCGTCGTGCAGGAAGGCCTGATCCGAAAGGTGCCCAAGTGAGGGTCCACCGTTCCGTCGCCGTGCTCATCGCGCTCACGCTCCTCGCCGCGGCGTGTGGCAACGACGACCCCGTCGGCGAGTCGTCGGTCACCACGGTCCCGGTCGTGACCACGGCCCCCACCACGTCGGCCGAAACCACCGACCCGGCCACCGACGAGACATCCGACGAGACCGCGACCACGACGACCACCGAGGCCCCCGACCCCCGTTCGGTCAACGGCAATCTCACCCGGGTGAGCGTTGCGCCGTCGGTCCTCGGAACCTTCCGGGAACCGGTCGACATCGCGGTCGCGCCCGACGGCGAACTCTGGCTGGCGCAACGACAGGGCATCGTCTCCGTGCTCGACCCGGTCACCGGCGAACTCGGCGACACACTGGTCGACCTCTCGGCCGAGACCGTGGCGGGAGGCGAGCGCGGTCTGCTGGGCCTCGCGGTCGACGCCGACAACCTCTACGTCAACTTCACCGACCTCGACGGCACCACGAACATCGACGCGTTCGTGCTCGATGCCGCCGGCCGGCCCGGCGAACGCCACCATCTGCTGTCGATCGAGCAGCCGTTCGCCAACCACAACGGGGGCGGGCTCCAGATCGGCCCCGACGGACACCTCTACATCGGCGTGGGCGACGGCGGCTCGGGGGGCGATCCCCTCGGCGCCGGCCAGGACCCGACCCAGATCCTCGGCTCGCTCCTGCGCATCGATCCGACCCCCGGCGCGGCGACCCCCTACGCGATCCCCGCCGACAATCCGTATGCCGACGGCGAGAACGGTCGGCCGGAGATCTTCGCGATCGGGCTGCGCAACCCCTGGCGCTTCTCGTTCGATCCGATCACCGACGACCTGTGGATCGCCGACGTCGGCCAGAACCAGTGGGAAGAGGTCGACCTCCTCCTCGGCGCCAACGGCTTCGGTCTGGGTGCCAACCTCGGATGGAATCTGCGAGAGGGCACCCACGAATACAGCGGCGCCCGACCCGAGGCCAACGTCGACCCGGTGTTCGAGTATCCCCACGCCGGCAGCACCCCGAGCGGCTGCAGCATCAGCGGCGGGGTCGTCTACCGGGGCCTCAACATCCCCGACCTCATCGGCTCCTACGTGTTCGGCGACTATTGCGAGTCGTCGCTGTGGGCCCTGTCGATCGTCGACGACGCCGTCGTGTTCCGCGATCTCGGAGTACCGGTCGACAACCTGGTGGGCGTCGTCGCCGATGCCGACGGCGAGCTGCTCGCCCTGTCGCTCAGTGGCGACGTGACCCGCATCGTCGCGGTGTGAGAGGGCGCCGTCGTCTCCTGACCGGTGCCCTCCTCACCGTGGCCGCGGTCAGCGGAGCATGCGCCGAAGGCGCCCGCCCCGAGCTGACCGAAGTGACGCTGGCGCCGACCAGCTCGACCACGACGCTCGCACCGACGAGCACGACGACCGAGGCGCCGGTCGTGCACCCCCCGGCCCCGGACGGACGCGTGTATCCGGCCGTACCCGCCGATCCGATCGCGGCGGCCGAGCGTCTCTACGAGATCGAGCGACGGATCCACTCCGAGGATCCGGAAACAATCGGAGCACGGGCCTGGGCCGATCTCGCCCACGAGCAACAGATGCTCTACCGGATCATCGGCCGCAACGCCGAGTGGATCCGCACCACACTCGCCGACGCCCCCGACGAGTACCTGACGATCATCGAACGGCACCTCGCGGCGCGACAGGCGATCGGCGACATCGGCCACGGCGGCGACCCGCCGGTCAACGTCCCTGCGTGGGAGATCGTGGAGCCGCTCGACGCCGACGAACTCCGAGCGCTCTACGAATCGGCCGAAGCGTCGACCGGGATCCCCTGGTCGTTCCTCGCGGCCATCAACCTGATCGAGACGGGCTTCGGACGAATCGACGGGCTCTCGACCGCGGGCGCACAGGGACCGATGCAGTTCCTCCCC
This sequence comes from Acidimicrobiales bacterium, assembly GCA_041394245.1. Lineage (NCBI taxonomy): Bacteria > Bacillati > Actinomycetota > Acidimicrobiia > Acidimicrobiales > Acidimicrobiales bacterium. Next base: position 127,496 of record JAWKIR010000003.1, read on the forward strand.
ACCACCTGGGAAGAGGTCAGCGACGGCGACATCGACGATCCCCACGACGCGATTCCTGCCGCCGCCCGCTATCTCGTGCGCCGTGGCGGACCCGACGACATGCACAACGCGCTGTTCGGCTACAACAACTCCGACGCCTACGTCGCCGCGGTGACCCACTACGCGAATCTGTTCCGCGACGACCCGTCGTCGTTCCTGGCCGCGCACGCATGGGAGATCCACTACTCGGCCGCGATCGGTGACCTCTGGTTCCCTGTCGGCTACCGACGCGAGGAGGCGCAGCCGGTGACCGACTATCTGGACGAGGCGCCGTGGTCGGCGCCACCTCCCGCCGCCTGACCTCTACGCTCGGCCCATGGTCGAGACGTACATCGCAACCGAGTGCAACGCCGAACTGCGCGAGGCAATGGACCGGCTGGTCCCCCAGCTGTCGAAGTCGAACCCCCCGCCGACCGACGATGCGCTGCAGGAGATGATCGATTCCGACGCGTCGATCCTCTTCATGGCCCGTGACGAGACCGGCATCCTCGGCACGCTCACGCTCATCCTCTTCCGGATCCCTACCGGCATCCGGGCATGGATCGAAGACGTGATCGTCGACGAGGCCGCCCGCGGCAAGGGCGTCGGTCGCATCCTCAACGAGGCGGCGATCGAACATGCCTTTGCCGCCGGCGCCATCACCGTCGACCTGACGTCACGCCCGAGTCGCGAGGCGGCCAACCGCCTCTATCAGCGCATCGGGTTCGTTCAGCGCGACACCAACGTCTATCGATTCAGCCCACCCGAACAGCAGGACTCGTAGCTAAGCGGGGAGCAGGACCGACTGGATCTCGGTGAAGGGACCGAAGCCCTCCGGGCCGAGCTCCCGACCGATGCCGCTCTTCTTGAAGCCACCGAACGGGCTCGCCATGTCGAGGATCGCCGCGCTGTTGACCGCGACCACCCCGGTGCGGATCTGGCCGGCGATCTCGGCGGCCCGGTCGATGTCCTGCGTCCACACCGAACCGCTGAGGCCGTAGTCGCTGTCGTTGGCGATCGTGATCGCTTCGTCGACGGTGTCGTACTTGATGCACGACAGCACCGGCCCGAAGATCTCCTCACGGGCGATCTTCATGTCGTTGGTGACATCACGGAACACCGTGGGCTCGACGAAGAATCCCTTCTCCATGTCGGCGAGGTTGCCACCGGTGACGACGACGGCACCCGCGTCCTTGCCGGCCTGGAGGTAGCCACCGACCTTTTCGTGCTGACGCTTCGCCACCAGCGGGCCGAGCACCATCGCCGGATCGGTCGGGTCGCCGTAGGGCAGTGCGCCGACGGCGGCACCGAGCGCTTCGGTGATCTCGTCGTAGCGGCTGCTCGGCACGAGGATGCGGGTCTGGGCGCCGCACGCCTGGCCGGTGTTGAGCATGCCCGACATCACGAGATCCCCCATGACGGCGTCGAGATCGACGTCCTCCAGCACGATGGCGGCCGACTTGCCGCCGAGCTCGAGGGTGCAACGCTTGATCTGCTCACCACAGATGCCGCCGACGATGCCGCCGGTGAGGGCCGAGCCGGTGAAGCTGACCTTGTCGATGTCGTTGTGACGGACGAGGTACTCGCTGCCGACACGATCGGCCGAGACGACGTTGACGACCCCGGCGGGAAGGCCCGCCTCCTTCGCGCACTCGCCGATGAGGCGGCCGTGCAGCGGTGTCTCGGGAGCGGTCTTCAGGATCATCGTCGAACCGGTGGCGATGACCGGGCCGAGCTTCATGGCCGCGATGAACAGCGGGACGTTCCACGGCACGATGCCGGCGCACACGCCGACCGGCTGGCGGTTGACGAGCACCCTCTGACCCATGGATCCCTGACGCTGCTCCTGCCAGGCGTAGTTCTTCGCGATGTTGACGTATTGGTCGAGCACCATCGTCGATGCGAAGACCTGCATCATCATCGACTGGGTCGCCGGCGTGCCCACCTCGGCCGTGATGACCTCGGCGAACTCCTGGGCCCGGGCCTGGATCGCCTGTGAGAAACGGCTCAGCGCCTCGACCCGCTCATCGGGCGTCCATGTGCGCCACTCGCCGTTGAACGCAGCGACCGAGCTCGCGACCGCCCGATCGATGTCGGCCGGTCCACAGTCGGGCACCGAACCGATCACGGCCTCGGTCGCCGGGTTGATGACCTCGATGCGGTCCGTTGCCGTTGCGGTGACATGTTCGTTGTCGATGAAGATGGTGGTCTGGTCGTCCATGGACCAGACGTTAGCCACGCCGTCCGTCCGTGCCCAGATGGGCCGTTCGGCACGAATCCGAAAATATGTCAGTTCAATGACGGAACCGACCCGCCGAGACGTAGTACGATGCCCGATGCGGGTAGGTCGGCTCGTCCCCCAGGGGTCGGCTTCCAAGGAGATTCAGGTGTCCATCTCGAAGATCACCGGCGGCTATGTCTTGGCGAACGGGGTCGACCGCGCCACTGCAGATGCGTTACGAAAGCAATACGACGGTGCAGTCGTGAGCCGCAACGCGGATGGCACCTACCGGGTGACCCGAGCACGCTGAGGCTCTCGCGCCGATAGCGTTGCGGGCGTGTCGACGCACGAGAAGTCTCCTGCCCACGTCCGCTGGCTCTCCAATGTTCCCGAGCTCCGCTCGCCGGTGCTGATCACCGCTTTCGAGGGCTGGAACGATGCCGGCGATGCTGCCAGTATCGCCGCGGCCCACCTCGCCGATCGTTGGGACGGCACCGCGCTCGCCGAGATCGACGCTGAACACTTCTACGACTTCAGCACGACCCGCCCGCTCGTCCAGCTCGACGAAGACCGTCAACGTTCCCTCGTCTGGCCGACGAACCAGTTCCGGGCCTGCCGGGTCCCCGGGGCGTCCCGCGATGCCGTCGTCCTGCTCGGCCTCGAACCCCAGCTCCGCTGGCGCACCTTCTGCGATCAGATCATCGAGACGGCACGGGCGCTCGATGTCAGCCAGATCATCACCCTCGGCTCGCTGCTGGCCGACGTGCCCCACTCCCGGCCCGTCGAGGTCTATGGCGCGACCGACGACGCGACGCTGATGGCCGAGCTCGAGCTCGAACCGTCCACCTACGAAGGACCCACCGGCATCGTCGGCGTTCTCGCCACCCAGTGCCGCGATGCCGAGATCCCCACTGCATCGGTGTGGGCCGCCGTCCCCTCCTACGTGCCGGGCGCGCCATCGCCCAAGGCCGGGCTCGCGCTCGTGGAGCGCGTCTGTGAGGTCATCGGCACGTCGATCTACTGCACCGACCTCGAGATCGCCGCGGCGACCTATGAGCGCCAGGTCGACCAGCTCGTCGCCGAAGACGACGACACCGCGGCCTATGTGGCCGATCTCGAAGACGCGTGGGACGACGAGGACGAACACGGCGAGGTCGAGATCGACGAGGAACTCGACGACGACCCCGAAACCCTCCTGGCCGAAGTCGAGCAGTTCCTGCGCGACAACGAGTAACTGTCGAGCCGTCGTTCGCGGTCAGAGATGGCGGTTGAGCCAGGCGATCACGGTGTCGACGATCTCGAGACCCTCGGCCTCGTTGAAGAGCTCGTGGCGGAGACCGTCGTAGAGGATCCGTTCGGCGTTGGGGAGCGTCTCGAAGATGTCGCTCGCCGAGGCCGGGACCAGACGGTCGTCGGTGCCGTGCAGCACCAACGTCGGCATCGCGATGTTGTCGATACCGGCTCGCGCCTCAGTCATGGCGGTCATCAACTCATGGCCCAGCCGAGCGGTCGGAAACGGGACCCGATAGGGATCGGCGTAGAAGACCTCGCCGACCTTCGGATCCTTCGACAACAGCGCCGGGTCGCCTTTCTCCCTGACCTCGAACCTGGGCGCGATCCGGCTCGCGAGTGGTGCGACCAGGCGGAGATGGGTCGGAATCTCGGCGTCGAGCGCCGGACCCGAGAGCACGAGGAGATCCGGTTGGGGACGGTCGGTGTCGACGGCGTACCGGGTCGCCATGAGCCCACCCATCGAGTGGCCGAGCAGCACTGTCGGCAGGCCGAACTCACGCACCTGTGCGAGCTGATCCTCGACGTCGTCGGTGAACCGGGACCAGCGGTCGACGTGACCGCGGCGTCCTCCACTGCGTCCGTAGCCGCGATGATCGATGGCGACGACCTCGAAACCCGCATCGGCGAGGCGCCGGCCGACATGTTCGTAGCGTCCGCTGTGTTCGGCGATGCCGTGGAGCAGGAGCACTGCGCCGTGCGCGTCGCCCGCTGGCTGCCAACGGCGACGAAGCTGCACGAGACCGTCGCGGGTCGTCCCGTGGTCGGCGGCGGAGGTGACGGGTTCGTAGGCGGTGGGGGTGGTCATCGGGCGTCCTCGTGGTCGGCATCGCCCCGCCACGGCGGGTTGCGCGGATGATCGAACTGTACGGCGAGATCCTCGCCCCTGATGGCCCGGAAGGCCTGATCGGCCCAGAGCTCGGCGTTGGCCGTCGGCACCGGGAGGGCATCCTCGGCGAACCAACCGACGTCGCTGCATTCGAGGGGATGCGGGTTGAGTCCTCCGCCGGTCATCCGACAGTGGAAGACGAGCGAGATCAGCGGGATGCGGGTGAAGCCACGGCGTTGCCCGTCGAGGATCGCGATGGGACGCACCACGTCGCACTCGATGCCGGTTTCCTCGTAGACCTCCTTCACCACGACCTCGGCCGGCGAATAGCCGACGTCGGCCCAGCCGGTCGGGTAGAGCCAGACCCCCGAGTCGGCTCGCTGGATCAGCAGCAGCTCGCCGGCGTCGTTGCCGACCACCGCGCCAACGGTGATCTTCGGGGTGACGTAGCCGGCGACACCGGCGCCCACCCGATCGAGCCATTCCTGCACCTGCTCCTCGGGATGGAACCCTCCCTCGACATGGGACCGGATGTCGGCCGCCACGGCGAGCACCTCCTCGAAGCGTTCGCGCTCGTAGAGGTTCTCGGTGAAGCCGAGCCCGGTCCGGGCGGTGGCCGAGAGGGCCTCGGCCCACCGGATCAGTTCACGCTCGGTGGCCCGGCGCGGCGCGGGAGGCATGTCGTTCACACCACGAACCCTACGCAACCTGCGGCACCGGTCAGGCGTCGGCGACGAGAGCGGTGAGGATGGCGAGTTCGATCTCGCGCTGGTGGGCGATGTCGGTGACCTTCTGACCGTCGGAGTCGAGCACGTAGAACGCATCGACCACGTCGTCGCCGAGGGTCTGGACCTTCGCCGTGTAGATGTCGAGATCGAGGTCGGCGATCGCCCGCGTGACCCGGTAGAGGACGCCGATCGAGTCGGGTCCACGGACCTCGAGCACGGTGTAGGACGACGACATCTCGTTGTCGATGATGACCTGGGGGTCGATCAGCACCGCCGTGGTGGCTCGCTGGTAGCGATAGTTGCGGGCGCGTTGGATGAGCCGGGCCCGGATGGCCACACGGCCGCGCAACGCCCGCCGCACGTCCTCCTCGACCTGCTTCGGTCGCTCGTCGAGTCCGATGCCGCCGCCGACCCGCAGCACCTCGAGGGCACGGTCGTCCTCGGTGTGGAGCTGTGCCTCGAGGATCTCGACGCCGTGCAGGGCGAGGGCACCGGCGACCCGGGAGAACGTGCCCCGCCGGTTCTCGGTCATGACCGTGAGCTCATGGCCCACGAGTTCGACGTGCTCCACGCCGGTCCGGAGCCGGGCGAGCAGCTCGTCGGACGGGAACACCGACGGGATGACCCTTCCGCCGGTCTGGATGAAGTGACTGGCCCGTTCGACCAGGTCGCTGACCAGGCCGGCCTTCCAGCTGTTCCACGCCGAGTTGCTCGTGGCGATGGAGTCGGCCTCGGTGAGCGCACCGAGCAGTTCGAGCGTGTTGACCGAGTCGATCTCCTCGGCGACGAAGCGGATCGTGTCCTCGTCCTCGAGATCACGGCGACTGGCGACATCGGGCAACAGCAGGTGGTGTCGCACGAGCACCGCGAGCACGTCGACGTCGGCCGGCGGGTAGCCCATGCGGGTGCCGATCCGGCGCACGAGGTCGATGCCCACTTCGGAGTGGTCTCCCGGGTAGCCCTTGCCGATGTCGTGGAACAACCCGCCGAGGACGAGCAGGTCCGGTCGCTCGACCCGATCGGCGATGCGGGCCGCCTCGGCCGCTGCCTCCATGAGGTGACGATCGACCGTGTAGCGGTGATAGGCGTTGCGTTGCGGGCGGCTGCGGTTCGGCGCCCACTCGGGGATCAGGCGCGACAAGAGGTCGACCTGGTCGAGCGCTTCGAGAGTGCGGATCGCATCGTGCCCGAGCAGGAGGAGATCGACCAGGACGTCGCGTGCCTCGTCCGGCCAGGGGTCAGGAAGGTTCGGGCTCTCGTCGGCGAGACGGTCGAGCACGGAGCGCTCGATGAACGCATCCTCCTTGGCGGCGAAGTAGGCGATGCGGAAGGGAAGGACCGGATCGCTCGCCACGGGCGCGTGGTCGTCGAGCAGCAATGTCTCATCGACGATGCGGATTCCGTGCCCGAGATCGCGGACCTTGCTGCGCCAGCGACGACGGGTCGACCGCAGGTGCATGCGGTGCAGCACGGCGTCGGTGATCCAGGCAACCGTTCGCGCCGCCTGGGCGATGTCGGCCATCAGGTCGTCGGCGTCGCCGTAGCCGAGCGCAGCGGCCACCTCGTCCTGGTCCTGCAGGAGCAACTGGTTCGAGTGCCGGCCGGTCGACCGGTGGAGCTCGACGCGCGCCGACAGGAGCGCATCGTGGGGACCCACCAGGCCCTGACGCTCGGACTCCTCCATCAGGCCGTCGTCGGCGAGATCGATCCAGTGCAGGGCATGGACGTCGCGCAGTCCACCGCGTGAGAGCTTCAGGTCGGGTTCGAGCAGGAACGCCACCTCGCCTGCCTCGGCGTGGCGTTGACGCGTCCCCTCCGACAGGAGGTTGAGCATCTTGTCGGCGTTGGAACGCCACTGGGCCCGAGACCTGGCCGCGAGTTCGGTGACCAGCTTCTCCTCACCCCCGATCAGCCGGATGTCGAGCAGCGACGTCGCCGTGTCGAGATCACCGGCCGCGAGATCGAGCGCCTCGTCGATCGTGCGGACGGCGTGGCCGAGCTTCATGCCACTGTCCCAGATCGGGTACCAGATGTTCTCCGCCACCTCGGCGACATGGCCCGAGCCGTTGTGGATCAACAGGAGGTCGAGGTCGGAGCCCATGCTCAGATCTCCGCGGCCGTAGCCGCCGACGGCGGCGAGGGCGACCCCGCGCATCTCTCCCACGCCGCCGACCACCGATTGCAACCACGCGTCGATCTCCGCGGTGTAGGCCCGCGACAACGCCGTGCCGATCAGGGAGGAATCGGCGAGAACCGCCGACGTTGCCGGAATGCTGCTCATGCGACCTCCAGTGTCGCCCATCCGCACCCCCAACCCGCCACACCGGTGTCAGACACCCGCTACACCGGTGTCAGACACCCGCTACACCGGTGTCAGTCGAGGTAGGCGGTCTCGGCGTGCTGGGTCTGGTCGAGGCCGGTGATCTCGTCCTCGTCGCTGACCCGGATGCCCATCGTTGCATCGAGCACCTTGGCGATGGCGAAGGTCACGACGAACGAGAAGACGAGCACCGAGACGATGGCCAGGACCTGGCTGACGACGAGGGCGCCGTCACCGAAGAAGAGCCCGTCGACGCCGTTGATACGCGAGTCGGCGAAGAAGCCGAGGAGGACACCGCCGACGATGCCACCGACCATGTGGACGCCGACGACGTCGAGCGAATCGTCGTAGCCGTACTTGGTCTTGAGCTGGATGGCGAAGTAGCAGCACACCGACGCGACGAACCCGAAGATGATCGGTGACAATCCGCCGACGTAGCCAGCGGCCGGCGTGATCGCGACGAGGCCGGCGACGACACCGGACGCGCCGCCCAGTGTGGTCGCATGACCGTCACGCAGCCGCTCGATCGCGAGCCAGCCGATCATCCCCGCAGCTGCGGCCACGAACGTGTTGAGCAGCGCCTGTACTGCGACGCCGTCGGCGGCCCCGGACGAACCGGCGTTGAAGCCGAACCACCCGAACCAGAGGATCCCGGCACCGATCATGACCATGGTCAGGTTGTGCGGCGGCATGGCGGTGTGGGGCCAGTCCTTCCGCCTCCCGAGAACGAGCACGACCGCGAGGGCGGCAACGCCGGCGTTGATGTGGATGGCGGTCCCGCCGGCGAAGTCGATCGCCGCCGGGTCGAGCTTCGAGTGGTGCCACCCGGTGTAGACCCAGTAGGTGACCGGTGTGTAGACGAGGATCGACCACAACGGGACGAAGACGGCCCAGGCCGAGAACTTCATGCGATCGGCGACCGCACCCGAGATGAGAGCCGGAGTGATCGCCGCGAAGGTCATGAAGAACGCAACGCGGATGAGCGACTCCGGATTGCCGGTGAGGTCCTTCAAGCCCGCCGCATCGAAGTTGCCGATGATGGCTTCGAGCCCGTCACCATCGCCGCTGTTGCCCAGCGAGTAGGTGAACAAGACCCACAGCAGCGGCACGATGCCCAGGCAGTAGGTGTTCATGTTCAGCATGTTCAGCACGTTCTTCGAACGCACCATGCCGCCGTAGAACAGCGCCAGGCCCGGCACCATGAACACGACGAGCGCCGTGGAGATCAACATCCACGCGATATCGCCTGATTCCATCTCAATTCCTCCCCCCGTCGACGCGGGGTCTCCGCGATCGAACAGGGGGCAACGTACGGAGCGACTGTTTCGAGAGTGTTTCGCCAGACTGATGCGTGTGTTACATCGTCTCGGCAAGGTCCCGTCTAATAGGGCCAGTCCCGGCTGTGGTGGCCCAAGATCCGCGTCAGCGAATACAGCTTTGCCGTCAGCAAGATCTTGATGGCGACGTTGCGGACGAACCACGGAAGTTGCAGCGCTTGACGCCCGAAATCGACCACTCGCTCCGACGACGTCAGGTGCTCGCGCCGGTACTCGGCCATCGACTGCGAACGACCCACATAGCGCCACTCGCCCCCCACGAAGGTGGTCGTCATCAGCGCCAAGGTGACCCCGATCGAACTGAACGAGTCGTGGATCAGCATCGTGCCGCCACCCGACACCCGGTTGCCCCACTCGACGATGTCGGCTCGGGCCGGACCGAAACGATGAGCACCGTCGATGTAGAGCAGATCGATCTCGCCGTCGACGTCGTCGAGGGCGTCGTCGCTCATCTTGCGCACATGGGTGACCCGATCACGGACACCGGCGTCGGTCAGGTTGCGGTTGTAGACCGTGTGGTCGTCGTCGCCACGTTCCTGGTCGGCTGCGATCTCCTGTGGTCCGCGATCGCTACCGGCGTGGGGGTCGATCGACACGATCTCGATGCCGTCGGCCGCAGCCGAGGCCAACACGATCAGGGAGCGACCGCGAAAACTCCCGATCTCGACGATGCGGGTACCGGGCCCGAGGTCGCTCGCCCGGTCGTGGAGACGTCGGGCCTGGTCGTCGGTCATCCATCCTTCGACGTCGGCGACCCGGGCGAGAACGTCGGAGAAGGAGCGGCGGTCGGTCACGAGGCAGGAGCCTATCGAGGCCCGGAGAACGAGGCGTCAGGAGAGGAGCTCGGCCGCCCGGCGGAACACCTTCGAGCGCGGCAACGCATCGACGCAGCCGGCGGCGAGCGCCGCCCGGAGCGCGTCGGTGTCGACATGCGCACCGTAGGCGACCACCGGTGGGCCGAGCGCCACCACGTCGGCGGGGTCGAGACCTGTCGCGAGGTCGAGCAGGATCAGTGTCGCGCCGACGAGTTCCGGCCCCGCGAGCGAACGCACCACGACGACGTCGGGCAGCGCCGCCCGAAACCGGCTGCCGTCCATCAGGTCACGGGTGACCACGACGGCGCTCATCGGTCGAGCTCCCGACGACGACGGAGGTGCACATGGGCACGCGCCGCACCCCACAGGAGGCCGGGTTCGTGCAGGGTCGGGTCGATGTCGGCGAATGACGCAGGACCGAACCCGAACAGATCGTCCGGGAAGGCGCGCACGTCGAACTCGTCACGTGGGGGCGGCACCGCGCGACGGTCGACGAGGAGCCGGGTGATCCCGCCCGTCGCCGCCCGAATCGCGGCCAGCGGATTGCCGGCGCCCGCATCGACGTCGGCCGAGAGGACCCGGCGGAGCTCCGGCACGAGCGCGTCCATCGTGTCGGAGATTGCCGCCTCGAGCTGGTCCGATGCCAGGTCGGGAGCCACCGTCGACGCGCACCGGTGCAACCACTCGGGCACCAGCCGTTCGAGCAACCCCGTGAGTTCGCGGGCGATCGCCGCCAATCGTGCCTCGTCGTCGGCGAGTGTCGGCTCGGCGGTCACGGGAGGAATACTACGGTGACCGAGGTGACCGTCGTTCCGACCGATGCAGTTCCCCGGGGTCGAGGGCCTCTGACCGCGAGTCCCCGGATCGGCGCCGATGTCGGCGGCACGTTCACCGACATCGTCATCGAATCGGCCGGCGCGCTGCATTCGACGAAGCTGCTGACCACCCACGACGCACCCGAGCGCGCCATCCTCGAGGGGATCGCCCGCGTGGCCGCCGACACCGGGATCGATCTGCACGATGTGGCCCAGATCATCCACGGAACGACGCTCGCCACCAACGCGCTGATCGAGCGACGCGGTGCTTCGACCGCACTGGTCACCACCGCGGGCTTCCGCGACGTCATCGAGACACGGACCGAGAGCCGGTTCGAGCAGTACGACCTCGACATCGTGCTCCCGCGTCCACTCATCGAGCGCAAGGACCGTTTCGTGGTCACCGAGCGACTCGATGCCCGCGGCGACGTGCTCGTCCCCTTCGACGATGCCGGCGCCCACGAGATCATCGAGCGGATCGCAGCCGGCGGTTACGAGGCCGTTGCCGTCGGGTTCCTCCACAGCTACCGCAATCCGGTCCATGAGCAACGCTTCCGCGACCTGCTGCGGACCGAGCTCCCCGACGTCGCCGTGTCGATCAGCAGCGAGGTCTCACCCCAGATGCGGGAGTACGAGCGGTTCAACACCGCGTGCGCGAACGCCTACGTGCAGCCCCTCATGGCCTCGTATCTGGTCCGTCTGCGTGACCAGCTCCGTGATCGCGGCGCCGCCTGCCCACTCCACCTGATCCACTCGGGCGGCGGCCTGATCGATGTCGAGACCGCGGCTGCGTTCCCCGTGCGCCTCGTCGAGTCCGGGCCCGCCGGCGGCGCGATCTTCGCCGCCGACCTCGCCCGACGCTACGGCCGCGACCGCATCGTGTCGTTCGACATGGGCGGCACCACGGCGAAGATCAGCCTGATCGAGGATTTCACGCCACAGACGGCCAAGACCTTCGAGGTCGACCGCACCGCCCGGTTCAAGAAGGGCAGCGGCATGCCGATCTCGATCCCGGTCATCGACATGATCGAGATCGGCGCCGGCGGCGGTTCGATCGCCGGCGTCGACAGCCTCGGGAGGATCCGCATCGGCCCGCGCAGCGCCGGCAGCGAGCCCGGGCCGGCCGCCTACGACCTCGGCGGCACCGAACCGACGGTCACCGACGCCAACCTCGAACTGGGACGACTGCACCCCGAGACGTTCGGCGCCTCCGACATCACGCTCTCGCCGCCGCAGGCCCGCGAGGCGATCGACCGGCACGTCGCCGCGCCACTGGGGATGAACGCTCACCTCGCCGCGGTCGGGATCATCGAGGTCGTCGACGAGAACATGACCAACGCGGCCCGAGTCCACGCGGTGGAGAACGGCAAGGACCTCGCCGGTTGCTCGATGATCGCCTTCGGTGGTGGCGCACCGCTCCACGCGGCCCGGCTGCTCGACAAGCTGGGCCTCGACGAGCTGATCGTGCCGCCCGGCGCGGGCGTGGGTTCCGCCATCGGGTTCCTGCGGGCACCCTTCAGCTACGAGGCGATCCGCAGCTTCTACACCACCACCGCCGACTTCGACCTCGACGGTGCCACCCGAGTGCTGGCCGAACTCACCGACGAGGCCCGTTCGTTCGTCCGCGCCGGCACCGACGCCGAGCTCACCGTCCAGAGCCAGGTGGCGATGCGCTACAAGGGTCAGGGCTGGGAGATCCCGGTGACCATCGACGTCGAGGCGTTCGGCCCCGAGACGCTGGCCCACGCGTTCACCGAGGCATACATCGAACACTTCGGTCGGGCCATCGACGCCGTGGTGATCGAGATCGTGAGCTGGGCCGTCCGGGTCGCCTCGGTCAGCGCGACGCCCGACCCGATCGATCTCACCACCGCCCACGTCGTCGACCACGAGCCTGCGCGACGCCGCCTCGTCCACGACCCGACCATCGGCGACGACGTCGACACCGCCATCGTGCGGCGCGACGACCTGACAGTCGGCACACGGGTGGTCGGGCCGGCCGTCATCGTCGAAGAGCAGACGACCACGGTGCTCGCGAGCCATCACCACGCGGTGGTGCAACCCGACGGATCCCTGCTCGTGACGAGGAACGGCGGCCGATGAGCACGCGCGAACTCCACTACCAGGTGATGTGGAACCGGCTGATCTCGATCGTCGAGGAGCAAGCGGTGACCCTCGTCCGCACCGCGTTCTCGACCTCCGTGCGCGAAGCCGGAGATCTCAGCGCGGGCGTGTTCGACCGCGAAGGCCGGATGATCGCCCAGGCCGTCACCGGCACTCCGGGCCACGTCAACACAATGGCAGCGGCGGTCGCCCATTTCATCGACGACATCGGCCCGGAACGCATCCACCCCGGCGATGTCTATGTCACCAACGACCCGTGGAAGGGCACCGGCCACCTCCACGACATCACCGTGTGCACACCGGTCTTCCACCGCGGCGCCCTGATCGGGTTCTTCGCATCGACGGCGCACGTGGTCGATGTCGGCGGTCGCGGCTACGGACCCGACGCCCACGAGGTCTACGAGGAGGGCATCCGGATCCCGATCATGAAGTGGGCCGAGCGGGGCACGCTCAACGACGACCTGGTGCTGATCATCCGCAACAACGTCCGCGAAGCCGATCAGGTGGTCGGCGACATCCACGGATTGGCCGCCTGCAACGAGACCGGCCGCCGCCGTCTCGTCTCGATGCTCGACGAGTTCGACCTGCCCGACCTCGACGACGTCGCCGCGTTCGTCTTCGACCGGACCCGCCGAGCCACGCTCGGGGCGCTCGCCTCGGTGCCGGGGGGGACCTACCGCAACGAGATGACGGTCGACGGCTACGACCACGCGTTGACCCTCGCGGTGACGCTCACCGTCGACGACAGCAGCATGCACGCCGATTTCACCGGCACCTCCCCGATCAGCGCGTTCGGTATCAACGTGCCGCTCACCTACGCGCAGGCCTATTTCACCTACGGGATGCTCGTGGCCCTTGCCCCGGAGCTGCCCAACAATTACGCCTCGCTGGCTCCGTTCACCGTCTCGGCCCCACCCGGCGTGATCCTCAACGCCCAGCACCCCGACCCGGTCGCGGTGCGTCACGTCATCGGCCACTTCGTGACCGATCTGTGCCTCGGGGCACTCGCCGAGGCACTCCCCGGGGTCGTTCCCGCGGAAGGAGCGGGCGCGCTGTGGAACTTCCAGGCGAGCGCCCGCAGCGCCTCCGCGACCGATCCCCGACCTCCGGTCGAGATCCTGATGTTCAACAGCGGCGGCACCGGTGCGCGGCCCACTCTCGACGGCCTGTCGGCCACTGCGTTCCCGTCCGGCGTGCGGACGATGTCGGCCGAAGCGACCGAACAGGTCGGTCCGATCATCGTCTGGATCAAGGAGCTCCGGCCCGACTCGGGGGGTGTCGGCCGACAACGTGGTGGCCTCGGCCAGATCATCGAGGTGGGGCCGGCCGAGGGCTATCAATTCGAGTTCTCCGCCATGTTCGATCGTGTCGACAACCCGGCCCGCGGCCGCCACGGCGGCGGCGACGGAGCGCCGGGAAAGGTCGAACTCGATGACGGCACCCCCTTCGCGACCAAGGGAAGGCAGACCGTGCCGGCCGATCGCCGTCTCGTCATGCACCTCCCGGGCGGCGGCGGATTCGGCGATCCGGCCGAGCGCGACCCGGCCGCCGTCACCGACGATCGCGCGCAGGGCTACATCACGTGAGCGGGCGCAGCGGCGGCCAGTGCGTGGTCGACAGCCTCGTCGCCCACGGCGTGACCACGACATTCGGCGTCCCCGGCGAGAGCTACCTCACCGTGCTCGACGCGCTGCACGACACCGACATCGGGTTCGTGATCTGCCGCCAGGAGGGTGGTGCGGCCTACATGGCCGAGGCGTGGGGAAAGCTCACGGGCACGCCGGGCGTCTGCCTGGTCACCCGCGGACCAGGGGCGACCAACGCGTCCATCGGTGTCCACGCGGCGCAGCAGGCATCCACACCGATGGTTCTCCTCGTGGGTCAGGTGGCGACTCACGAGCAAGGGCGTGAGGCGTTCCAGGAAGTCGACTACCACCGGATGTTCGGCGGTCTGGCCAAGTGGGTGACCGAGATCCGCTCGGCCGACCACGTCGGTTCGGTCATGGCCGAGGCATTCCACCGGGCTCTGAGCGGGCGCCCCGGGCCTGTGGTCGTCGCATTGCCCGAAGACGTGCTGCAGGCGCGCACCGACGTCGCCGCGGCACCCCCACGACCGATCGACCCTCAAGAGCCGAGCGCCGACGACGTTGCCGCGATCGTCGCCTCTCTCGCTGCCGCGAAACGCCCGGTGATCCTGGCCGGAGGAGGCGCTTGGACCCACGACGCCCGACGCGAGCTCGTCCGCTTCGCCGAACGGTCCCGGATCCCGGTCGTGGCGGCCTTCCGGTTCCATGACCTCATGGACAATCACAGCGAGTGCTACGCAGGCGAAGCCGGGGTCGCCATGCCGCCGGCCGTGAGGGAGACCCTCAGCCGCGCCGACTGCGTGCTGGGGCTCGGCGTGCGTTTCGGGGAGATGACCACTGCTGCCTGGAGCATCTGGCCGGTCCCCGACCCCGGCGTTCCGCTCATCCACGTCCATCCCGATCCGACGCAGTTCGGTCGCATCCACACGCCCACGGTGGCGGTGCCGGCCCGGCCCGGCCCGATGCTGCGCGCACTCCTCGCCGCCGAGGTCGAACCGCACGACACCGGCTGGCGCCGGGAAAGGCGTGACGCGTTCGCGGCGACGCTCGAGTGCCCGCCCCAACCGGGCCCGCTCGACATGGGCGAGGTGATGGCGTGGCTTCGCGCCCACCTGCCGTCCGAGGTGGTGGTGACCAACGGCGCGGGGAACTTCACGGTCTGGCCCAACAAGTACATGCTCTACGGTCCCGACGCCCGGCTGCTGGCACCTCAGAGCGGTTCGATGGGCTACGGATT
Organism: Acidimicrobiales bacterium; assembly: GCA_041394245.1. Taxonomy (NCBI): domain Bacteria; kingdom Bacillati; phylum Actinomycetota; class Acidimicrobiia; order Acidimicrobiales; species Acidimicrobiales bacterium. The sequence continues at coordinate 142,816 of JAWKIR010000003.1, forward strand.
GCCTGCCGCGGTTGCCGCGAAGGTGGCGCATCCCGAGCGCACCGTCGTCTGCTTCGCCGGCGACGGCGACCTCCAGATGAACGTCCAGGAACTCGGGACCGCGCTCCAGGCCGACGCCCAGCCGATCGTGCTCGTGATCGACAACGGCACGTACGGCACCATCCGCATGCACCAGGAACGCAGCTTTCCCGGGCGCGTGGTCGGCACCGACCTCGTGAATCCCGACTTCGTGGAACTCGCCCGCGCCTATGGCTTCCATGCGGAACGGGTGGCGCAGACCGACGAGTTCCCGGCTGCGTTCCGACGCGCCGAGGCATCGCCGTCGGGCGCGCTGTTGCACCTGACCGTCGATCCGACACAGCTCACCCCGACCCAGTCCATCGCCCAGGCCCGGGCCCACGCCACCCGACTGTGAAGGTCGGCGTCGAACCGACGGGCGGCGGGCGCTATCATCCGCGCCGCATGTCGCGCACTCTGGTTGCTCTCTCGCTGCTCGTCGGGGTACTTCTCGCCTCCCCTGGTCTCGCGGCCGCGCAGGACGAACCTGCCGTCCCGACGCTCAGCGGCGTGCTCGTCGACGACGACCAACCCGTCGAGGGCGCGACGATCGAGGTCCGTGAGATCGACGGCGAGTTCCGCGTCACCGTGGTCACGGCCCCGGACGGGAGCTGGCGGGTCGAACTGCCCGAACGGGGCGCCGTCTACGAGGTCGAACTCGACCTCTCGACCTTGCCGAACGACGTCGCGTTGAGTCCCGACGGCAACGCGGTCGCCACCCCGAGGATCTCCCAACCGGGACAACAGCGAATCGTCAGCTTCCTGCTGGGCCCGGGCCTCGCCGGCGGCTCCTCGACCGGGGAGCAGTTGGCACAGTCGCTGGTCAACGGCATGAAGTTCGGCCTGATCATCGCGATGAGTTCGATCGGACTGTCGCTGATCTTCGGCACGACGGGGCTCATCAACTTCGCCCACGGCGAGCTCGTCACCTTCGGTGCAGCCCTGGCCTGGTGGCTCAACACGCAGACGATCGAGGCGACGTTGATCCTCGCAACCGTCATCGCCGTGATCGGGGGCGCCGCGCTCGGCGGAGTCGTCGAACTCGGGTTGATGCGTCCGTTGAGGAAGCGCTCGCTCGGCGCGTTCCAGTTCGTCGTCGTGACCATCGGCTGCTCACTCGTCGGCCGCCAGCTCATCCAGATCTGGATCGGCGAAGGCAACGAGAGCTATCGCGAGTACCAGATCCAGAAGCCGTGGGAGATCGGCCCGCTCGACCTGACCCCGCGCGACGCATCGATCATGGGTGTCAGTCTCTTCGCACTGATCGGCGTGGCGACCGTCCTCCAGCTGACCCGGATGGGCAAGGCGATGAGGGCCGTGTCCGACAACGCCGATCTCGCCGCGTCGTCGGGCATCGCGGTCGATCGCGTGATCCTCAGCGTGTGGATCGCCGGCAGCGGCCTCGCGGCGCTCGGCGGCGTGCTCTTCGGCTTGTCCGAAGTGGTCGAGTTCGACATGGGCTTCCGCTTCCTACTCCTGATCTTCGCCGCAGTGGTGCTCGGCGGGCTCGGGACGGCCTACGGCGCCATGGCCGGGGGCGTCATGATCGGGCTCATCACCGAGGTGAGTACGGTGTGGGTCCGACCCGACCTCAAGTTCGTGTGGGCTCTGCTGGCACTGATCATCGTGCTGCTGCTGCGTCCCCAGGGCATTCTCGGCAGCAAGGAGCGGGTGGGCTGATGGACGTCTTCACGATCCTGCTCGACGGCTTGCGTGCTGCAGTGGGCCCCAACGCCGCCATCTTCGCCTTCCTTGCCATGGGGCTCAACATCCACTACGGCTACACCGGCCTCAACAACTTCGGCCAGGTGGGTTTCATGATGGTCGGCGCCTACGGCACCTCCATCGCCGTGGTCACGTGGGGCTGGAGCCTGTGGCTCGGCATCCCCGTCGGACTGCTCGCCGCGGCCGGGTTCGCGCTCCTCCTCGGCATACCGACCCTGCGGCTCCGATCCGACTACTTCGCCATCACGACGATCGCCGCGGCCGAGATCATCCGGTTCCTCATCCGCTCCCCGGCCTCCACCGACTTCACCGGCGGCCCGTTCGGCCTCCAGGGCGTGGCGGGTGCCTTCCGCGACCTTAACCCGTATCCGGAGACGTGGGAGATCCGCTGGCGCAACTTCAACTTCTCGAACCCCGACCTGTGGCTGCTGACCGTCGCCTGGGTGTCGGTGGTCGTCATCACCATCGTGGTCGCCCGTATGACGAGCAGCCCGTGGGGCCGCGTGTTGCGCTCGATCCGAGAGGATGAGGACGCCGCTCGCAGCCTCGGGAAGAACGTGGTGAGCTACAAGATGCAGGCGCTCATCATCGGAGGGATGATCGGCGCGTTCGGCGGTGTCATCGACGTGCTCCAGACCGGCGGGGCCGTGCCCGAAGGATTCCGGGCCGAGACCACCTTCTTTGCCTACGCAGCCCTGATCCTCGGTGGCGCTGCCAGCCGACTCGGCCCGGTTGTCGGCTCGATGCTCTTCTGGTTCATGCGGATCGGGATCGAGAGCCTCGTGCGCGACGTCTCCGAACGCTCCTGGCCGCCCGACTTCCTCAGCGACTTCCTCGCTGGTCGCGAGGGTTTGATCTCCATCACCTGCATGGGTCTGATGCTGGTGGCGCTCATGGTGTATCGACCGCAAGGATTGCTCGGCAACCGCGAGGAGGTGGTGCTCGATGCCCGCTGACCAGCTCGCCGCAGTCGCCCCCGAACCCGGAGTCGCCAAGCCCGACCCGCTGCTCGTCATCGACGGCGTGACCCGGCGCTTCGGTGGCCTCACCGCCGTCGATGTCGCCCACCTCGAGATCCCCCGCAATGCGATCACCGCGCTGATCGGGCCCAACGGAGCCGGCAAGACCACCTTCTTCAACCTGCTCACCGGATTCGATTCCGCCGACGAAGGCTCCTGGTCCTTCGACGGGATTCCGCTGGCCGGGGTTGCGCCGTATCGCGTCGCCAAGCACGGCATGGTCCGCACGTTCCAGCTGACGAAGGCGCTCACCCGGCTGTCGGTTCTGGAGAACATGATGCTCGGCGCCGTCGACCACCCGGGTGAACGCGTCTCCCGAACGCTCATCCCACGCCTGTGGCGCCCCACCGAGGAACGTGTCCGTGAACGAGCCGAGGAGTTGCTCCAACGGTTCAACCTGACCCACATGCGCGACGAGTACGCGGGCACCCTCTCCGGAGGTCAGCGACGCCTCCTCGAGATGGCCCGAGCGATGATGACCGACCCGACCCTGCTCATGCTCGACGAACCGATGGCCGGCGTGAACCCTGCCCTGGTGCAGTCGCTGCTGAGTCACATCACCGATCTGCGCGATCACGGCACCACCGTCGTGTTCGTCGAACACGACATGGACGTGGTGATGGAGATCAGCGACTGGGTCGTCGTGCTCGCGCAGGGTTCGGTGATCGCCGAGGGCACCCCCGCCAGCATCGTCTCCAACGATCGCGTCATCGATGCCTACCTGGGCGACCCCACGGAGGAATCCTGATGGCTCTGATCGATGCGGTCGACCTGGTGGCCGGCTACGTCCCCGGCGTCAACATCCTCAATGGTGCGTCGCTCACCCTCGAAGAGGGCGAGATCGTCGGCATCATCGGCCCCAACGGCGCCGGCAAGTCGACGCTCCTCAAGGCGATGTTCGGGCTCGTCGACATTCGCGACGGCGACCTGACGATGCGGGGCCAGTCGATCCGGGGCAGGCGAGCCGACGAACTCGTGGGGCTCGGCATCGGCTACGTACCGCAGAGCGACAATGTGTTCCCTCGTCTGACCGTGCGCGAGAACCTCGAGATGGGTTGCTTCCAGCAACCGAAGCTCTTCGACTCCCGATTCGCCGCCGTGGTCGATCTCTTCCCTCTGCTGGCCGACCGGGCCGGCCAGCGAGCCGGGTCGCTCTCCGGTGGCGAGCGGCAGATGGTGGCGATGGGTCGAGCCCTGATGATGGACCCCTCGGTGATTCTTCTCGACGAGCCGTCGGCCGGTCTCTCCCCTGCGTTCCAGTCGCAGGTGTTCAAGCAGGTGACGGTGATCAACAAGGCCGGCGTGTCCGTGGTCATGGTCGAGCAGAACGCCCGGCGCTGCCTCGAGATCTGCAACCGGGCGTACGTGCTCGATCAGGGGCGCAACGCCCACACCGGCACCGGTCAGGAGCTCATGCACGACGAGAAGGTCATCGAGCTCTATCTCGGCTCGCTGGCCGTGCGCGACTGAGACGTCGACCGACGGCCACCTCCACCCCCACGCGAAGGGGCCCGGTGGCGAACCACCGGGCCCCCTAATCGTGTTCTGGGGGATTCGTTCAGCCGAAGCCGAACGGATCGATCAGAAGTTCAGGTCGATGTCCTGGGAATCGACGGGAACGAGCACGCCGTCCTGGAACTGCGCGATGGCGTAGCGACCGAAGGTCGGGTCGCCACCGGCGTCGAGGTTGATCGGACCAGCCACACCGTCGTAGTCGATGCCTTCGCCGGCTTCGATCGCAGCAACGCAATCGGCATAGGTCGTGCAGTTGGTGTCGCCACCATCGTCGTTGGTCACCTCGATCGCAGCGGCGATCAGGGCGTCACCGTCGGTGGTGCCTGCCTGGGCGTAGGCCAGCGCCAGGGTGATCACGCAGTCGTAGACCTGACCGCCGTAGATGAGGTTGCCGTCGGTGAGCTCGGTGAGACGCGAGTTGAACTCCTGGCCACCGGAGGCACCGATGAGGGTGAGCCCGTCGATGACGTTGGGGTTGGCCTCGTCGATCGCGGCGTTGAGCGTGTTGAAGAAGATGCCGTCGGCGCCGTACATGGCGTCGGCCGGAACACCGGCTTCGAGCGCAGCCTTGATGATCGGGAAGGTCTCATCGAAACCGATGATCACGACGGCGTCGGCGCCGGCGTCGGCAACCTGGCCGACGACCGCATCGGACGCCACGTTCTCGGGATCGTAGGTGACGATGGTGTTGGCGACGCCGAGACCGTCGAGCTCGCCGGCGACGAGGCCGGCAAGCGCGTTGCCGTAGTCGTCAGCGCGAGCCACGAGGGCCACGTTGGTCCGGCCGTCGGCGGAGACGACGTCGGCGATGATCGGCGACACGGCTTCGTCGGGCGGGACGGTGCGGAAGTAGTAGGCCGCGTTCTCCTGGCCGGTGAAGGCCGGCGACGTGTTGGAACCCGAGCACTGCGGGATCTTCGCGTCGAACAGGGTCTGGATGATGTCCTGCGACACGCCGGATGCCGCAGCACCGACGATCGCGTTGGCACCCTCGCCCAGCAGGCGGGCAACGGTTTCCTGAGCGACTGCGCCATCGGTGCCGGAGTCGCCGTTGATGACGGTGACGTTGGCCCCGGCCGCAGCGAGGTCGGCCGCGGCGAGCGCCGCAGCCTCGGTCTGGGGCGGGCCGAGGAAGGCGAGACCGCCGGTCTCGGGAAGAACGGTGCCGATGATCAGGCCTGCGCCGGTGTCGGTGCCGCTGTCAGTTCCGCTGTCGGTGCCACTGTCCGTGCCGCTGTCGGTGCCGCTGTCGGTGCCGCTGTCCGTGCCGCTGTCGGCACTGCTGTCGCCCGAGTCCGCGCTGTCGTCCTCGTCGTCACCGCAGGCTGCAGCGACGAGCGAGAACGAGAGCAGCACGGCAAGCAAAGTCAGGAGCTTGCGTGAAAGCTTCATTGTTGGATACCCCTCCATTGGGATCGTGCGCGGGAACGCGGCCCCGCGTGGCCGTTGTCGTTGATCGCAGAGTGTAGGGGCCGATGGCGGCGGACGCGGTGCAGCAACCACGACACCACCACGGGAAGTGGTCGCGCGACCACGATTGCTTCAGGCGGTGCGGGCCATGATCTCGTCGACCGGCCCGACCATCCCCGTGTAGAAGGGGCCGAACTCGGCGTAGACCGCCGACGCCGTGTCGTAGCGCATCGTGTAGACGGTGTCCTTCAGATCATCGAGCCGCACACCGAACAGGGTGACGCCCCACTCCCAGTCGTCGAGGCCCGTCGACGAGGTGATCAGCTGCACGATGCGACCGGCGAACTTTCGGCCGGAGGTTCCGTGCTCCATCATGAGCGCCTTGCGGTCGTCGTAGGGAAGCGTGTACCAGTTCTGGTCGACGTTGCGCCGCTTGGTCATCGGGTAGAAGCACCAGGCGTGCTTCCCCTCGGGCGGCAGCTCCGGATAGAGCCGCATGTTCGCCATTTCTTCCGGCAGGCCCTGGGCGTACTCGGACAACTCGGTGATCGACACGAAGCTGTCGATCACGAACAGCCCGGCTTTGACCAGACCGGTCTGGAGGTCGCGGAGGCGCCAACCATCGGCGTGGAGCGCCATGAAGCACAGCGACGCCTTGTGGCCGAGCACGGCGACGGTGACGACCTGGACCTCGTCGGCCTGCGCCGCCTTCACCGCGGCGATCACCGCGGCATCGTCGGTGTCGGGCGTGCGCTCACAGAAGAGATGGACGACAGCGACGCCCTGGGAAGTGGTGACCGGATCGAGCATGGTGTCGAGTCTAGGGAGCCCGTTCGCCGGAGCTAGCGTCGGCCCATGACGACGAGACGGACTTCGTGAAACGCATCCAGTGCTGGTCGGGGCCTCGCAACGTCTCGACCGCACTCATGTATTCATGGCGCCAGCGGGCCGACACGACGGTCGTCGACGAGCCGCTCTACGCCCACTATCTGAGCCGAGATGACCGCTCGCACCCTGGCGTCGCCGAGGTCCTGGCCAGCCAATCGACCGACCCCGACGAGGTGATCCGCGAGATCATCCTCGGCCCGTGCCCCACGCCGGTGCTCTACGTGAAGCAGATGGCCCACCATCTTCGGGGCGTCGACCGCTCGCATCTGCGCGAGACCGAGAACATCATCCTCACTCGCCATCCACGGGAGATGCTCGCTTCGCTGTCGATCCAACTCCCCGAGTGCGACCTGTCCGACACCGGGCTCCTCGAGTGCGTCGAGCTGCTCGACGCGGTGCTGGCCGAGGGTGGGCGACCGGTCGTCGTCGAGTCGCAGACCCTCCTGCGCGACCCCGAGCGCGTGCTCACGAAGGTCTGCCAACACGTCGGACTCGAGTTCGACCCGGCGATGCTGTCGTGGCCGGCCGGGCCCAAACCCGAGGATGGCGTGTGGGCACCGCACTGGTACGCCGGCGTCCATCGATCGACGTGCTTCGGTCCACCGTCCGCGACAGAGCGCTCCCTCCCGCCCCGCCAGCAGGCCGTTCTCGACACCGCACTGCCCCTCTACGAACGCCTCACGACGTACGCAGTGGCCTGATCGCCGGTAGCCTTTCGCTTCAACTTCGAGGCGGGGAACAGTCCCGTCCGCTCCTGGAGGAGATCACACTATGAAGAAGTCCACGAGCCGCCTCTGGCGGATTCTGGCCCTGCTGTTCGCGGTGGCACTGATCGCAGCTGCCTGCGGCGACGATGACGACGACACCAGCGCCGGGGACGATCCGGCCCCGGTCGACGACAGCTCCACCGATGACGACATGGCCGACGACAGCTCCACCGACGACGACATGGCCGACGACAGCTCCACCGACGACGACATGGCCGACGACAGCTCCACCGACGACGACATGGCCGACGACGACATGGCGGCCGAGTACGACCTCGGCGGCCGGACCGTCACGGTCGGCGTCGAGAACGCCTACCTTCCGTTCAACTATGTGCCCATCGGTGGAACCGAGGGCGAGGGCTGGGACTACGACGCCTGGAACGAGATCTGCCGCCTTCTCAACTGCGAGGCCGAGTTCGTGGTGGCCGGCTGGCCCGACGTCATCGATCAGGTTGCCCAGGGCGACATCGACACGGCGGCCGACGGCATCTCGATCACCGACGAACGCAAGGAGATCGTCGCCTTCTCGCAGGCCTACATGACCGTCGACCAGAAGTTCATCGTCGCGATCGGCGACGACCGCTACAGCAGCGCCGACGACGTCATCAACAGCGACGCACTCATCGGCACCCAGGTCGGCACGACCAACTACGAGCTCGCCACCGACCTCGTGGGCGAGGACCGCATCAGCGCGTTCGATCAGTTCGGTCTCGCCGTCCAGGCGCTCATCAACGGCGATGTCGATGCCGTGATCATCGACGATGCCGCCGGCCAGGGCTACGTCGGTGAGAACGCCGATGCCGTCGAGCTCATCGACGACGCACTCCAGGCCGATCCGCTCGGGTTCATCTTCCCGCAGGACAGCGACCTCATCGACGCCGTCGACTACGCCATCGACCAGATGCGCGACAGCGGCTTCCTCGACGAGCTGGGCCAGAAGTTCTTCACCGACGCCTTCTCGATCACCTACGACGACATCGAAGGCTGAATCGAGCAGACGCTCACATGAACTGACAGAGTGCGTCGGGCGGAAGCGTCCGGCGCACTCTGCGTTTTGAGGCCGCCCGTTCTCGGGCGGTGCGTTCTCGGGACCGAGCGACCTGGAGGGAACATGACGGGAATCAGCGGACGAGCCGCATCCATACCGACGACGAACACCGAAGAGGTCAAGGGTCGGGAGTTCCAGTGGTGGCTCCTCGTCATGTTGTTGATCATCGGGTGGATGGCGATCCAGGTCCTGACGACCGACCGCTACGGCGAGGCATGGGAGAACATCGTCCCCGGACTTCGCACCACGCTCTACCTGACGGTCGTCTCCTTCGCCATCGCCGTGCCGCTGGGGTTGGCCATCGGGATGGCTCGATTGTCGAGGAACCGGATCGTCAACACGATCGCGCAGGTCTACATCGAGTTCGTCCGCGGCATGCCGATGCTGGTGTGGCTGTTCGTCGTGGCGTTCGTGCTCACCCGCGACCTCGCGGACCTGATCAACGTCCGGACCCGCGACATCGACATGCTCTACCGAGGCGCTGCGGCCCTCAGCCTCTTCTACGCCGCCTTCATCGCCGAGGTCTTCCGCGCCGGCATCCAGTCGGTGGGCGCCGGCCAGGTGGAAGCGGCGCGGGCCGTCGGACTCGGCCGCTTGCAGGTCCAGCGACACGTCGTGCTTCCCCAGGCCCTCCGAAACGCCCTCCCCGCCCTCGGCAACGACTTCATCGCGTTGATGAAGGACACTTCGCTCGTCTCGGTGCTCGCGATCGGCGATATCACCTACGAGGCCCGGATCTACCTCGGCTCGAGCTTCCGGATCCGCGAGTCGTACTTCATCCTGGCGATCATGTACGTGACCATGACGCTGATCCTCAGCCTGGGTCTGCAGTGGTGGGAACGCAGGCTCGACATCCCCGGCCCCTCGGCGGACTGAATCAGTCGACGTAGACGGTCAACGCACCGTCGCGGGCGAACCCTGCCAGCTGGAGACCGGCCCGCTCTGCCGTCGCGACCGCCAGCGCGGTCGGGGCGCTCACCGCCACCAGGGCCCGGGCGCCCGCCGCCCACGCCTTGTGGACCAGCTCGAAGCTCGCCCTTCCACTGACGACCACTCCCCTCCCCGTGAGGGGCATCCGGTCATCGAGCACGGCACGACCGACCAGCTTGTCGACAGCATTGTGGCGGCCGACGTCTTCGCGAATCAGCGACAGCGACCCGTCGACTTCCACGATCCCCGCCGCGTGCACCGCGCCGGTTGCCTCGAACAACTCCTGGCCGGCGCGCAACCGATCAGGGGCCGCCGCGAGGACGCCCCACTCGAGTGCATCGCCGCTGACCGGCTCCAGCCGGGTCGCGAGATCGTCGATGTCGTCGGTACCGCAGAAGCCGCAGGACGACGTGGTGGTCCCCAGGCGGGGCGTCGGCGCGGGGGCCCTTCCGCCGGTGGACACCCCCACGACGTTGTGCGCCGTCGCCGATGCCGATCCATCGGTGCGGTACTCCACCTCGACCACCACATGACCACCGAGCAGCCCCTCGTTGTGGCAGAACCCCACGGCGAGCTCGAAGTCGTCGCCCGGCGTCCGCATCGTCGTGGCGACCCGGATGCCGTCGAGTTCGATCGCGAGCGGCTCCTCGGACGCCAGCATCGTCGCGTGGGGATCCGCGGGCGGTTGGGGGGCCGGCCATCGCCGAACCAGCCGGCGTTCACTGCCCGATCGCACGCTCACGATCGACAGGCTACGACGAACGGGTCAGCTCGGCTCGAAGATGATGCGTCAGCGGCTGACCCATCGCGGCCATCCACATCTCGGTGATCAGATGGTCGCCGGCGACCTCGATCCGGCGACGGACCTCGCTGATGGGCTTCGCCGTCCGCGTGCCCTCGACCCGCTCGGTCCGCAGGTCGACCACCACAGTGCCGCCCACCTCGGCGATCGAGCCGATATGGATCTCCACCACACCCGTCGGCTGGGTGAGCACGAGCTCCAGCGCCGCATGCGGTTGCGGCCGGAGATAGCCGACCTCGGTGTGGAGCGGCGCGTCGTTCAACGGATCGCGGGTCCGCTGCGTCATCGACAGGAACGGCTTGCCCACGTGGCCGAAGGTCAACTCCTCCAGATACGAGAAGTCGGGGATCGTCGGATAGTGCCCCTCACCGGGACCGCGCCATGTCCCCAACAACGGAGCGAGGGCCTCGCAGGCCGCGTGCAGTTCAGGACCGGTACGCATCGAAGATGCACGCTACCCACTTCCCCCGACCGCCATCGACCCCACCCCAAAACGTTCTGAAGGCGAGCCGACCCGACAATTGCGGGTCGACTCGCCTTCAGAAGCGATTGGGGGGACTTGCTCAGAAGTCCATGTCGGGCATGCCCATTCCGCCACCCTCTTCGGGGGCGTCGGCGACGACGGCCTCGGTGGTGAGGAACAGGGCTGCGATCGACGCGGCGTTCTGCAGGGCCGAACGGGTCACCTTGGCGGCATCGATGATGCCCGCCTCGACGAGATCGATGTACTCACCGGTCGCGGCGTTGAGGCCCATGTTGCCTTCGAGGTTGCGCACCCTGTCGACGACGACACCGCCCTCCATGCCGGCGTTGATCGCGATCTGGGTCAGCGGACCCTCGAGCGCCTTCGCCACGATCTTGGCGCCGACCTGCTCGTCGGGGTCCTTGATCTTGCCGAGTGCGGCGGTGACCGCGGCCTGCGCCCGGATCAGCGTCGTGCCGCCACCGGCGACCACGCCTTCCTCGATCGCGGCCTTCGTGGTCGACACGGCATCTTCGATGCGGTGCTTCTTCTCCTTGAGCTCCACCTCGGTGGCGGCGCCGACCTTCAGCACGGCAACGCCGCCCGACAGCTTGGCGAGACGCTCCTGGAGCTTCTCGCGGTCGTAGTCGGAGTCGGTGTTGTCGATCTCGGCCTTGATCTGGTTGATCCGACCCTGGACGTCGGCGTTGTCGCCGGCGCCCTCGATCACGGTCGTCTCGTCCTTGGTGACGACGACCTTGCGGGCCTCGCCGAGCATGTCGAGCGTGGCGGCGTCGAGCTTCAGGCCGACCTCTTCGCTGATGACCTGGCCACCGGTGAGGATCGCGATGTCCTGCAGCATGGCCTTGCGACGTTCACCGAAACCGGGGGCCTTGACCGACACGGAAACGAACGTGCCGCGGATCTTGTTGACCACGAGCGTCGCAAGGGCCTCGCCCTCGACATCCTCGGCCACGATCAGCAGCGGACGACTCGACTGCATGACCTTCTCGAGCACCGGTACGAGATCGCGCACGGCGCTGATCTTCGAACCGACGAGGAGGATGTAGGGATTCTCCAGCACGGCTTCCATGCGCTCGGCGTCGGTGACGCTGTAGGGCGAGATGTAGCCCTTGTCGAAGCGCATGCCCTCGACGAAGTCGAGGTCGAGCCCGAAGGTCTGGCCCTCTTCGACGGTGATGACGCCGTCCTTGCCGACCTTGTCGATCGCCTCGGCGATGGTCGCACCGATCTCGGGATCGGCCGACGAGATGGCAGCGACGTTGGAGATCTGTTCCTTGTTCTCCGAGACGTCCTGGGAGTTCTCGCGGATCGCTGCCACGGCGATCTCGACGGCCCGCTCGATGCCACGCTTCACCGACATCGGGTTGGCACCCGCAGCGACGTTCTTGAGGCCTTCACGGACCATCGACCATGCCAACACGGTGGCCGTCGTGGTGCCGTCGCCGGCGACGTCGTCGGTCTTCTTGGCGACTTCCTTGACCAGCTCGGCGCCGATCCGCTCGAAGGGATCCTCGAGGTCGATCTCCTTGGCGATCGACACACCGTCGTTCGTGATGGTGGGGGCGCCCCACTTCTTCTCGAGTACGACGTTGCGGCCCTTCGGGCCGAGCGTGACGCGCACGGCGTCGGCGAGCTTGTTCATGCCCGCCTCGAGGCCGCGGCGGGCCTCTTCATCGAACTGAATGGTCTTGGCCATCATTCCTCCGGAAAGCGTGTCGTTGGCACTCTCGTGCTGAGACTGCTAATTCAACCCGGAGGCGGGCGCTTTCGCAACCACGACCACTGAGGGCCGCGTCGATCGTCAGCCGCCGGCGACCGCGGGAACGATGCTCAGGGTCTCCCCGGCCGGAACCGGGGTACCGAGACCGTCGAGGAAGCGGACGTCGTCGTCACTGACGAACACGTTGACGAAGCGACGCAGCGCGCCGTCGTCGTCGAGGATCCGCTCCTTGAAGCCCGGATGGGCTCCTTCGAGACTGTCGAGCACTTCGGCGACCGTACCCCCGTCGACCGCGATCTCGGCTTCGCCGGCGGTCAGGGTGCGAAGGGTGGTGGGAACTCGGACGGTGACACTCATGGCTGTTGCTCCGGGACGGAAGGGGAAACCGGTAAATCCCGACCAACTTTATCGGGATATACGCCGCTTCCTCAACCGGAGAAACACGAATCGGCACTTCAGCCGGCCACCGGATCTCCCGATGCGATCAGTACGGCACCGAGCTGACGCCCCGGACGCCCCCACCCCGCCCTCCCCCAGCAACGATCCTCCTGAGGAGACCCGCAATGAGCCTTGATTCCCGCGCCAAGGCCCACGACCGCCTCGCCGAACTCGTCGGCGAACTGAGCGGCGTGGAACATGCCAACGCCCGAGTCGCCCTCGACGAGGCGTTCGCCCGCAACGGCGACACCGGTGACCAACTCCTCAACATCGCCGACGCCATCATCACCCTTCGCAGCGGCACCGCGGAGATCACCAGCGACGCGTGAATTACCCTGGCGGCCGTGGAGATCGACCGCGGGCAGAACTCACCGAAGCGACAAGGCATTTCCCTGCCTGCTCGACTCGCGATCGGCGCACTGGCGATCTTCGGCGTGATCACCATGGTCCAGTGGGTGATCGGCGCGCTGCTCGGCGTGATCAAGTTCGGGCTCGTCCTGGTCGTCATCGTGGCGGTGGGCGCATGGGTGGTCGGCGCCAAGGGGTCACGCTGAGTCGAGCAGGTCTCCGGCCGCCTCGGTCAGACACGCGAGCGTCTCCGTCATCGCCCGAGCCTCACCGAAGCGCGAACGCAGATCGATGACCGGGATGGGCGACACCACCCCGGTATCCGCCTGCCCCACGATCGCCACGGCAGGCACTCCGGCCGCGGCCGCCAGCGCCGCCACGCCACCGACGACCTTGCCGTCGAACGAGCTGGCGTCGAGCCGTCCTTCCCCGGTCACGACGAGATCCGCACGCTCGACGGCGTCGTAGAGATCGACCGCTTCGGCGATGAGGGTGAACCCGTCGGCCAGCGTCGCCCCCGCCGCGGCGAGACCCCCGCCGAGGCCGCCGGCGGCGCCGCTGCGATCGAGTGCACCGACGTCGACCCCGTGCTCGTCGAGGTACACCTGGGCCAGCCGCTCGAGTCGACGCCGAAGCAGCGCAACCTGGGCCGGGGTGGCCCCCTTCTGCGGCCCGAACACCTCGGCCGCGTCGACGAAGCGGGTACGCACATCACAGGCGACCTCCAGGCTCACCCCCCGATAGCGCGCCAATGGCGCCATCGCCCGCAGGGCGCCGAGGCCGCCATCGGTCGTGGCCGATCCACCGAGGCCGACGATGATCCGGCGCGCGCCGGCCTCGGCCGCCGCCGCGATCAGCTCGCCCGTCCCGGCCGTGGTGGCCTCCATCGGATCGTTGCTCTCGCACCCGCCGGCGAGCACCAGACCCGACGCGCGGGCCATCTCGATCACTGCCACCTGGCCTCGAAGTGCCCATTCCGCCTCGACGGGCTGCCCGAGCGGCCCGGTCACCGTGGTGACGCGATTCGGCCCGCCGAACGCGTCGAGGGTTCCCTCGCCACCGTCGGCCATCGGTTGCACGATGCACTCGCCACCCCGGACAGCGACCGCGATCGCGACCGCGTCACCCACCTCGCGCGCTGTCGCCGTTCCCCGGAACTTGTCGGCACAGACAACGACACGCATGACCCAATGGTGCCCCACAACCTCCGACGCCGACCCCTCGGGCCGGTACCGTTGACTCGTGGCCCCTCCTGTCGTCCTGGTTTCGAATCGCGGTCCGCTCTCGTTTCGCGAGGACGGCGGTGAGCTCGTCGCCACGCGAGGCGGAGGGGGTCTCGTGTCCGGATTGGCGCCGCTCGTCGCCGGCACCGACACCGTCTGGATCGCCGCGGCCCTGACCGATGCCGACCGCGCCGCGGCCGATCGGGGGGTGATCGAGGCCGATGGAATCCGCGCTCGCACACTCGCCATCGACCCCGACACGCTGGCTCGGGCCTATGACGGCGTCTGCAACTCGATGCTGTGGTTCCTCCATCACGGACTCCACGACCTGAGTCGTCGCCCGGTGATCGACGCCGGCTTCCGGGCCGCATGGGACGCCTATCGCACCTACAACCGGGCCTTCGCCGATGTCGTCGCCGACGAGGCCCCCGACGGCGCCGTGGTACTCGTACAGGACTACCACCTGGCGCTCCTGGGCCCGCTGCTGCGGACCCGGCGGCCCGACCTGCGCTCGGTCCACTTCTCCCACACCCCGTTCGCTCCTCCGCATCTTCTGCGCGTGCTCCCCCACGAGCTGGCCGTCGAACTGCTCGAGGGCATGGCCGGCCACGATGCCTGCGGCTTCCACTCGGTTCGCTGGGCCGACGACTTCCGCCGCTGCTGTGCGGAGATCGCCGGTCTCGACCCCACCACGTTCGTCTCCCCGCTGGCCCCCGACGCGTCCGACATCCGGGGCGTCGCCCGATCCGAGCGGTGCCAGGCCGAGGTGGAGCGGATCGATGCCGAACTCGGCGCTCGCCGCCTCATCGTCCGGGTCGACCGCATCGAGCTCTCGAAGAACCTGCTGCGTGGCTTCCGTGCCTACGACACGATGCTGCAGGACCGACCCGACCTGCGGGGCACCGTCGTCTTCCGGGCGCTGGGCTACCCCAGCCGTGAGGGGCTGCCCGAGTACCTGGTCTACCGAGCCGAGATCGAGTCGTTGGCCGACGTCGTCAACCGGCGATGGGCGACCGACGAGTGGCAGCCGATCGAGCTCGATCTCGTCGACGACTTCCCCCGCTCGGTGGCCCACCTGCGCCGCTACGACGTCTTGATGGTCAACCCCATCCGCGACGGTCTGAACCTCGTCGCCGAGGAGGGCCCGCTGGTCAATGAACGCGACGGCACCGTGATCCTCAGCCGCGAGGCAGGGGTCCACGACGTGCTCGACGGTGCCGTACGGTCGGTCAACCCGTTCGATGTCGGGGATCAGGCGGTGGCATTGGCCGAAGCCCTCGACATGGACCTCGCCACCCGTCGAGGCCTCGCCGACGAACTCCGCCGACGGGCCGAGGCGAGAGGCCCGGTCGACTGGCTGGCCGACCAGCTGGGTGCCGTCGGCGAACCGGCACCCGCATCCGACTAGGCGGAGGCCGACTCCGCGATCGACAGGAGACGGCGGAGCAGCGCTTCGGCGCCGGTGGGACCGTCGACGACGACGTCGGCACGCTGCCGCAGGGTCGGCGGCGCTTCGAGCGAGTCGACCGCCACCCGCAGCGTGGTGACCCCGCGTCGTGCGAGCTCGTCGAGTCCGTCGAACGCCGGAAGGTCGCCGAGATCGTCGCCGAAGTACGCCACCGGATCGAGATCCCCGGCCAGCTCGATCAGCGCGGTTCCCTTGTCGCGCGTGATCGGCGGATGGAGCTCGAACGATCGCTTGGCCGGCCGCTGCTCCATCCCGGTTCGTTCGGCCTGCTCGACGACCCACGCCAGCATGGGCGCAGCCAACGATTCGTCGTTGCGATAGTGCACCGTCAGGGAGAGTCCCTTGGCTTCCACCACGGCCGACCCGAATCGGGCGATCGCGTCCTCGATCAACTCCTGCACCGTCACTCGATACGACTCGGCTTCGGGCAACGTGTGGCGCACCCCCGCCCGTCGCCACTCGAGCCCGTAGAGCCCGACGATGTCGACCTCGATCGGCACCATCGCGTCGAGGTAGTCGACCGGACGACCCGAGATCACCGCGACGCGACCGAAGGCACCCCACAGGTCGACGAGCAGACGGTCGACGCCCTCGCGGATCACCGCGGCGTCGGGTTCCGGGGCGATGTCGGCGAGGACACCGTCGAAATCGAGGAAGAGTCCTGCCCGATCCGGTGCCCACCCGAACGAGTCGAGTGGGTCCTGTGTCACTTCAACGCGTTGTCGGTCCCGAGGACGACGATGATGTCGGCGGCGGCGGTCTCGGCCGCCACACCGTTCTCGAGCGTCGCGGGGTCGTCGGGAGCGATGTCGAGCACGGTCGACGGACCCGAGAGCGCCTCGGCCACGACCTTCGCCTCATCGGCGAACCCGGTCACGAAGTAGACCTTCGAGTCGGTGAGGGGTGTCCCGGCCGCATTGCCGGCCGTCCAGACGTAGCCCAGCGCGCCGAGTGTCTCGCCTCGCGCCCCGGCCAAGCCGGCTTCACCGGTGCCGTTGAGCACCGCGACCTTGATGGTCGACGGATCGTCGAGAACGGCAGGTGTCGTGTCGGTCGGATCGGTCGAGTCGGTCGGATCGGTGCTGTCGGTCGGATCGGTCGAGTCGGTCGGATCCGTGCTGTCGGTCGGATCGGTGCTGTCGGTCGGATCGGTGCTGTCGGTCGTGCCGTTGCCGTCGGTCGAGTCGGTCGTGCCGGGTCCACCGACCGCAGCGTCGGAATCCCCGCCGTCGAAGCCCCACGCGAGCAGTGCGAATCCGATGACGACCGCGATCGCGATCAGGATGCCGCCGCGTGCCGCGGCCGAACCGGCCGACTTCGCGAACGATCCGTCGGATGCGGCGTAACGCCCTGGTGAAGTCATCAGCTGTGCTCCTCGCTGGTCGCGCCCACATGGTCGGCCCGTGATCGACGGCGCCGATCACGCATGCGCCGCAGCCGACGGACCACGAGCGGATCGTGGGCCTCGGCTTCGGGTCGGTCGATGAGCTCGTTGAGCAGTTCGTAGTACCGCGTCGTCGACATCTCGAGCTGTTCGTTGATCGCGGCTTCCTTCGGACCGGGCTCGGTCCACCACGATCGCTCGAAATCGAGCATTGCGCGTTCGCCCTCGTTGAGCTCCATCCGCACAGCCTTGCAGATACTTGGGCATCGGTGGAGCCGGGCGCCCTCTAACCTGTCCTGCACGCCCGAGTAGCTCAGTTGGTAGAGCAGCTGTCTTGTAAACAGCAGGTCGCAGGTTCGATCCCTGTCTCGGGCTCCAGGCCACGGTCGCGGGCGTCGCTCACGGCGCCGGAGTGGCCCGTCGACGAGCCACCTCGAAGCAGGCGACCGCCGCTGCGGCCGACACGTTGAGCGAGTCGAGCACCCCGAGGAGAGGGATCGACGCGATGGTGTCGCAGCGCTCGCGCACGAGACGCGACAGTCCGGGTCCCTCGGCACCGAGGACGAGCGCCACCGGCTCGTCGGCCACGGGAAGATCGTGAATGGCCCGATCGCCGCCGGCATCGAGCCCGACCGTCCAGACCCCCGCGTCCTTCAACGTCTTCATCGCCGAGGGCAGGCCGGCGACCAGCGCCATCGGTAGGTGCTCCACCGCTCCGGCCGCCGCCTTGGCGACCGTGGGTGTGATGTGGGCGGCCCGGTGACGGGGCAAGACGATGCCCGTCACTCCGGCGCACTCGGCGGTGCGGAGGATCGCACCGAGGTTGCCCGGGTCGGTGATGCCGTCGAGGAGCAACAGGAACGGTTTGGTGCCGTCGAACCCCGGGGTCAGCAGATCGTCGAGCGGCGTCGGTCGCAGTGGTTGGGCGAGCGCCATGACGCCCTGGCTCCCCTCGCTCCGGGTCATCGACTCGAACTTGGCGCGGCTGATCTCGGTGATGGTGACCTTGGCTTCGTCGGCCAGGTCGATGATCTCGTCGAGGATGGGGGCCGGGTCGAGGTCGCCGGCGAGGACCACCTCGCGGGTGCGCCTCGTGCCGGCGAGCAGGAGTTCGCGAACGGCGTGCCGGCCCTCGATCTGGTCACCACCGAGCGAACCGTTCTTGCCCTGGGCGCCGTCGGCTTCACGCAGCGGGGTCGTGCCGCGCTGACCGTCGCGGCGGCCACCACCCTTCGGCCCGCTCCCTCCCCGCGGCGCGCGGGGTTGCCCCTTGCCCCGCCCGGTGGGCTTCGGGCCGCGTGGGCCACCCTTCGGGCCGCGTTTGGGTCCGCGACTCATCGCGCCACCAGCGCCACAGCCCACGCCACGATGCCCTCACCGCGACCCAAGGAGCCGACTCCTTCGCTTCGTCGGCCGGTCACGGTCACCGGCGCTCCTGCCGCTTCGGTCAAGTTCGACTCCATCTGTGCTTTCACGGGGGCGATCTTCGGTCGATCGAGGACGACCGAACAGTCGATGTTGCCCGGCCGCCATCCTGCCTCGCGCACCGCCGCCGCAGCTCGACGGAGCAGCTCGATGCTGTCGGCGCCCGAGAGGGCCGGGTCGGTGTCGGGAAACATCTGGCCGATGTCGCCGAGTCCGGCGGCACCCAACAGTGCGTCGATGCAGGCATGAGCGACGACATCGGCGTCGCTGTGGCCGGCCAACCCGCGTTCGTCGGGGAATGCCACGCCGCCGAGCACGAGAAGCCGGTCGGGGTCGTCGCTTCGGGCGTGGACGTCGAAGCTCTGCCCGACCCGGAAGGGGATCGGCTCGGTCATTCGTCGTCACCTCGCAACAGGACGGACGCGATGTCCATGTCGAGCGGCGTGGTGAGTTTGATGTTGCGCCGGTCGCCGTCCACGACCACCACTGTGCCACCGTGGTTCTCCACAACGGTCACGTCATCGGTCGCTTCTTGGCCCGACGCATGGGCCCGGCGCAGCGCGTCGGCCGAGAATCCCTGGGGCGTCTGCACCGCGATCACGTCGTCGCGATCGACGACACCGCCGACCCGGCGGCGCAACGTGTCGGTCACCGGCACCACCGGGGCGACCGCATCGGCCCCGCTGCGCACGGCCGCGATCACCCGCTCGTAGACGGCATCGCTCGCCAGCGGACGGGCCGCGTCGTGGACCAGGATCACCGCGGCGTCGGTGGGAACCGCTGTCAATCCCCGACGCACCGACCCCGCCCGCGTGTCGGCGCCCGAGACCGAGTGGAACTCGACGCCGGCGGGCCCGGTCACCGCGACGACATCCGGCACCGGCTCGGACGGCGTGACCAGGACGATCCCGTCACTGTGGCGAGCGGCCGTCGCGATGGACCGGTCGACGACGCGAACCCCGTCGAGATCGAGGAACTGCTTGGGCCCACCGAAGCGGGTGCCCGACCCGGCGGCGACCACGACCGTCCACACCGACCCCGTCGTTCGGCCACTCATCGGAACGACTTGGATGCACGGGGTGAGGTCACCTGTCTAGTGTGGTGCTCTCCCATGCCTGACACCAGCACTCTCCGCGCCACGCTGCTCTTCGCCGATGTCGGCGAGGAGCACCTCACGACGATCGCCGAGGCCGCCTCCGAGCGCACGCTCCGGCGCGGCGACGTGCTGTTCACCGAAGGCGAGGACCCCGACCACATCTACCTCGTCACGTCGGGACGCATCGCGATCGCCAACAAGTCGATCGACGGCCGCGAGTCGGTCGTCGCCTTGATGGAAGCCGGTGACCTCTTCGGCGAGATGCCGCTGTTCGACGGCCTGGGCCGCTCGGCCGAAGCACGGGCGCTCGAGGCCTCGGGTGTCATCGAGATCCCCTACGCCCCGGTTCGGGCGCTCTACGAGAGCGAGCCGGCCGAACTCTGGAGCGTCGTCAAGCTCCTCGCCCAGCGGCTCCGGTCGATGGACGAGACATTGGCCGACAGTGTGTTCCTCGACGTCACCGGACGCACTGCGAAGCGCCTGCTCGAGCTGGCCGGCGACAACGACGAGTTCATGCTCCCGATCACGCAGGAGGAGCTGGCCGGCATGGTCGGCGCGAGCCGCGAACGCGTCAACAAGGCGATCGCTTCGTTCGTGAAGCTCGGGTGGCTCGACCAGAGTGATCGTCGCTACGTGATCACCAACCGCGAACAGCTGTCGATCCGCTCCCGCTAACCCCAGAGCCAGGCGTCGACCCGGCGCCACGCGTCGGCGGCGTCGTCGGCGCGATGGGCCGGCCGGCCGGGGTCGTGGACGAAGCCGTGATCGGCGCCTTCATAGGCGGCGATCGTCACCCCGGTCGCTGCGAGTGCGGTGACCTCCTCGGGCAACGTGTAGGGGTCGACCGTGCCGATCACCGCGAGCAGCGTCGATGCGTCACCCCGGGCGATGTGGGCGAGCGGCTCGTCCTGCCCGGCCCCCCGCCATCCCTCGGGCACGTGGATCATGCCGTAGAACGACGCGAGTCGAACGAAGCGACCGGTCGACACCGCCTTGTTGACGTACATCCCGCCCATGCAGAACCCGATGGCGCCCACACGTGCGGCACCTGTCGCCTCGGCGGCGGCCACCATGTCGCCGAGTACGTCGGCATCGCGCAGGTCGGCGGCCGCGGCGAAGCGTCCCTGCAGGTCGAGCTCGCTGTGGCCGGGATACAGGTCGGGAGCGACGACGGTGCAGTCCCACTCGGCCGCCAGCCGGGCCACGAGGTCATCGAAGAGCGGACGCAGGCCCATGATGTCGGGAACGACGACGAGTCCGCGTTCGCTCGACGTGCCGGCCGTCTCGGCCACCGTGCCGGTGGGAAGGGTGATGCGCATGCACGCATCATCGCACGCAGGCCGCGGACGCAGCTACGAAGGACCGACGTCGGCAAGCTGCACCGCGGCAGCGAGGGTCGGCGCCCGCAGGACTGCCAGTCCTTCGGGCGCC
The DNA here is from genome assembly GCA_041394245.1 of Acidimicrobiales bacterium. Taxonomy (NCBI): domain Bacteria; kingdom Bacillati; phylum Actinomycetota; class Acidimicrobiia; order Acidimicrobiales; species Acidimicrobiales bacterium. Next base: position 163,997 of record JAWKIR010000003.1, read on the forward strand.
TCGCCGGTCGCGTGGGGGACGATGGCCCGACGGAACCCCATCCGCGCCGCCTCGTTCAGCCGGCGATTGATGTGGCTCACGTGGCGGAGCTCACCGCCGAGGCCGACCTCGCCGACCACGACCAGGTCGTCGGCCAGCGGATGACCGGTCAACGACGAGGCGACGGCGAGGGCGAGACCGGCATCGGCCCCCGGATCGACGATGCGGGCACCACCGACCGCGAGCGCGTAGACCTCCGCGTTCGACACCGGGAGCCCCACACGTCGTTCGAGCACGGCGAGGAGCATGGCGAGGCGACCCTGATCGAGGCCCTGGGCACTACGCCGTGGGGTGGCGAGCTGCGACGGAGCGACGAGTGCCTGCACCTCGACGAGCAGCGGGCGGTTGCCGTCGACCGTCGGCACCACGGCCGAGCCGGAGACGCCGGTCACGCGGTCGGCGAGGAAGAGGCCGCTCGGGTCATCGACCGGGGCGAGCCCCAGCTCGTCCATCTGGAGGAGGCCGACCTCGGACGTGGGACCGAAGCGATGCTTGGATGCCCGCAGGAGACGCAGACCGTGCTGACGATCGCCATCGAACTCGAGCACGGTGTCGACCACGTGCTCGAGCACCCGGGGCCCGGCAAGGGTGCCTTCCTTCGTGACATGCCCCACCAGCAGCAAGGCGACGCCGCGACGCTTCGCCTCCTGGACCAGCTCGTGGGCGCACTCCCTGACCTGGGACACCGAACCCGGTGCCGACGACATGTCCGGGTTCACGAGGGTCTGTACCGAGTCGATCACCACGACCTCGGGCTTCACCTCATCGAGATGACCGAGCACGTGGGGCAGGACGGTCTCACCGACCAGCCAGAGATCGTCGTGGAGCGCGCCCAGCCGATCGGCGCGGCTGCGCACCTGCGATGCCGACTCCTCGCCGGACACATAGAGCGCCCGCTGCCCGCCGGCGGCGACCGACCCGGCGAGCTGGAGCATCAGCGTCGACTTGCCGATCCCCGGCTCGCCCCCGACGAGGGTGACCGAGCCGGGGACGAGCCCACCACCGAGCACCCGATCGACCTCGGCGAGGCCCGTGGAGCGCAACAGCGACGACTCGTCGGCGACCTCGGCGATCGGCAGGGCGACACTGCTGCGACCGACGACGGGCGTGGTGGTGTCGCGCACATCCAACTCCTCGACGAGCGTGTTCCACTCCCCACACCCATCGCATCTGCCCGCCCACTTGGGGGCGGCCGCGCCGCACGTGGTGCAGCGGTGAACCGTTCGAGTCCGTGCCATGGGGGCACCCTAGATGGCGGGTGTGACAGTCGACGCGAGCGGGTCGACCGTCAGCCGTTGCGGCTGCGCAGCAGATCCTCGAAGCCGCGGACCACGGTGTGGGTCGTCTCGGGAGCGGCCTCGTTGCCGGCGACGAAGAGCCCGGTCGCCATGCCGAGCGCCTCGGCAGCATCGAGATGCTCAGGCACGTTCGAGAGATAGAAGCAGTCGAACAGATCGACCGACATCGTGCGCCGGGTCGCCTCGAACAGCGCCGGTTCCGGCAGGATCGAGCCCACGTCGCCACTGACCATCCACGACGCGAGGGCATCGTCGAGGGCGGCCATGCGCCGCAGACGATCGCCCCACGCGCGGGGCTGGTTGCCGACTGCGGCCACCGGGAGTTGGCTGGCGCCCATGCGATCGAGGAACGGGTGCAGCCCCGGGACCAGCCGGAACGACGACAGGTACCGTGTCTCGATCTCGTCGGCCACGGGGCCGAGGCCGACCTCGGCCCAGAACTCCTCGACCGAGAGCCGACCGAGCACGAGCCGACGGTGCAGCTCGCGCACCCGACCGGCATCGACATCGGGCTGCTCGGCCGTGATCAGCGGCAAGAGCAGCCCCTCGAGCGGATCCGTCGGGCGGACGACGACGCCGTGCACGTCGATCACCAGGAGGCGGAGCATGCGCCGCCGCGGACGGCTCGCCTCCTCGGCCCTGGTCGCCGCGTTCTGCTGACGGCGCCGTACGTCACGACGACGCCGACCCTTCGGCGTGCGCATCTTCGCGAGCGTGAACCCGGCGAGTCGGGACAACAGGATCGCCAGGAAGGACAGGAAGGCGAGCAGGGCGACGATCGCCCAGACCCGGGGCAAGATGTCGTCGGTCGAGGAACGGGCGTCGAGCTCGAGCGATTCGCTCACGCCGAACCGGGTCTCCCAGACGACCGACTCCCCCTCCACCTGGCCGGTGTCGGACGCTTCCGAATCGGGAAGACGCACCCGCACGACGACGAGGTCGTCACCGTTGCGCTGCTCCGCGATCAGCGATTCTCGTGCGGCGACACCCACCGTCGGCGGCAGGAGGTCGTCGGCGAAGGAGGCGAGGTCGGGGTTGGGGTCGAGGGTGGCCGAGAACGCGTAGTCGGTCGTGGCCGGCCCGAGCCCGATGCGATCGAACGAGTGTGTGATCTCGAGGACCACGTCGTCGAAGAGCACGCCGTCGCCGGCGATCTCGGCCAGTACCGCCGGCAGGGCCTCGGCAGTGGCGAACGCCTTCGACAACGCAACGGTCATCGCCCCGGCCGCATCGATGTCGGGGCCGTCCACGGTCCATCCCGCCGATGCGAGGTCGTCGAAGCGGAGACCGTCGGGGGCATCGGGCAGCGCCTCGACCGCGGCGGCATCGGCCACCACGGTCACCGTGACGACGCCGGACCCGTCGTCGTCGACTGCGATGTCGATCGTGGTGTCGACCCGGCACGCGCTCGCGACGAGGACGAGGATCCCCAGGAGCAGCAGTTGAACCCGACGCATTGAGACGACGCTAGACGCCAGAAGCCGGACGCGGTTGCCAGGACCGCGCGGGGCCCCGGATCCGTTGATGATCGAGCGATACCGAGGTGTCAGAAGGCTTCGCCGCCGTCGACGGCGTCGGCCAGCTCGGGTTCGGGCGGCTCGAAGCCCTCGATGGCCCGGAAGACCACCACGAGTTCGTTGTTCTTCTCGGGGTCGGGCTCGACGTCGACGATGATGATCTCGCCGGCGCGGAACTCCTTGTAGAGGAGCTTCTCCGACAGCGGATCCTCGACGAGGCGCTGGATCGCACGACGCAACGGCCGAGCCCCCAGGGTCGGGTCGTAGCCCTTGTCGGCCATGTGGTCCTTGGCGGCATCGGTGAGCTCGAGGCCCATGCCCTGCCCACCCAGCTGCACGGCGGTGCGGGCGATCATGAGATCGACGATCTGACGGACCTCGGGCTGGCTCAGCTCGTGGAAGACGATCGTGTCGTCGATCCGGTTGAGGAACTCGGGCCGGAAGTGCGCCTTGAGGGCGTCGTTGACCTTTTCCTTCATCTTCTCGTAGTTGACGGCCTCGTCGCCGGTGCCGAAACCGATCTGCGCCTTGCGCAGGTCGGCGGTGCCGAGGTTGGAGGTCATGATCAGCACGGTGTTGCGGAAATCGACGGAACGACCCTGGGAATCGGTGAGTCGGCCCTCTTCGAGGATCTGCAGCAGCGTGTTGAAGACGTCGGGATGGGCCTTCTCGACCTCGTCGAAGAGCACGACGGAGAAGGGCTTGCGGCGCACCTTCTCGGTGAGCTGGCCGCCCTCTTCGTAGCCGACATAGCCGGGAGGTGAGCCGACGAGTCGGCTGACCGTGTGCTTCTCCATGTATTCCGACATGTCGAGGCTGATGAGGGCACTCTCCTCACCGAAGAGGAACTCGGCGAGGGTCTTGGCGAGCTCGGTCTTGCCGACGCCGGAGGGGCCGAGGAAGATGAACGAGCCGCTCGGGCGCTTCGGATCCTTCAGCCCGGCACGGGTGCGGCGGATCGCCTGGGAGACGGCCTTGATGGCGTCTTCTTGGCCGATGACCCGCTTGTGCAGCTCGTCTTCCATGCGAAGGAGCTTCTCGGTCTCCGCTTCGGTGAGCTTGTAGACGGGGATGCCCGTCCACAGCGAGAGCACCTCGGCGATGGCCTCTTCGTCGACCTCGTCGAAGAGATCGACACCCGATGCCTTGGCCTCTCCCTCGAGCGACTCGCGACGAGCGAGGAGTTCCTTCTCCTTGTCGCGCAGGCGACCGGCTTCTTCGAACTGCTGCGACTCGACGGCGTCCTTCTTGGCCTTGACGACGTCGGAGATCTCGGCTTCGAGTTCCTTGTATTCGGGCGGGGTCTCCATGCGCTTGATGCGCAGACGGGAGCCGGCCTCGTCGATCAGGTCGATCGCCTTGTCGGGAAGATGACGGTCGGCGATGTAGCGGTCGGCCAGGTTGGCCGCGGCGACGAGGGCCTGGTCGGTGATCGTGACCCGATGGTGGGTCTCGTAGCGATCGCGCAGGCCCTTCAGGATCTCGATGGTGTGGGCAACCGTCGGCTCGTCGACCACGACCTTCTGGAAACGACGCTCGAGCGCTGCGTCCTTTTCGAGATGCTTGCGATACTCGTCGAGCGTGGTCGCACCGATGGTCTGGAGTTCACCGCGGGCGAGCATCGGCTTGAGGATCGAGGCGGCGTCGATCGCGCCTTCGGCGGCGCCGGCACCCACCAGCGTGTGGATCTCGTCGATGAAGAGGATGATGTCGCCGCGGGTCTTGATCTCCTTGAGCACCTTCTTCAGGCGCTCCTCGAAGTCACCGCGGTAGCGCGATCCGGCGACGAGCGCCCCGAGGTCGAGCGTGTAGAGCTGCTTGCCGTGGAGGGTCTCGGGCACGTTGTCGTCGGCGATCGCCTGGGCGAGCCCCTCGACGATCGCGGTCTTGCCCACACCGGGCTCGCCCACGAGCACGGGGTTGTTCTTGGTACGACGTGAGAGGATCTGCATGACCCGCTCGGTCTCACGACTGCGCCCGATGACCGGATCGAGGCCCTTCTCACGGGCGAGCTGGGTCAGATTGCGACCGAACTGGTCGAGCACGAGGGAACCGGACGCGCTGTCGCCGCCCGACCCGCCCGAGGTCGCCCCGGCCTTGTCGCCGCTGCCGCCACTGCTCCCGGAGGACTCACCGGAGCCGCCGGAACCGGAGTAGCCGGAGAGGAGCTGGATGACCTGCTGGCGCACGCGGCTGAGGTCGGCGCCGAGCTTCACGAGCACCTGGGCGGCAACACCCTCGCCCTCGCGGATGAGGCCGAGCAGGATGTGCTCGGTCCCGATGTAGTTGTGACCGAGCTGCAGCGCTTCCCGCAGGCTCAGCTCGAGGACCTTCTTGGCCCGCGGGGTGAACGGGATGTGGCCGCTGGGCGACGAACCGCCCTGGCCGATGATCTCCTCGACCTGATTGCGCACGGCCTCGAGGCTGATGCCGAGCGACTCGAGCGCCTTCGCGGCGACGCCCTCGCCCTCGTGGATGAGGCCGAGCAGGATGTGCTCCGTCCCGATGTAGTTGTGGTTGAGCAGGCGCGCTTCCTCCTGCGCCAACACCACCACTCGTCGAGCCCTGTCGGTGAACCGCTCGAACATCGGTATTTGCCTCCCAGGTCTGGGTCGTTCAGGAGAGTGTATCGGTGTGATCCGGCCGCGAACGGTCGAATCGGGCAACTCCTGTCGGTCCCATCGGCAGACGGGGGGCGACTGTGAACCCCTCGGGTGCGCCGTACTGCCTGTTTTCACGTAGCCTCACGGCGTGGCTGCGTCCCCACTCGCCATTCTCCCGAACATGGAAGACGACCTGAACCGGGTCGAAGAGGAGCTCCTGCGCGTCGTGGCTTCCGATGGCGACTTCCTCACCGAGATCGCCAGCCACCTCATTCTCGCCGGCGGAAAGCGGGTCCGGCCGGGATTTGCGATCGCCGCGTCGTCCGTGCTCGACCCGACCGGCGCGGCCGCGAGCATCGACGTCGTCCGCGGGGGCTGCGCCGTCGAACTGGTCCACATCGGCTCGCTCTACCACGACGACGTGATGGACGACGCGACGACGCGACGCAGCGTCAAGAGTGTCAACGCCCAGTGGGGCAACCTGCGGGCGATCCTCGCCGGCGACTACCTGCTCGGCCGTTCTTCGGAGATCGCCGCCGGGCTCGGCACCGAGGTCGCCGGCATCCTCGCCACGACCATCACCGAGCTGTGCGAGGGCCAGATCCTCGAACTCGAATCGGCCTACAAGCCCGACCGCACGATCGACACCTACGAGCGCTCCATCTCGGGCAAGACCGCCTCACTGCTGGCGGCCGCCTGCCGCATCGGTGCGATCGTCGGTGACCTGCCCCGTGGCGTCGTGGAGTCGATGACCGAGTTCGGCAAGGCCTACGGCATGGCGTTCCAGGTCGTCGACGACATCCTCGACATCGTCGCCACCGACAAACAGATCGGGAAGGCGGCAGGCAACGACCTCATCGAGGGCATCTACACCCTGCCGGTCATCCACGCGCTCGCCGATCCGACCATCGGTGCCGAACTCCGACCGCTCCTCACCCCCGACATCACGATCGCGCAGCGTGACCGGGCCCGCGACCTCGTGCGCCAGAGCAACGGGGTCACCATCGCCCTCGACGCGGCCCGGAGCTGGGCCGACAAGGCCGCCGCGACGCTCACCGACCTTCCCGACACACCGGGTGCCCGAGCCCTGCGGGCCGCGGCCGATCACCTGATCGAGCGAGCCGCCGCGCCGCTCGGCCGCAAGCGCTTCAGCCGCAAGCCCCGCTGACCACCCGGTCGTCACCACCTCCACCCGAAATTGAGGCGAGTTCACCCGCTCAGGGCGGGCAAACCCTCCCTAATTTGGCGGGGTTGGGGGACGGGGCGCGGGGGATTGCGTGGGATCGGCCGCCGGTGCCTCGTCGATGCCCTGTTCGGGGCGCAGGGTCGGGAAGAGCACCACATCGCGGATCGTGGTGGTGCCGGTGAGGAGCATGACCAGACGGTCGATGCCGATACCGAGGCCGGCGGTGCCGGGAAGCCCGTATTCGAGCGCCCGCAGATAGTCCTCGTCGACGACCATCGCTTCGTCGTCGCCTGCGGCACCCTCGGCCTCCTGCGCCTCGAACCGAGCGCGCTGTTCGACCGGATCGGTGAGCTCGGAGAACCCGTTGCAGAGCTCGCGACCGGCCACGATCGCCTCGAAGCGCTCGGTGTAGCCGGGCCGTTCCCGGTGCTCGCGAGACAGCGGCGACACCTCGACGGGATAGTCGGTCACGAAGATCGGTCCCCAGAGTTCCGCCTCGGTGGTCTTCTCGTAGATCTCGAGGATCAGCTTGCCCGGCCCGTAGTGGTCCTTCGCCTCGACGCCGAACCGGTCGCAGAGCGCCCGGAGCTCGTCGATCGGCGTGTCGAGGCTGACCTCGACACCGGCATGCTCGAGGATCAGCTCCTCCATGGTCGCCCGCCGCCACGGGGTCGACAGGTCGACGGCGCGGCCGTCGTAGTCGATGGTGGTCGAGCCGATGACGTCGAGCGCGGCGGCCGCGACGAGCTCCTCGGTGAGCGTCATCATGTCGTTGTGGTCGGCGTAGGCCCAGTAGAGCTCGAGCATCGTGAACTCGGGATTGTGGCGCGGCGACATGCCCTCGTTGCGGAACACACGACCGATCTCGTAGACCCGCTCCATGCCGCCGACCACGAGTCGCTTGAGGTAGAGCTCCGGCGCGATGCGCAGGTAGAGGTCGGCATCGAGCGCGTTGTGGTGGGTGACGAACGGCTTGGCCAGCGCACCCCCCGGAATGGGGTGCAGCATCGGGGTCTCGACCTCGATGAAGTCGCGTTCGCCGAGCCAGCGGCGGATCGACGCCACGATCGCGGAGCGCTGCCGGAAGGCGGTACGCGCCTCTTCGGTGACCCAGAGATCGACGTAGCGCTGTCGGTAGCGCAGGTCGGGGTCGGTCATGCCGTGCCACTTGTCGGGGAACGGACGCTGCGCCGGCGCCAGGACGGTCCATTCGTCGACGCGCACCGAGAGCTCGCCGCGCTTGGTGTTCATCACGACGCCGGTCACGAGGATCCAGTCACCGATCGACAGGCCGGTGAAGCCATCGAAGTCGGGCGTCGACTTCGCCATCGCGAAGAGCTGGATCCGACCCGTCGAGTCCTGCAACACACCGAACGCGAGCTTTCCCTGATCCCGCCGCAGCATCATCCGGCCGGCGATGGACACGACGACGTCGGTCTCGGCACCGGCCTCGAGGTCGGCATGGTCGCGGAGGATCTGGGCGGCCGTCGCGGTGACGTCGGCGCGGTACGGCAGGGGTTCGGTCATCGTTCGTTTCGTTGGTGGACGATCCGTAGACCGTGGAGGGTGAGGAACGGCTCGACGTGCTCGATCGACTCGGCCACCGGGGCGATCAGGTGGGCCAAGCCGCCCGTGGCGACGACATTGATGTCGCCCAGCTCACCGGCGAACCGTTCGACCATGCCGTCGATCATCGCGGCGAAGCCGTAGACGGCACCCGACTGGATCGACTCCACCGTCGACTTCCCGATCACGCTGCGGGGTTCGACGAGTTCGATGGCCCGGAGTTGAGCGGCCCGCCCGAAGAGCGCGTCGAGGCTGATCTCGATGCCCGGGGCGATGGCACCGCCGAGGAACTCGCCCTCGGAGGAGATGACGTCGAAGTTGTTGCCCGTGCCGAAATCGACGACCACCGTCGGGCCGCCGTAGAGGTCGTAGGCCGCGATGGCGTTGGCGATCCGGTCGGCACCGACCTCTTTCGGGTTGTCGTAGAGGATCGGCATTCCCGTCTTGACACCCGGCTCGATGACGATCGGATCGAACGTCAGATAGCGCCCGACCATGTCGCGCAGGTTGGCCAGGATCCGCGGTACCCCGGAACAGATCGCGATGCCGGTGAGCTCACTCTCGAAATCGATGTCGGCGGTGTCGAGCAACGAGCGAATGGCGATGGCGTACTCATCGGAGGTCCGCGACGCGTCGGTGGAGAGCCGCCAGTGGTCGACGAGCCCGACGCCGGCCCCGTCGCCGACGTCGCTGTCGAGGTCGTAGAGGCCGAGCACATTCTGCGTGTTGCCGACGTCGATCGTGAGAAGCACGCCGAAACGCTACCGGGAGCGCACGGCCGAGCGAGCCACGGCCGAGCGAGCCACGGTCGAGCCAGCCAGGGTCGCGCTGCGGCTACCCATCGCTCCCCCACTCGATCGTCACCAGGTGCGCCGGCTCACGCTCGGGGTCGGTGAAGTGCACATGACGGACCGCGTCACCGTCGTGGTCCCCGCGTAGGGCAAATCCCCAGTCGTGGCGTCGGCGGCCGGCGAACACGAGCGTCCAGACGTCGCCCTCGATCGCCGTGACCGCGTGGTACTCGCCTCGCGACACGCGACGAGGTCGGAATCGGCGGTGCCGACGCACGGTCCCGGGCCCCGCGACGGATGCGAGATCAGGGAACCACGACTCGTCGTATCCGCCGCGCAGCGCGATCGTCACGAAGTTCCACGGGTGATCGTGTGGCTCTCGTTCATCGGTCCCGCCGATGTGGTGCAGCATCACGTTGCACCGGCCACCGGCCAACACGACCCCCCACCGATCGAGGTAGAGGTCGCCGGTCGACGCGTCGACCAGACGGAGACGATGGCGGCTCGCCAACCAGGCCAACCGTCAGCCCAGCCCGCGCGAGTCCTGCTTCAACGCCAGATCGACCGAGACCGCCGACGCGACCACGAGGCTGCGCAGCGGCTCTTCGAGTGGACGATGAATCTGCAGGACATAGTTGTCCGCCGTCGTGAACATCGTCTTCGCCAAGCCCTCCCAGGTCTTGGTGATCCGTGCCACCTCGTTGCCGTGGGCGTCCTGGAGGTTGAAGTTCCAGGCCCGCCAGTTCTCGCCGTTGAGCGTGCCGATCTCGCCGTTGGGGCCCTCCAGCGAGAACCGGATCTTGCCGATCATGTTCTTCTGCACGATCGAACCGACCGGGTTTCCGGCGGCATCGGCGACGTGCACCTTCGATTTCGCGAACTTCGCAGGGCGGGTCACGGTGAGCTGCACGGCGCCGTTGGCGTCGACCAGTTGCAGCGAATGGGTCATGAACTGGTCGAGGCTGCTGACGAAGCGGGCGACCTTCTTGAGCGTGGATTGACCGACCTGACGGATCGCCCCGATCTGGGTCCCGTGTTGGTCGTAGACCGCGTATTCGGTGTTGATCTCGAGCAGCTTGGCCTTCTGGTTCACCACCAGGACGGGTTCGGTGAACATCGTTCCGCCACCGGTCGCGCCGGTCTGGACGCCGGCCTTCTCGGCCACCTGACGCTGCACCTTGTCGGCCGCCATCCCGGTCGTGGGCACCGTGCCCGAGTCGACGAGGGGGTCGACACCCTGACGTCCGTGGTCCGACACGTGATCGGTCCACTGGGTGCCATCGTGGTAGCGCAGCTCGTGCTTGCCACCGGGGTCCGGATACCAGTCGGCCGTGTAGTCAGTCATACCCGGAGGATAGGCGGTCGGTCGATCACCGCTCAGTCGATGGTGCAGCCGTCGTTGTCGATCAGGCGAGCCTTGCTGAACTTCACGGCCAGCAGGAGCCGGACGTCGCCGGTCAGTGGACCCGAACCGACCAACGAATGCGCGGGCACGGCGACGGCGTAGCCGACGGTGCCGAGGGTGGCGTCGGCGAGCACGGCCCGCATGGCCGACTCCACCGCTGCGGGGTCTCGTTCGCCCTCGGCGATCGCTGCGAGGCCCGCGTCGAGCGCGCTGCGCAACAGCGGCGCCTGGGCCCGCTCCTCGGTCGTGAGGTAGACGTTGCGGCTCGACATGGCGAGCCCGTCGGCCTCGCGCACGATCGGGCAGGGCACCACCTCGACCGGCATGCTGAGGTCGGCGACCATGCGGCTGACCACGGCCACCTGCTGCCAGTCCTTCGCGCCGAAATACGCCCGGCACGGTCCGACGATGGAGAACAACTTCGCCACCACGGTGGCCACGCCGGCGAAGTGCGTCGGCCGCTGCACACCCTCGAGCGGTGCAGCGACACCCGGCACGGTGACCACCGTGTCGATGGCGCGGGGATACATCTCCTCCACCGACGGGGCGAACACGTAGTCGACACCGGCCGCCTCGCACCGGGCCGAATCCGACGCGAGATCGCGTGGATAGTCGGCGAGGTCCTCGTCGGGCGCGAACTGGAGCGGGTTCACGAAGATCGAGACGATCGTGCGGTCGTTGGCGGCCACCGATGCCTGCACCAGCGAGACGTGGCCGTCGTGCAGATAGCCCATCGTCGGCACGAAGCCGACCGAGAGACCGGCAGCCCGGTCGGCGTCGAGTACCCGCCGCAGCTCGGTGATCGTGTGGATGGTTTCCATGCGGGTCCTACTCCTCGGTCGGTTGCGGCCGGCCGGCCAGACGGCGAGCTTCGGCCGCCAACGCGGCATAGCCGGCTGCCTCGTCGTCACCCAACGCGGCCAGGTGTCGACGGATCGTGTCCTCGTCGCCTCTCGCCGCGGGGCCGGTGAGCGCCGCTGCCGGTCCGAGGTCGCGGACATTGGCGAGCGAGCCCTCGGCCAGATCCAGGAGCGCGTCGAAGGGCACACCGGCGATCGCCGCGACCCGCTCGACCTGGCCGAGCAGCGCCACCAGGTGGTTCGACGCGATGACGGCGGCCGCGTGATAGCCGGCCCGGTCCTCGTCGGCGACGAAGAACGACCGTCCGTCGAGGGCGGCGACGATGCGTTCGACGACCGGGTCGCCGGCGGTCGCGAACCAGGCACCACGCAACCGAGCGGCGCCGATCTCGGCGTCGGGCAGCGAGACGAGCGGGTGCAGGGCAGCCACCCGGCGGTGGTCGCCGAGTTCGGCCAGCCCGCGGGATCCGGACAGGTGGATCACCGCCGCGTCGGTGGGCGCCAGCGCAGTGGCGACGCCTGCGATCGCGTCGTCGGGGGTCGCGATGATCACCGCGTCGGCGGCCACTCCGACCGTCGAGAGGTCGTCGCCCCGTCCGAAGAAGACCGGCTCGGGCCAGCCCGCGGCGCGCAACGCCAGAGCCAGGGAGCGACCGGCCCGCCCCGGACCGATGATGTGGAGCTGCACGGCGGTCACGGTACCGGAGCCGGATCAGAGGTCGGAGAGCTCGCCGAGCCGAACGATCTCGTCGGCCGCGGCGGCGGCGACCACGTCGTAGCCCGCAGGCAGCAGATCGGCACCGACATCGGCGAGCGGCACGAGCACGAAGGACCGTTCGAACATGCGCGGGTGGGGCACGAGCAGCTCCGGGGGATCGTCGACCGTCTCACCGTCGACCCACAACACGTCGACATCCAACGTCCGCGGCCCCCAATGGACGACCCGGACACGCTCGGCCGCAACCTCTCGTTGGCGGCACACCTCGAGCAGCGCACGGGCGTCGAGCATCGTGTGAAGGCGGACGACCATGTTGAGGTAGCGGTCCTGTTCGACCTCCGAGACGGGCGGCGTCTCGTAGACGGCCGACACTGCGTCGAGATCCGGGAGTGCCGCGATCGCCGTGCGCAGATGACCGACGCGGTCCCCGATGTTGGAACCGAGAGCCAGAAAGGCGCGATGACGGTCGCTCATCGGCGACGGGTGAGCCGCATCCCGCTCGACGCGACGTCCTGGGGAACCGGCGGGCGCAACTTGCGCACCTCGACGGTGACCTCTTCGATGCGTTCGTCGGTCAACACGGCCTCGGCCACCCGCTGGGCCATCCGCTCGAAGAGCTGGAACGACTCGTCACGGGTCACCGCCTCGATGCGATCGAGTACGGCGCCATAGTCGATCGTGTCGTCGAGGACATCGGTGGTCGTCGCCGGAAGCTCGGCGATGATGTCGATGTCGAACTCGTAGGGCTGACGGCGGTCCTGTTCCTCCGGCAGCGCGCCACAGATGCACATGGCCCGGATGCCCCGGAGCTGGATGACGGCGTCGGGGGAGCCCATCGATGCCGCTCAGTCGTCGGCGTCGGGCGCGTCGGCGCCGTCGGCGTCGCTGTCGGGCGCCGGGTCGGCGGTGAACGCACCGAACTCGACTTCGGCCGGCGGCGCGCACTTGGCCACCATCGTGACGAGCTCACGGGCATTGGGCCCGAGCTCTCGTTCGAAGAGCTGCTCGGTGATGTTGATCGCACGCGGGCCGTCGGGGACGAGCCCCATCCAGAGGAGGTAGGCAGCCATCAGACCCGACACGGTCTCGCCCAGTTCCTCGCGGTGTACGACGATCTTGTGGCCCGCGTCGACGTGGTCTCGGATCGAGGACATCGCCCGGGTGAGACCGAGCGGGCCGTCCTTCGGGCCGGCGAAGGGCACATGATGGAACGGCACACCCAGCTCTTCGTAGTTGTGCAGGTTGTGGGTCGAACTGATCAACGACACGACGAAATCGAACTCGTGCTGGCGGAGCCAGATGATCTCCTCCTGGCGCCGGACCTTGCGATGACTGTCGCCGTAGCCACCGGGTCGCTCGCAGACCGCGACGCGATCCTTGATCACCCACCGGAAATGCCGCGGCTCGATGCCCTGGGCCCACTTGCCCCTCATGACTGCACTACTCGCACGGCGTGGACCGTAGCTCGCACATCGTGCACGCGGACGATGTCGGCGCCCAAGTGTGTGCTCCACGCGGCCAGGGCAACGGATCCTTCGCGCCGATCGTCGGGCGGGGTCGCCGGCGTTTCGGCCGCAATACCGTCGGAGTCGGCGTGGATCTCGCCGATGAAACGCTTGCGACTGACCCCGACCATCACCGGTGCGATCTCCAGGAATCGGTCGAGGTTCGCCACGAGATCGAGGTTGTGCGTGGTGGTCTTGCCGAATCCGATCCCCGGATCGACCCACAGGCGGCTGACCCCCGCAGCGCGGCCCCGAGCCGCGGCGTGGTCGAGAAAGGCGTGGATGTCGTCGACGACGTCGTCGTAGACCGGATCGTCCTGCATCGTTGCGCTCGGACCGAGGGCGTGCATCGCGATCCAACCGGCACCGGTGTCGGCCGCGACGGCCTCGAGGCTCGCGCTGATGTCGTTGATGATCGTCGCCCCGGCCGCGACCGCGGCACGGGCCACGGCGGGCTTGGTGGTGTCGATGGAGATCTCGACCTCGCCGATGGTCCCCGCCAGTTCCTCGATCACCGGGATCGTGCGGGCCAGTTCGGTCGCCTCGTCGACGGCGACCGCGCCGGGCCGGCTGCTCTCGCCGCCGATGTCGATGAGGTCGGCGCCCTCGTCGACCAGCCGTCGGGCATGAGCGACCGCGGCCGCGGGATCGAGCCACCGACCTCCGTCGGAGAACGAGTCGGGTGTGATGTTGACGATGCCCATCACCCGGGTCATGTGATCACCCGTCCGATCAATGTCGCTCGATGAAACGCATCGCCTCGGCGCGGGTCGCGACGTTGTCGCGGAAGATGCCGGTGACGCTGGATGTGACGGTGCTCGAGCCGGCCTTGCGAACACCACGCATCGACATGCAGAGGTGCTCCGCTTCGATCACGACCAGAACACCCTGGGGGTGGAGCTCCGCCTCGATCGCATCGGCGACCTGGCGGGTGAGCCGTTCCTGCACCTGGGGACGCTTCGCATAGCCGTCGACCAGGCGAGCGAGCTTGGAGAGCCCGGTGACCCGACCGTTCTCGTTGGGGATGTAGGCGACGTGTGCCTTCCCGAGGAACGGGATCAGATGGTGTTCGCACAGCGAGTAGAGGGGGATGTCGCGCACCATGACCATCTCGTCGTGGCCGGCCTCGAAGGTGGTGCTGAGGTGCTCGGCCGGATCCTGGTGCAGACCCGCGCACACTTCGGCGTACATGCGGGCGACACGGCTCGGCGTGTTCTTCAGGCCATCACGATCAGGGTCCTCGCCGATCGCCTCGAGAATCTCCCTGACCGCTGCGGTGATCCGCGGCTGATCGACTTCCTTGGCGTGGACCCCGTCGATGAGGGGTCGGATGGCGTCGAAGTCGTCGTCGTTCGTGTGGCTCACCCTTCGCAACCTACCGAGTGCTGGTCAGTCTGCGGGTTCGAACACCCGGATCGAGTCGAGCTCCCGATAGTGCTGGGCGACATCGAGCCCGTAGCCGACGACGAAGTCGGGCGGGATGGGGAAGCCGACATAGCGGACGTCGTCGGAGCGGGCCCCTTCACGCACCAGCAGGGCACACACCTCGAGGCTCGCAGGACCGCGATCGTCGAGAAGCTGGCGCAGATACCGGAGGGTCAGACCCGAGTCGACGATGTCCTCGACGAGGATGACATCGCGCCCGCGGATGTCGGTCTCGAGATCCTTGACGATGCGAACCACTCCACTCGTGGTGGTCGAGTCGCCGTAGGACGAGACCGCCATGAAGTCGAACTCGACGGGAACGTCGATCGCACGACCGAGGTCGCTCATGAAGATGAACGCACCTTTCAGGACCCCGATGAGCAGCGGCTGCCGACCGGCATAGTCCTTCGTGATCTGCGCCCCGAGATCGCGCACCCGGGCGGCGAGCTCGTCGGCCCCGATCACGGTCTTGCCCAATGTGCCCTTCGGTACAGCCATCGCGGCGACACTATCGGCGGTGTCCGGCGAGCACGCTGTCGGCCCGGTCGGCGTGTTCACCGCCCAGAACGAGTCCGAAGTGCTGCATCCAGATGTCGCCCCACGCAACCCGTTGACGAACGAAACGGGCAAGCTCAGGACCGTCGGGATCGATCCCGAATCGTCGGCACGCGGCCGCTCCCGCCGACGGCCACGAGTGCTGGAGCGTGGCCAGGTCGACGAGCGGCGAGTCGTGGACCGCGTCGTCGAAGTCGAACCAGACCAGCTCGCCGTCGCGACGCCGGCCGATGTTGGCTCGATGCGGGTCGGCGTGGACGATCTGCGCATCGGCGCGGGCCTCGGTCATCGCCTCGCCCCGAAGGTCGATGAGTAGACGGCGGTCGGCCTCGTCGATCCGATGCTCGAGGAACGCGAGGGAGACGTCGGCCTCCTCCGCGAGACTGCGATCGAAGTGGCCGGCGGGATCCGTCATTCCCGCCATGGCATCGATCACCTCGACGAGCGACTCGCCCGCGCGCGCCGCGTCGTCGTCGGCGACCGGCACGAGTTCGACGTAGTCCACGAAGCTCACCCAACGGTCGCCGTCGATGCGGTGCGGACCCGGTGGGAGTTCTCGCGACGGCGGGGTGGTCGGGATGCCGCGGTCGGCCAGATGTCCGACGATTGCGAGTTCCCGAGCGAGCGAGACGTCGGGACGGTCACGCCCCGACGCAGTGACGTGGGGAACCCGGGCCACCACCGGCGCCGGAGCGAGATGCACGACGATGTTCGACGTGCCCGAGAGCACGATCGGTTCGTCCACCCGCACCCCGTGATCGCCTGCGAAGTCGGCCAGTACGGACAGCAGACCGTTCACGAGCCGGCCACTTCGATCCGCAGGACGCCCTCGGTCCGGGCGAGCCGATGGCCGCCGGGAAGCTCGGTCGCGACGTGGGTGCCGTCGACGACGAGCAGCGCCCGATCGATCGCCGCACGGTCGATCCCGGCGGGACCCACCGTCTCGCCGATCCAGGAGCGCAGCGCTTCGGCCGCCACCGCCGCCGGTGCCCGGCGGAGCACGACCACATCGGTCGGGTCGAGCTCGGCCGCGGCGGCCTCGATCACCGCCAACGCGTCGGCCACGAGATCGGCATGACGGTTCAACAGCGGCACCGGATCGCGATCGAACTCGGTCGCGATCGCGGGCAGGAGCCGAGTCCGCACACCGATTCGACGAAACGACAGGTCGTGGTTCATCTCGTCGTCACGCGGCTCGATCCCGGCGGCAGCACACACCGCGGCGGTCTCGTGACGCCGCAACGCCAGGATCGGCCGCCGCACCCGAGCCATTCGCGCCGCGACACCGGCGAGCCCGGCGCCGCGGAGGAGATTGAGCAGAACCGTCTCGGCCCGGTCGTCGGCGGTGTGCCCGACGCACACGTCGACGGGCAACGCCTCGTAGCGGGCCTCGCGGGCCCGCGCCTCGAGATCGCCACCCGGAGCGAGCTCCACCCGGCGCAGCTCGAACGGCATCCCCAGGTCGGCGGCGAACTTCTCGACGAAGTCGGCGTCGTCGCCGGCGTCGACGCGCAGCCCATGGTCGACATGCCAGACGACGATCTCGTGCCCGGCCTCGCGGGCCAGCAACGCCATCGCGATGCTGTCGGCGCCACCGCTCACCGCGAGCGGCAACGGGCCGACGGACGCGGGGAAGTCACAGCGGCCGAGCAGATCGACCGGGATCATGCTCAGGCCGCGGCGTCGGCGCCCACGCGGGCGATCCAGAGTTCGGGCTCACGGATCTCGGCGATCGACGGCACATTGGCCGGCTCGGCCCACGCCCGGTCGAGCAGGGCGGCGCCGCCGTGGTCCTCGACGACCGAGATGAAGTGTTCGCCCTCCGCGTATTGCTTGAGCTTCGCTTCGAGGCCGGCGAGCTTCTGGAAGATCTTGGTGAAACCGCTCGAGTTCTGACGCCGCTGGCGCAGCACCCGGGCGAAGCGCTCCTGGGACGGCACCAGGCCCTTGCCGGCGCGGTCCATGGTGACGTCGCCGTGGCCTTCGAGCAGGCTCATGAGACCGGCGACCTCGTTGATCACCGCGAGCTGTTCCTCGGATGCGAAGAGCGCCATCATGCCGCCCTGGTCCATCGGGTCCTCGCCCCGCTTGCGGGCCTCCATCAGACGCTGGAGGGCGCCCAGCACCCGCTGCGGGTCGGGGTCGACCGACTCCATCGTCGAGTTGACCAAGCCCAGGAAGTGCTCGCGCATCCATGGCACACCGGTGAACTGGGCGCGATGGGTGACCTCGTGCAGCGCCAGCCACAGTCGGAACTCCTGCGGGGGGAACGCATAGCGACGCTCGAGGGCGAGGACGTTGGGTGCGACGTAGTAGACGATGTCCTGCTCGTCGGGCTTTTCGTCCTCGATCACGAGCAGGTCGTATTGACCGAGCACCCGCGTCGACATCCAGCCGAGCATCATGCCGAGCTCGGCGCCGGCCACCTTGCCGCCGAGATTGGGCCCGGCACCCTCGTCCATCTTCTCGCCGAGCTTCATGGTGATGGGCCGCAGCAGGCGGGCGAACGACGCGAGGTTGGCGTCGATCCAGCCCTCGCGGTCGGTGACCCGACCCCGGGCGTTGCCGCTCAGCGAGCGCAGACCGGTCTCGGCCGCGACCAGATCCTCGGCCATCGCCGTGTAGCGGTCGAAGTCGTCCTCGAGACCCTCGCGGTACCGGGCACCGGTGAACGGCTCCTTGCCCGCGACGCGACGCGCGACCTTGCGGGCGATCTCCCAGTCGACGGGGTCGGCCGCCAAAGGGTCCGCCTCAGTCCCGCGGGTAGCGGGCCCGGCTGACCGTGCCCACGTAGCCGGCGATGAGCATGATCGCGACGAGCACCGCGCTCGCCGCCAACGGAACCGCGATCCAGAAGTGCCACACAACAGCAGTCATGGCGAAGAGTGTAGAACGTCGAACGTCGGTGTCCGCAGCCGGGTCAGTTGCTGCGTACGCAGTCGATCTCGTCGCCCGCCGCGTCGAACCCTCGGATGACCGTGCGATCGGGACCCACCCCGGCCACGGTGCGGAGATCCGGGTCGAGCATTGCGATCCGGTAGGGCCCGTTCGCGATCACGTCGACTTCCTCCCACTGGCCGTCGGCGAGCTGCCGCTCGAGCCGGGTGATCCCGGGGTCGTCGAACACGGCGATGGCGAACCCTTTCAGGTCGTTGGCCGACCGCAGCTGGGCCACACAGATGCCGGGCTGGATCGGCGTGCCCCCGCCACCGGCGTTGAACCACTCGCCCCCGTCGACGGCGAACGTCGCGATCTCGCCGCCGAGGTCGTCGTCGTATCCCCACGCGACGACCACGCCGTCACGCCACGGCACCCGCCCGTACTCGATCCGCCCCTCCTCGGCGCTCTCGAGTTCGAACCGCGCCAACGGGTCGAACTCGACCGGACCATCCGCGAGCGCTTCGACGCCGGCGACCGGAAGGGCCCGAAGACCGACCACGAGCGCATCGACCGCTTCCGACGCACCGTTCACGGTCACGGTCCAGGCCGAGTCGACCACCGAGACGACACGATCGTCCGAGGAGAAGAGTCCGTCCTCGCACCCACGCTGCTGGAGCAGCGTGACCGCGCCGTCGTCCCACTCCGATCGCACCTGCCGGCATCCGAGTCGATCGGTGATCGCGAGGAAGTCGGGGTCGCCGTTCGGGTCGAACCAGATGCGATCGGGCCACAGGTCCTCGTCGTCGATGCCGTCGAGCAGGAGTCGCTCGACGAACGCCGCGGTCGGGTGGGCCGAACCAGCCAGCGACTGAAACGACCCCATCGGTGCGGTATTGGCGAGAAGTGTGTCGTCCCACCGCACCTGCACTGGCGCTGCGGTCTGATCATCGATGTAGCGCTCGGACACGACGTCGAGCTCGCACGAGCCGGGATCCGCGTCCGACACCGAGATCTGCCGCTCGTCGTCGCCCCCGAACACACCGTCCCCGAGGTCAGCCGTGATCCGGAAGGTACCCGGCCGCGCCAGTTCGACCTCGTAGAGGCCGAGGCCGGCGGCGAGGTAGTAGGGGAAGAGCCGACCCCCCGGCGTGACGCTCAGCACGACGTCGACCGGAATCTCGACATCTTCGGGCGGTCGCCACTGCACGTCGTAGACCACCCGGCCGTCGGCCCGCACGACACAGTCACGCAGGGCGAACGCGAGCGGCACCGGTCGCTCGACCGGATCGAGGTATGCGGCCTCGTAGCCCTCCATGTCGATCGCGGTGGTCGACATCGCGACACCCGAGTCGACGAGCGCGGGGTACGTGAGAGTGGCGCCGATCACCTCGATCATCTCGACCGGAGCCGACGCGGCGGCCTCCGGCGCGGCATCGTCGGTGCACGCCGCGACCGTGAGGGCAAGGGCGAGGGCGATCCACGCACGTCTCACGGCACAACCTCCAGATACTGGCCGTCGGGTGGAGGCGGCTCGGTCAGCAACTCCTCGAGGGTCTCGTAGCCATCGACGAGGCGCCGGGTGACGTGGAAGACCTCGTCGACGGGGTAGACCCCGAGCCGGCGCAGCGAACGCCAACCCGCTTCGGCTTCCTCGAGGAACAGCACGATCGACGCGTTCGGCCCGTCGCCGAACGGGATCCCCACGGGGATCGGTCCGCCACCGGCGCCGATCCCGGCCGCCGCGCAACCGCCGAGTCCGGTGTCGTCGACATGGCCGCACAGCACGAGGTCGTTCCGCCTCGTGTAGTCCTCCGGGAGGTAGACGTCGACGCGGCCACGATCGGGGAAGTCGCCGGAGGGCACCCACTCGGTCGGTTCGCCGGGGATCGTGATCGGCTCGGGCAGCGCAGCCTGGACGACCACGGTGACCGGTGGTGCCGTCGGCGCCAGCGTGGTCGTCGGCGTCCGGACGGACGGCCCGCCGTCGGCGACGGGTCCGGCATCGGTGCAGGCCGTGACGGTCAGGGCCACGACCACGAGGAGCGTTCGGGTCAGTCGCATCAGTCGCAGAACACTTCCGGTTCCCCACTCGTCACCAGCAGGTCGCCACCGTCCATCGGGAGCACCGGGTGGGTCATGCGGTCCTCGGTCTCGAAGGTGAACCGCTCGTCGAGCGTGTCGGCGTCGATGGCCCACAGGAACCCCTCGGGTGTCGAGTCCGACTGGTCCCACGGCCCTTCGCGAAACCCGGTCACCAGCAAGAGATCACCGACCCGCTGGACGAGGTCGATCCCTTCGACGGGGGCGTCGGGCCGCCACGCGTCCTCACCACTGGCCGGGTCGACGAGCCACTCTTGCCGGCTGCCGGTGGCCTCGTCCCACTCCGCGACGACCAGGTAGCCGTCTCCTCCTCCCCTGATCGAGGCCGAGTCGGCGTCGCTCCACTCCCCCAGGACCTCACCGGTCACGGCGTCGAAGATCCCGCCGGGTAGCTCCTCGAACGACGTCTCCGACTCGAGGTACCCCGGCGAGACCGACCAGTAGGGACCGTCGAGCCGTGCCCGATCACCGCCCGGCCTCGACCAGATGACCTCGCCCGTCTCGACGTCCAGCGCGCCGATCGTGTCCGTCGAACCGTCGGCCGGCGGATCATCGCTGGAGGAGTACGAGAATCCGGTCGTGAAGGCGAGCACCCTGTCGATCTCGGCCTGGAGCGAGACGGAAACCCGCTCGTCCTGCGCCGTCCACGACCACAGGATCTCGCCGCTGGCCGGGTCGAGGCGGTGAACGGTCGCCGGCCAGGCACGAACGAAGAGGCCCTCCGTCGGTGTGCCGACCCGGCCGCCGACACCCTCCTGTAGGACGATCGAAATCTCTTCGGCATCGGCAAAGGGAACGTCCCAGAGCACCGCCCCGGACACAGGGTCGATCGACGACACGCCGGACACGTCCGAGTGGATCAGATGACCGTCGACCAGTGCGAGTGCCCCCCATCGCTCGACCGCACGGGTCCAAAGCTCCACACCGGTGCGAATGTCGAACCCGCGGAGCATCTCGTCTTCTCCACGGATCCCCGCCTGGAGGACGACCACATCGTCGACCGCAGCGAGGAACACGCCACCGATGTCGTCGACGAACCGCTGCCAGAGTGCGGCGCCGCTCGCTACATCGAGTGCGAAGAGACTGGGGCGCTCGGTCGCCGTGACCGACACGACCGTGTCGCCGTCGCGCACGAACGGCTCCCCGATCCATGGCAGCGGCACCGACCAGGAGGCGACGCCATCGGGCGAGATCCGGGTGAGTCGACTCGACGCGTTCCCAACGCAACCGACCGAGTCGTGGAAGCGCAGCGACCCACCGAGCTGCTGCTCGTCGAGGAACACGGGTCGGCTGGTGGGCGGCGCGAGGTCGTCGTAGCCGAGGTTCTCCTCCGGAGGCGCCGGCTGCTCCGCCGGGTCGGACGGCTCGTCGGTGACGAGGAAGTACACGATCGGTACCGCGAGCACCGCGACGAAGGCGGCGATCGCCAGCACCAGGCGCCTTCGGTGTGAGTCCGGGCCGGCTGACCCGGCCCGACGCGTCACCGCGTCAAGGTCGACTGTCCCCTGCAGTTCGTCGAGGAAGCGGCCGTACGTGCGGAGATCCGGGTGTTGCGTCACTGCTCCACCCCCAGGCTCGACCGAAGCCTGACCATCGCCCGGTCGACGTGCTTTTGCAGCGTCGACTTGGACACGTCGAGCACCTCCGCGGCCTCCGACAACGACCACCCGTACGCGTGGACCAACATCGCGGCCTGTCGCTGGCGGGCCGGCAGCGCCCCCAGCGCGGCAGCGAGCCCGGGCTCGATCATCGGCGTGCGGTCCTCGGGTGGGGGCGGCAGAACCACTCGGCGCGGAGGCCGCCGGCGCCCTCGACTTCGTCCGGTGACGTAGACGTAGCCGACCGGGTTCTCCATCTCCGCGATCCGGTCCCAGTGCTCCCATGCGTAGGCGAAGGCATCGGCCGTCGCCTCGCGGCCGAGGTCGATGCCGTAGAGACCGGTGAGGGCATGGCGGACCCGTGGCTCCGCGACTTCGAAGAATCGTCGAAATGCATCGATCTGGTCGGACACCACGTCTCCCGCGTCCCTCCTCTCTCCTGAAAGGCCGGAGCGGCACGATCGTATGACCGAGTGTCACACCCTTCTGGCATGATACGAACAGATGTTCGCTCCAGACGACCCACGCCACGCTCTACAGGCGACGCTCGACCAGCTGCAGCGCGAGGCTGTCTCGCTGGGGTCGGCTCGCGAGGCGGCGGACCTGATCCGGTCGCTCGAATCGTGCAGCCGTCGGCTTCGGGCCGAGACCCGCCCCCACAACGGCGGACCGTTCTGCGGCCGCCACAACCGCCACAAACAGAAAGGGTTCGCCGTATGGCGCGACCCCTCAGGGGTGTGGCACACCTACCGGCCCGACGGGTCGGAGATCTGACTCCGAGGCGTCGGTCTCGCCTACACGGCGATGGGCAGGGCCCGGGGCACCGCGACCGACGCCCTCGACCGCCGCTGCTCGCTCAGTGCCGCGATCGCATCCATCACCTCGTCGGTGATCTCGCGCTTGACCGCGCCGGTCGGGCGCTCGCCGGTCCACCGTCCCAGATCGATCGGCGCACCGAAGCGGACCGTGATCGGCGTCCGCCGCGGGATGAGCGAATCGGGCGGCATGGCGACCTCGGTGCCGAGGATGCCGATCGGCACGATCGGGGCACCACTCTTTAGGGCGAGGTGGGCGACCCCGACATGGCCGTCGTGGAGCAGGCCGTCACGAGAACGGGTTCCCTCCGGGAAGATGCCGACGATCTCGCCCGCCTGCAGCCGTTCGATGGCGAGACCCAGACTCCTGCCGACACCGCGCCCGCTGCGATCGACCGGGATCATCCCGGCTGCAGGGAAGAGCCGTCGCGTGGCGGGCATCGTCAGGTACTCGGCCTTGCCGAGAAAGGTCACCTGGCGGCTGCACGAGTACATCAACAGGACCGAATCGATGAACGAGAGATGGTTGGCCGCGAAGATCACGCCCCCATGATCGGGGACGTTGTCGAGGCCCTCCCGTTCGACGTTGAGCCAGCCGCGATGGAGCGGGGCGCTCGCTCGGCGGATGCTCCAATAACGGCGCCCGATCCGGTCGGACTCGTGGATGAGGGGGAGACCACGTGATGCCATGACGACATCGTGAAGTGCCCATGTGGCAACCGCATCGCCGCCACGTGAACAAGAGATTTCCACAGGCTGTCGCGTGTGGAATATCCGCTAGTCGTCCAAGACCTTGCCCCGCATCCGCGGAACCACCATCGGGGCGTGCAACGAACAGAATTCCTGCTCGTTGTAGACGCTCAGTCGGGTGACGCAATCCGGTTCGCCGCAAACCCGGCCGGTGGCCGAACGGGGAAGGTTGCGCTCGATGCTCGTGAACCGCTCACCTTGGACTCGCATACCGATGTCAACGCCGTCGGCCGAGAAATCGTTCCAGCCGCCGGCCGAAAATGTCGCTTAGCGGCCCATCTCGTTGCGCAGTGCCGCGGCGATACGGGCCCGCAGCTCGTCGGGCACCTTCTCCTGGCACCGCATCGAGACGACCTGACGCAGCTCCGTCTCGAACGAGTAGCGGTCGCCGCACGGCGAACAGAGGTCGAGGTGGGTACGGATGACCGTGCGCTTCTGCACCGTCAACTCACCGTCGAGATAGGTGTAGAGCTCGGCGAGTGCCTGCTGGCAGTCGGGATTCCCGTCGCAGGGATCAGGCTCTGGCATGTGATCCATGATCAGATCTCGTCGTTCGTGTCGGCACCGACGACCGCCGGTACTGCTGGTTCAGCATCATCTGGGAGCAGTCGCCGCGCTTCGGCAAAGCCGTACAACCGCTTCTGCAGCTGCTTTCTTCCACGGTGCAGGCGACTCATCACGGTGCCGATCGGAATGTCGAGGATCTCGGCGATCTCCTTGTAGGCGAACCCCTCCACATCGGCCAGGAGAATCGGCAGCCGGTAGTGCTCGGGCAGGTCCTCGACCGCTTCCTTCACCTCGGCCTCACCGAAGAGATCCATGAGTTCGTCTTCGGCGCTGCGACCGAGCGCCGCACCCTCGAGGCCGCCGATACGGCGATAGAGGTAGAGATCCTCGACATCGTCGAGATCCTGCTCGTCGGGACGCCGTTGCTTCTTGCGATAGGCGTTGATGTAGGTGTTGGTGAGGATGCGATACATCCACGCTTTGAGGTTGGTGCCTGCCTCGAAGCGGTCGTAGGCGCGGTACGCCTTGAGGTACGTCTCCTGGACGAGATCCTCGGCATCGGCCGGGTTGCGGGTCATCCGCAGCGCCGCGCTGTAGAGCGATGACATCACGTCCATCGCATCGTCGGCGAATGTGGCCGGATCAGCCAAGGCTGTCTCCCTTTCTCTGGAGCCCGAGACGAGAATTGAACTCGTGACCTACGCTTTACGAGAGCGTCGCTCTACCAACTGAGCTACTCGGGCAGGACTCAGAAGGTACCAAATCCGCCCCGCTGATCCTCACCTGCGGGCCTTCGCCGCAGCGTCACGACAGCGGCGGGAGACGGACGAACAACGCCTGGAGCAACAGCGCCTCGTTGGGGTTGCGGATGAGGGCTTCCGATGCCTGACGGATCCGGTCCACCGCGTCCAATGGGCCCTGCCGAGGGTCGCCGCCGGCGATCGCCTCGTGGTAACGACGGGCCAGGGTTGCCAGCCCGAACCGCAGCTCGTCGGTGCGGTACTGGCGCAGCTCGCGTTTGTGGCGGGTCTCCATCTCACGGCGCCCCGAACCGCGGGTGCCGAGCTGCTCCTCGCGTGCCTCGAGCGCAGCCAGTTCCTCGTCGTGGCGGGCAACCCGGGCCGCCGCCGCATCATCGATCATCATGCGGAGTTCCTCGACCAGCGCTCCCGCGGCCGCACCTGTGCCGTCGAGCCGATCCGGCACCGACCACCAGGCGTCGCGGCGAGCCGCGAGGCGTTCGTCGAGCACGAGTACCCGGGCCCGACCCAGGTCGCCGTTTGCCGCTGCAGCCACCACACCGGCACGCTCGGGATCGGTCAGCCCCTCGGCGACGAGTACACCGGCGATGTCGGTCGCCGAGAGCGATCCGAAGTCGACACGGGTGCACCGCGACTCGATGGTGATCTGGTGCGGCGGGACGTCGGTCGCGAGCAGCACGAAGATCGTGCTCTCAGGGGGCTCTTCGATCAGCTTGAGCAACGCCGACGACGCGGCGGCTTCGGCCGTCTGGAACTGATCGACCACCACGATCTTGCGGGTGCCCTCGGTCGGCGACCGACTCGCCTCCTTGATGATGGCGGGGATCTCCCCGGGATCGTCCTTGCGCCCGAGCCGCAGCGCGTTGCCGCTCGGCGCGAACACCACGATGTCGGGATGGATCAGGCCGGCCGCGAGCCGGCGATGCCGATCCGCTCCGTCGGGGTCAGCCGCAGCCAGGATCTCGCCGCCGAACACACCGGCGGCCCGGCGCTTGCCCGCCCCGGTTGGACCGACGAACAGATAGGCGTGAACCGGCGACTGCGCGGCGGCGGAGAGCCGACGCACCGCGTCGGGCTGACCGATGACGGCGGCCCACGGATCAGCGGCCTGAGGGTCGGTGGTCGCCGCGATCACGACACTGCCAGCCATGCGTCGACGGCGGCATCGATCCGACCGGCGACCTCGTCGACCGTGCCACCCGCGTCGATCACCAGCCACCGATCGGGATCGGCGGCCGCGAGCTCGAGGTAGCCGTTGCGGACCCGCTGGTGGAAATCCGCGCCCGCACCCTCGATGCGATCCATCTGATCGCCCAGACGCGCCCGAGCCACCTCCAGATCCACGTCGAGCAGCACCGTCAGGTCGGGCTCGACCCCGTGGGTCGCGAACGACATCGTCGCCCGCAGCACGTCGAGGTCGAGACCGCGGCCGTACCCCTGGTACGCGAGCGTCGACGCGGTGAACCGGTCGGAGATGATCGTCTCGCCGGCTGCCAGGGCCGGCCCGACGATCTCCGCCACGTGCTGTGCCTTGTCGGCGATGATCAGGAGTGCCTCGGCTCGGTCGTCGAGGCTGTGGTTGGTCGGGTCGAGGACGATGGCGCGAATCGCCCCGCCGACATCGGTCGCTCCGTGCTGGAAGGTCACCGCGACGCCGAGACGGGCTCCGAGTCGACGGGCCTGCGTGGACTTCCCGGACGCATCGGCACCTTCGAAGGCGATCAACCGACCACTCACGAAAGGTCCTCCGCCAACTCGGACCGCTCCGGCTTCTCGACTCCGATGGAGCTGCCCAGGTAGGCGCCGCTGCCGGCGCGGAGGCTCCACGACGCGAGGAGCCCGGCGCCCATGATGGTCACCGACGACAACCAGAGCGTGAGCCGCACCCCGGGCGTGAGCACCGTCAGGCCGAAGAGATTGACGTCGCCCTCCCACCATCGGTCCGAGAGCGTGTCGAGTGCCTCCGACACGAGCGGCGCAACGGCCAGGGCGAACAGCATGCAGAACCGCACGAGCACGAGCAGCGCCGAGAAGATCCGTCCCCGCAACTCGTCGTCGACGTTCTCGTGCAGCAGGGTGAAACCGAGCACATAGATCGGGCCGGCGGCGAAGCCGACCACTGCGAGGACGGGCACGACCACGGAGAGGTACGGCGACGACGACGCGACGAGCAGCGCGCCACCGGCCAGCACGAGTACCCCGGGAAAGACTGCCGCGCGGTTGATGCGATTCTGCAGGAGCGACGCGGTGACGACACCGGCCGCCATCCCGAGTCCGAGCGCGAACAGCACGAGGTTGAAGTCGGCATCGTCACCGACGATCAGCTCGTCGACATAGATCGCACCCAGGGGAACGAGCATGCCACCGCCGATCACACCGACCCCCAGACCGACGTTGACGGCGCGGACGATGGGATTGACCGCGATGAAACGCCAGCCCTCGCGCAGCTCGCGCCATGCGGCGCCGAGATCCAGCCCGCGCTTCGTCTGCCCACGACGTTCCTCACGAGAACGCGCCGGGAAGGCGATGGTGTAGATGATCAACGCGGTGAGCAGGAACGAGATGCCGTCGACGTAGAACGCCAGGCCGTCCTCGTTGAGACGCCAGGTGTCGACCCACCCCTCGTCGGCCAACGACTCCGCGGCCTTCGCGAGCAGTGCGGCGATACCTGCAGCCACCGGGAACATGCCGTAGGCCGCAGCCACGTTGAGTGAGTTGGCGGTCGTGAGCTTCTCGGTCGGAACGATGTTGGGGACGATCGCCTCCTTGGCCGGCGACCACAGCATCGTGAAGATCTCGAGCAGGAACGATGCGACGATCAGCCCGAACAGGCTGTCGACGAACGGCAGCGAGAACATCACCAGGGCTCGCCCGATGTCGCACATGAGCAGGAGTCGTTTGCGGTTGAACCGGTCGACGATGATCCCGGCCGCGGTGGCGAGGAAGAAGCCGGGGGCGATACGGGTGGCGAGCACGATGGCGATCGCGGTGCCCTCGGTCCCGTCGCCGCTCAACTTGGCCGCGAGCGAGATCGTCGCCAGGAGGCCGAGCCAATCCCCTGTGGCGGAGATGACCTGGGCGATCCAGAGCCGGAAGAACTCCTTCGAGCCGAACATCGCTTCGATGCGGCCCCTCGGGCGCGTCTGCGACATCGCTTCGCCCATACGTGACGCGCTGCTCGAAGCCCGTTCTCCCACCGGCGACACCCTAGGCGGAACCGACAAGGCCCACCGAGCGTGAACTACTCGGGCGAATCCGCAGGCGCATGCTGCCCGGCCGACGCGTTCTTCGTCGCCTTCTTCTTGGTCGCCTTCTTCTTGGAGGCCTTCTTCTTGGAGGCCTTCTTCTTGGATGCCTTCTTCGCCGGGCCCTTGGCCCGGCGATCGGCGAGCAGCTCTGCGGCGCGTTCGATCGTGAGTTCCTCGACGGTGTCGCCCTTGCGAAGCGACGCGTTGTACTCCCCATCGGTGACGTAGGGGCCGAAGCGACCGTCCTTGACGACCATCTCGTTGCCCGACTCGGGGTCGGGACCCATCTCCCGCAACGGCGGCTTGGCGGTCTGACCGCGACCGCGCTTGGGCTGGGCGAGGATGGCCAGACACTCCTCGAGCGTGATGGTGAACAGCTGTTCCTCGGTCTGGAGGCTGCGACTGTCCTTGCCCTTGAGGAGATATGGGCCGTAGCGACCGTTCTGGACGGTGATGACCTCGCCGTCGACCGGGTCGGCACCGACCGTGCGGGGCAACGACAAGAGCTGCAACGCGTCGTCGAGCGTGACCCGCTCGAGCGTCATCGTCTGGAACAGCGACGCGGTCTTCGGCTTCTCGTCGGTGCCGTCGAAGTCCTCGAACGTGCCGACCTGCACGTAGGGCCCGAAGCGGCCCGCCTTCGCGTAGATGTCCAGACCGGACTCGGGATCCTGGCCGAGTACACGGCCTTCCTTGGGCTGCGACAGGTACTCCATCGCCTTGTCGAGGGTGAGCTCGTCGGGCGGGATGTCGTCGGGAATCGAAGCGGTCTCGTTGTCGTCCTTGTTGTCGCTGTCGCCCTTTTGGACATACGGGCCGAACTTGCCGACCCGAGCCACGACCGGCTGACCGTCCTCGGTCATGCCGAGCGGGATGGTGTTGACGAGCCGGGCGTCGATGTCGGGCAGGCGGGTCGAGACCTTCTCCTTCAGACCGGGCTCACCGTCCTCGCCACCCTCACCGAAGTAGAAGCGGGTCAACCACGGCTCGGCGAACTCGGTGCCGCTCGCGATCTTGTCGAGATCGTCCTCCATCTTCGCGGTGAAGGCGTAGTCGACGAGGTTCGGGAAGTGGCCCTCCATCACGTTGACCACGGAGAACGCGGTGAACGACGGGACGAGCGCCGACCCCCGCTTCCAGACGTAGCCGCGATCCTGGATCGTCCCGATGATCGACGCGTAGGTCGACGGCCGCCCGACCCCCAACTCCTCGAGCCGTTTCACCAACGACGCTTCGGTGTAGCGCGACGGGGGCTGGGTCTCGTGCCCCTCGAACTGCAGAGGACCGACGGCGCGTGCCGCGTCGCCCTTGTCGAGCGGGGGCAGCCGGCGCTCGTCGTCGTCGCCGTCCTCGCTCGACCCTCGCCGATCCTTGTCGACCGACTCCTCGTAGACCTCGCGGAAGCCCCGGTGTTGAATGACGGTGCCCGTGGCGTTGAACTCGACGTCCTTGCCGCCCGCGCTGATCGCCCCGAGGCGGAGCTGCACGGTCTCACCGGTGCAGTCGGTCATCTGCGAGGCGACGGTCCGCTTCCAGATCAGTTCGTAGACGCGGGCCTCCGAGATCGGCACCTCCTTCGCGACATCATCGGGCAGCCGGAAGGCATCGCCGGCGGGACGGATGGCCTCGTGGGCCTCCTGCGCGTTCTTCGACTTCTTCGTGTAGAGCCGCGGGGCGTCGGGCAGGAAGTCCTTGCCGTAGCGCTCGGAGATCATGGCCCGGGCGGCCTGCAGCGCGGTGTCGGACAAGGTCGTGCTGTCCGTTCGCATGTAGGTGATGTAGCCCTTTTCGTAGAGGCCCTGGGCGGCCCGCATCGCCATCGCCGACGACAGCCCGAGCTTGTTGCCCGCCTCCTGCTGGAAGGTGGAGGTGATGAACGGTGCCGCCGGGCGCCGCCGGTAGGGCTTCGACTCGCGCGACCGGACCTCGTAGGGCACACCCTCGAGGTCGCCGGCCAACGTCGTGGCGGCGGCCTCGTCGAGGACGACCACGTCGTCACGCGAGAGCCGGCCGTCGTCGCCGAAGTCCCGGCCACTGGCCAGGCGGACCCCGTCGATCTGGGCGAGCGACGCGGTGAACTCGGAGGAACGCGCCGCATCTCCGGTGTCGCCATCCGCCGCGGCGAACTGGCCCTTGATGTCCCAGTAGCCGGCCGACACGAACGCCATGCGTTCGCGCTCCCGCTCGACGACGAGCCGAGTGCCCACACTCTGGACCCGGCCGGCCGAGAGGCTCGGCATGATCTTCTTCCACAGGACCGGGGAGACCTCGTAGCCGTAGAGCCGGTCGAGGATGCGGCGAGCCTCCTGCGCATCGACCATCTTGCGGTCGAGCTCACGAGGCGTCTCGATGGCGCGCTGAATCGCCTTCTCGGTGATCTCGTGGAAGACCATGCGCTTCACGGGCACCTGGGGATTGAGTACCTCGATCAGGTGCCAGGCGATCGCCTCGCCTTCGCGATCCTCATCCGTTGCGAGATAGAGCTCGTCGGCGTCCTTCAGCAGCGACTTCAGGAGCCGGATGTGGTCCTTCTTGTCGGAGTTCTCGACATAGAGCGGCTTGAAACCGTTGTCGACGTCGATGCCGGTACGGGCCCACTTCTCCCCCTTGTAGGCCGTGGGGACGTCGGCGGCGTTGCGCGGGAGATCACGGACGTGCCCGATGGACGATTCCACGGTGAATCCGTCGCCGAGGTACTCGGCGATCTTCTTGGCTTTCGCCGGAGACTCGACGATGACGAGAGCATTGGCCACGGAGGGGAACCAAACCGATCTTGGAGGGTCTTGTCAATACGTGTGGGTGATGGACGGGTCCGACGCAGGGGTCAGACGCCAGCAGGAACCGGGTCGTCCGCCTCGACCTCGAGCACCACGCTGGAACGCCGAAGGATCAGCGTTCCGACTGCGGCCGCGATGGTCGATGCCGCGAGAATGCCGATACGCGCCTCGTCGGCGATCAACGGATCGTCGAAGGCCAGACCGGTGATGAACAACGAGACGGTGAAGCCGATACCGGCCATCGCCGCGAGGCCGAACACGTCGATCCACGACGCGGTACGGGGAAGTGTGGCGATGCCGGTCTTCACGGCGATGAACGTCGCGAGCGAGACGCCGATGAACTTTCCGACCACCAGACCGAAGGCCACACCGAGGGTCACCGGGCTCGTCAGCGCCTCCGACAGCGTGTCGCCGGAAAGCATCACGCCCGCGTTCGCCAGGGCGAAGACGGGGATGATCATGTAGCTCGAGAAAGGGTGCAGCACGTCTTCGAGTCGCTCGACCACGGAGACCTGTTCCTTGAGCTCGAAATTCGCACGACGCACGACCGGCGCGCTCGCGTCGCCGCGCACCGCCCGCCGGATCACGTCGTCGATGTCGCGCTCGTGGGCCTCGCCCTTGAGGGGCGTGGCCGGCGTGATCAGGCCGAGGATCACGCCCGCGATGGTGGCGTGGATGCCGGACTCGAGCGCGGCCAACCACACGAATGCGCCGACGAATACATACGCGGGGATCCACCAGATCCGCACCAGCCGCATCGCGACCACCACGAGGATCCCGGCGATCGCCACGAAGAACCAGCCCGTCGAGAAGTCGTCGGTGTAGAAGATGGCGATCACGGCGATGGCGCCGATGTCGTCGACGATGGCGAGGGTGAGGAGGAACACCTTCATCGCGCTCGGCACGCGATCGCCGAGCAGCGAGACGACGCCCACCGCGAACGCGATGTCGGTCGCCATCGGGATGCCCCAGCCGTCGAACTCGGCGCCGCCGGCGTTGAACAGGATGTAAATGCAGGCAGGCACGATCATGCCGCCGAGCGCGGCGATGGCCGGAAGGGCCGCGGCTCGCGGATCGCGCAGCTCGCCGACGACGAGCTCGCGCTTGATCTCGAGACCGACGACGAAGAAGAAGATCGCCATCAAGCCGTCGTTGATCCAGTCGAGGAGGGTTTCGTCGAGGTGGAGCAGATCACCGACCTGGAAGGAGATGTGGGTCTCGAGGATCTCGTGGTAGCTGTCGCTCCACGGCGAGTTCGCCCACACCAGCGCGACGATCGTCGCCACGAGGAGGAGAATCCCACCGGCTGCCTCGATGCGGAGGAAGTTGCGGACCGGTCGTCCGACTCGGCGGGCAAGCGTGCGCTCGCCACCCAACCACGTCAGCGGAGATAGAGGTACGTCGTCACTGGCCATAGACGTTGACGAACGCTAGCGGTCGGAATCGCGTCGGCGACGTTTCGACGAATACACGACCAATCGCACGTCCGTTCCGTCGTCGGTCGCCGAGATCTCCGACTCGTCGGTGAGCATCTGCATGAGGTGCACCCCGAGCCCCGACTCGTGGAGCAGACGTTCGGGCCGGTCGGGTTCCGGCAGGGTCGGCACCTCGTCGGGCTCGAATCCCATCCCCATGTCGTGGACCACGACGGCGATCTCCTCGTCGGCGAGATTGCACTGGATCCGGATCCGATCGCTCACGCCGTGGAGATCGTGGGCCTCGATGGCGTTGGTCGTCGCCTCGCTCACGGCGACACGAAGGTCCTCGATGCGTTCCGACGCGATGTCGGGTTCGATCTCGGCCGCGGCGGCGACGACGACGCGCACGAGCGACACGTACTCGGTCCGTGCGGGGATCTCGAGGACGATCTCTCCGGGTCGGAAATCGGCAACCGCCATCTCGTCGCCGGTCATCGGGACGCCCCTGTCGCCGCGACGGCGTCGTCGACGCTGGTGTGGAGGTCGAACACCCGGTCGAGGTCGCAGACCTCGAACACCCGGCGCACGTGCGGCTCCGGGACCACGAGTCGGAGATCACCGTCGAGGAGACGGGCGCGTTTCAGCGCGCCGATGACCACTCCGAGCCCGAACGAGTCGATGAAATCGACGCCGGTCAGATCCAACACGAGACGGTGGTTGCCCTCCCGGACCTCGGCCATGACGGCCTGGCGCAGGTCGGGCCCCCCGACGACATCGAGCTCGCCCGCGACGGTGATCACCATCCACGAACCGTCTCGATGCGAGTGGGTCACGATCTGCACAAGGGCTGACGGTAATACGACCGGAGCCCGCTCCGGGGGCGAGCGACACGACCGACGCAAACCTCACCCGTGTGATTCGGTCACACCCGTCTCGTAGTGTGGCGCGATGGCCCTCGCCCCCGAGCCGGTTCCGCTCCTCGCGGACACCCCTGCGGATACCGCCGCGCCGGCCCTGCGAGTGGCTGCCCCACCGCTCCCACGGACACCGGCGTTCGACGAACTCCTCGCCGAGCTGTCCGCCGATGGCCGGCTCGTTCACCTCCAGCAGATCCCCGAACGGGCCGAGTGCTTCGGTGCGCTCGAACGACCGCTTCCCCCCGCGATCGTCGAGATCATCGGCGACGAACCGCTCTGGAGCCACCAGGCCGAGGCGATCGACCTCGCCCGCCGCGGCGCCAACGTGGTCGTGGCCACCGGCACCGCGTCCGGCAAGTCCCGCTGTTTCCAGCTGCCGGTGGCGGAGGCCGTCGTCGATCCGATCCGGCCGGGCACCTCCCTCCTGCTCTATCCCACCAAGGCCCTCGCCCACGACCAGCTCCGAGCGTTGACGGCCATCGGCTTTCCCGACCTCGTCGCCGGCGCTTACGACGGCGACTCGTCGACCGAGGAGAAGGCCTGGATCCGCGACAACGCCAATGTCGTGCTCACCAATCCCGAGATGCTCCACGGCGGCCTCCTCCCCCGCCACGCCAAGTGGGACACCTTCCTCATGCGCCTTCGCTATGTGGTGATCGACGAGCTCCACGTGTTGCGCGGGATCTTCGGCACCCATGTCGCCCACATCCTCCGCCGCCTCCGCCGGATCTGCCACCACTACGGCGGCGATCCCACGTTCATCTTCTGTTCGGCCACGATCGGTGATCCGGCCCGCCTCGCGTCGGCGTTGTGCGCGGCGCCGGTCACCGCGGTCACCGCCGACGGGTCGCCATCCGGACCCCGCCGGTTCGCCCTGATCGATCCACCGGTGATCGATCAGGTGAGCGGGGCACGCACATCGGCCAACTCCGAATGCGCGTCGATCACGGCGGCGCTCATCGAGAGCGGACATCGCACGATCACCTTCTGTCGGTCGCGCAAGGGCACCGAACTGGTGGCCGCCGACGTGAACGAGCGCCTGCCCGTCGAACTCCGCGACAGCGTGATGCCCTATCGCGCCGGCTATCTCGCCCAGGAGCGCCGGGCCATCGAGCACGAACTCTTCGGGGGCAACCTCCGGGGCGTGGTGTCGACCTCGGCGCTCGAGCTCGGCGTCGACATCGGCGGACTCGATGCGTGTGTGATGAACGGGTTTCCCGGAACCATCGCCTCCATGTGGCAGCAGGCAGGCCGTGCCGGGCGTCGCACTGCGCCATCCGTCACGGTGATGATCGGCGGCGACGACCAGCTCGACCGCTACCTCATGGCGCACCCCGACGAGGTCTTCAGCCGACCCCCCGAGCCATCGGTGGTCAACACCGCCAACCCCTTCATCCTCGACCCGCATCTCGCGTGCGCGGCCTACGAACTCCCCCTCAGCTACGACGACCTGCGCTGGTGGAGCGACGAAGAGCTGCACGACGGCGTGCGTGATCTCGTCCGCGACGATCGGCTCCGTCTGCGCCGGCGTTGGCGCAACGGCACCGAGGAGCCCTTCGCCCACTGGTGCGGCACTGGTTATCCGACACGGGGAATCAGCCTGCGATCGGGATCCTCGGGAGAGATCCGGATCATCGAACACCACACCGAACGTCTCATCGGCACGGTCGACGAGAGCCGATCGCACAGCGCCGTCCACACGGGGGCGATCTATCTCCATCGAGGCAATGCGTTCGAGGTGGTCGAGCTCGATCTCGACCGGCGGGAAGCCCGCGTCGTCGAAGCCGACGGTGGGGAGTACACCCAGGCCCGCAGCGCAACCGACATCCGCGTGTTGGCGATCGACGACACGCGCCGGGTCGGCGCGGCCACACTGCACCTCGGCTCGGTCGAGGTCATCACGCAGGTCACCGGCTACCAGATGCGCGACGCCAGATCCCGAAAGATCCTGAGCAACGAGACACTCGACCTGCCCGAGCAACGGCTCGTCACCCGGGCGTTCTGGTACACCGTCGATTCGGCGCTCGTCGCCCGGGCGAGCGCCGACATCGCCGGCACCCTCCATGCCGCCGAACACGCCGCAATCGGCCTGCTGCCACTGTTCACGATCTGCGACCGATGGGATGTCGGCGGCGTGTCGACCGCGCTGCATGCCGACACCGGAGCACCGACCATCTTCATCTACGACGGCTATCCCGGCGGCGCCGGCATCGCCGAGCTCGGATGGGAGGCCGGGGCTCGGCACCTCGACGCCACCGCCGAGGTGATCGAGGCGTGCCCGTGCACCGACGGCTGCCCCTCGTGTGTGCAGTCCCCGAAGTGCGGCAACGGCAACGAACCCCTCGACAAGGTGGGAGCGGCCAACCTGCTCCGGACGATTCTCGGTACCGCGCCGACCGAATAGTGGCACGATCGGGCCGTTTGGCCTATGGAGGGCAGCCGACGCGCCCTCATGGTGAACGACGTTCGGGCCGACAGGAACACCGTGGGAACCGAGATCGAGTCGACCGAGGTCGACGCAGCCGGGCGCGAATGGCGGGCGCGCCCCGTCCTGGCCAAAGCCGCGCGCCTCACGATCCTCGCGGTCCCCTTCATCGCGGTCACCGCAGCGGCCTGGAAGCTGAATCACCTCCTCGGCGAGCCTGCGAGCGTCATCGAGGCCGTCGCCCGTTGGGCCGCACTGTCGCTGATCTCGACCCTGACCCTCGTCTCGATCGACCGTGCCGCACGCCAGTACCTCCCGCTGTCGACCCTGCTGCGGCTGTCGATCGTCTTCCCCGACCAGGCACCGTCGCGCTTCAAGATGGCCCTACGCCGCGGCACCGCCAAGCATCTCGCTCGCGAGGTCGCCGAGCTCGAGAACGCGAGTGCCCAGGAGGCTGCGGAGTACCTGCTCCACATCGTCGGAAAGCTCACCGCCCACGATCGCCTGACCCGAGGGCACACCGAACGGGTGCGCGCCTATGCGGATCTGGTCGCGGTCGAGATGGGCTTGACCGAGCACGAGCGGATGAAGCTGCAGTGGGCGGGGCTGCTCCACGACATCGGCAAGCTGACGGTGCCGGCCGACGTGCTCAACAAGTCCACGAAGCTGAGCGACCGGGAATGGTCACGTCTGTAGAGCCACCCCGCCGAGGGCTGGAAGATGGTGCAGCCGATGCGGGGATGGCTCGGGGAGTGGGCCCGGGGAACCCGTGACCACCACGAGCGCTGGGATGGCGGTGGCTACCCCCGCGGCATCAAGGGACACGAGATCTCCCGAGCGGGCCGGATCATCGCCATCGTCGACGCGTTCGACGTGATGACGTCGGTGCGGGCCTACAAGTCGGCGATGAGCCACGACGACGCCCGCGCCGAACTCGCGTCGTGCTCGGGCGCCCGGTTCGATCCCGATGTCGTCAGGGCGTTCCTGTCCGCCTCGCTGGTCCCCACCCAGCGAGGCAAGGTCGGCACGTGGCTCGCGAACTCCCCCATCGCCATGCAGTTCAGCGGCGCCGCGAACATCCCGGCCGCGGCGACCTCGGCAATCGCCGCGGTCTTCGCGGCAACGTCGGTCGTGATGCCGATGATCAACGCCGAACCCGAGGAACTCGTCGCCGAGCGGATCGTCGAGGAGATCGCGGTCACGACGACCGTGACCCTCCCGGCCACGACATCGCTTCCGGCCGCCACGACCACCACGACAACCACCACGACGACAACCGTTCCGACACCGACCACCACTCGGCCACCGTCGACCGATGACGCGCCTCGGGTCGCCACGACCACGACCCCGACGACCACGACCGGAGCGGTCGTGCTCGAAGTGCCCACCACGACCACGACGACCACGACACTGCCTCCCTCGACCTTCGACGGCGGATACCTGGGTGCCGGAAGTGGCGGATCGTCGTTCGGGCTGGTGTCGGCCGTCGGCGGGAGTGGCGCCACGAACTGGGACAGCGCCGCCAACGCCGACCCGGGTCTCACGCTCACCTCGGGTCCGAGTGGCCTCATCGAGCTCGACGCACCCAACGTGGCTGCATGGGTCCTTCCGATCGCCGACCCCACCCGGCTCGCAGGCAACGCGTCGCTGCGCATTCATGTTGCGACATCGGGCTTCAGCACCGAAGCGCTCGGCGGTGTCGCCGCCGGTCTCTCCGACTGCGCGTCGCTGCTCGCGTCGTGCACCACGATCAGCACCGGACAGATCGTCTTCTCCCAGGAACCGTTCGGCGCCGACTTCGGCGCGGCGACCATCACCCTCGGAGCGATCGACTACACGGTTCCCGACGGTCACTACCTCGTGGTCAGCATGACGGTGCCCCAGTCGATGTCGACCGATACCTGGCTCGCCTTCGGCACCGCCGACTATCCGTCGCGCTTCCGTCTCACCTGAGCGATCACGGCACCTCATTCCCGTCGCATCACCGCGACACCGACGACCTCGACATCGCCGAGCAGCGACCCGACCAGGGCGACGTCGGTGGGGTCCACATAGCGGACCGTCACCTCGACGGTCGTGGCCCGTCGCACCACGCCCACACGGACCCGCGCCTCGGTGAGTGATCCGCTGGCCAGCACCGCGGCACGGACGGCACCGTCGCCTTCCCCCACCGCTGCGACGCGCGCTCCCTCCCTCGCCGCATGCGTGACCGAGACGCGCGCGTGGGCCACCACCGCGACCTGACCGATTGCGAGGGCGAGCAGCACGACCACCGGCAGGAGGAACGCCACCTCGACGGTCGCCTGGCCGGGGCACGACCAGCCCGCCCCCGGCACCTCGCCGCGGGCGGGCCGACCATGGCGGTTCACGTGATCCGACCGGCCACGCTGTCGACCACCTTGTTGAGCAGTGTCGACAGCTTCCCCGTGCTGGTCGCCCAGGCGATCAGCAGCATCGCCACCGCTGCGGCACCGAGCACGACGAGCGCGTACTCGGCAGTGGCCTGTCCGCGATCGCCCCGTGCCCGATGTCGGGTGAACAACGCGCTCTCGAGCAACACCCACAGCGCCAATAGTGAACGGCCGAAGCCGAAGTGTGTGGTCATTCGTCTCTCCTCTGGAGTTGATGGGGGAAGCAGAAGGAAGCGCCGCGTCAGAATCCGAGATCGAGATCTCCCAATGCGGTGAGGACCAACGGCGCCACCGCGAGCAGCCCGAACGCGGGCAACACGCAGAGAACGAGGGGAAGAAGCATCGTGACCGGAAGGCGTCGGGCTCTCACCTCCGCGGCCGTTCGGCGCCGGTGACGGGCTTCGTCGCTGACGCGACCGAGGCTGGTCAGCACTGCGCCGCCGTCGGCATCGGCGGCGACGAGCAGACCGATCAGCGGACGCGCCACCGGATCGAGGTCGATCGCCGCAGCGTCGAGCGCGCTCGCGAACGTCTCGCCGGCATCGGCGCGGCGAAGAGCCTCGATGAACACCGATCGGTAGGGGTCGTCGGTCCAGGTGGCTGCGTGATGCACCGCGGCACGGACCGACAGCCCCGCGCCGATGCCGAGACCAACGAGATCGGCCGCCTCGGGAAGCGCCCGCAACGCCGCCTGGCGGTGGTCGACCCGGTCGCGTCGCCCCGTCGACCAACGACGCCACGACGGCCACGCCACCACCACCGCTGCGACGACCGGATGCACCAGCAGACCCACCGACGCCACGGCGGCGCCCCAGACGGGTCCACCCGCCACGGCCCACGATCGCTCCGGCAACCCGTGAGGTGTCTCGGTGAGCCGGCGAGCGGGCGTCCGCCAGGGCACCAGGGCGATCAGCCACGAGGCGCTGAGCAGCAAGCCCACGACGACCATCACGGATCGACCGCCGCGGTGAGACGACGCATCCAGAGCCACCCCACGACGTCGAGGACGACGCCGCCCACCACCGCGAGCCGGCCGACCCCGGTGGACGACACGAACGCGACCACGCGGGGATCGGCCATCGCCAGCACCCCCAGAAACGCGACCGGGGCAAGCGTCAACAGCATCGCCGAAGCTCGAGCCTGCGCGGTCAGGGCGGCGATCTCGCGCTGCAGATCGGCGCGTTCTCGAAGACTCGCAGCGGCCCGATCGAACGATGCCGCCAGTGCGCTCCCGGTCGCCGCCCCGGTGTTGACGACCGCCCGCACGAGATCCGCATCGCGGTCGGCGAGCGCCGTTGCCCACCGGTCGATCTCTTCGTGGACGGGCGAACCGTCGTGCACTCGACGGGCGGCCCGACGGAGTCCCGCTCCGGCCACCGTGGCGTCGTCGGCGACGGCCTGAAGGGAGGCAGGCAGGGTCTTGCCGCTCCGCAGCGCGCGCGACAGGCCGTGGAGCAACAACGCGAGCCGCGCGACCTGCCATCGTCGCTCGCGCTCCTCGGGATCGAACCAGCGCCTCATGGCACGTCCACCAGCGACTCGACCGCTCCGGGCCCGACGACGCGCGCGATGTCGGTGATCACCCGGCTGCCCTCTGCGCTCCGGGCGACCTGCACGACGACATCGATGGCTCGCGCGAGCTGTGTCTCGACGACCGTCGCCGGCACCCCGGCGTCGGCCGACAGCACCAACCCGAGGAGGCGGTGCAGTGCATCGAGCGGGGAGTTCGCGTGGATGGTGGACATGCCGCCGCGATGGCCGGTGTTGAGTGCCTGCAGCAGGT
Organism: Acidimicrobiales bacterium; assembly: GCA_041394245.1. Classification (NCBI taxonomy): domain Bacteria; kingdom Bacillati; phylum Actinomycetota; class Acidimicrobiia; order Acidimicrobiales; species Acidimicrobiales bacterium. The sequence goes on from JAWKIR010000003.1 coordinate 203,855, forward strand.
CGAACGCCTCGGGTCCGCGAACCTCGCCGAGCAGGAGTCGGTCGGGGCGAAGACGCAGCGCGACCCGAACCAGATCCCGCACGTCGACCCGGCCGGTGCCCTCGACCCCCGGTGGCCGACACTCGAGTCGGACGACGTTGGCCAGTGGCAGCGCCAACTCGGCCGCATCCTCGACCGTCACCACACGGGTGTCGGGCGGCAACTCGCCGGCCAGAGCGTTGAGCAGTGTGGTCTTTCCCGCACCCGTACCGCCGCTGACCAGGACCGTCGCGCCGGAGCGGACTCGCGATCGGAGGAGATCCACCAGGTCCGGGGCCCCGAACTCATCGAGCGTCGGGCGCCGGATCACGAACCGTCGGATCGTGACACACGGACCGTCGGGCGCGATCGGAGGGCCGACGATGTTGACCCGACTGCCATCGGCCAGCCGACCGTCGACCCATGGTCGCAGCGGGTCCATGCGTCGCCCGATCGGCGACAGGATGCGCTCGACGAGCAATCGCAGTTCGTCGGCATCGACGATCACGTCGGTTGCCCGGATCTCCCCGTCGCGCTCGATCCAGACCGGGCCCGGTCCGTTCACCATCACCTCGCTGATCCCGTCGTCGTGGAGCAGGTGATCGATGGAGCCGTATCCCCGCAGACGCGCCGCGATCTGGCGCGTGACCTCCTCCCTCGCGCTCGGCGAGAGCAGGGGGGCCTCGGCATCCAGGAGGCGGCGCGCGGTGTGGAGGTCGCCACCGTCCTCCACGAGTCGGCGATGGATCCGGGCGGCGAGCTCGACGTCGGTCATGCCCGTGCCCGCACCGTCGATTCGGGCACCAACAGGCGTCGGAGCGGACGAAGCGAGCGCGGTATGCGCGAGGCCAAAAGCCCCGCGTCGACCGCACGGCCGACAGCCGGGTCCCACGGCAGCACGATGTCGACCCCGCCCACCGCCGCCTCGATGTCGCGACGGGACAACGCGCGCCCGGGCTCCTCGATCAGCACGATTCGTGCAGTGTCGATCCCGGCAGTGTTGATCCCGGCAGTGTTGATCCCGGCAGCGTCGACCGCCCGGCGAACGCCGAGGTAGCAGGCCCGGATGACGACGACGCTCGCGGCACGAGCCGGCAGACCACAGCCGTTCTGACGGCCGCCATCGACCACCACGAGATCGGGGCCGGTCTCGAACAGCGCCATCGCCACCGCCATCCGTTCAGGCGACCACCGGCCGACGGAGGCCCGTCCGGTGCGAAGCAGACGGAGACGATCGCCGACGGCAACCTCCAGGGACCGCAACGCGTCGGGGCCGACATCGTCGGCCGCAGCGAACCAGTCGCCGATCCCCTCGCCACCATCGACGCCGAAGATGGCCGACTGATCGCCGGCCAGGTCGACCAGCAGTGTTTCTCGGCCCGCAGCCGCGGCCTGCACCGCCAGCGCGGCGGCGACCACCGACGTTCCCGAACCGCCCTTGGGCGACCAACACACCTGCAACATCACGACTCCCGACCGCTCACTCGGGGAAGTGGCTCGACGGGGAAGTCGCTACGGCGACCCTACGCCGACGCGCTGACACTCCCAACCCGCGTGCCGCGCCGGTCCGTAGGCTGGGCGGCATGGCGACGCCAGCACACGAGTCGGTCGAGGCGGCGTTCTTCGACCTCGACAAGACCGTCATCGCCAAGGCCGCGATGCTCGCGTTCGGTCCGCGTCTGCAACAAGAAGGCCTGCTGAATCGCTGGCTCGTCGTGCGGGCGCTCTGGGGCCAGATCGTCTTCCGTTATCTCGGCGCCGACGAAGGCCGGATGCAGAAGATGCGCGAGACCGCGTTGAAGATCGCGGTCGGCTGGGAGAAGGAGAAGATCTCCGCCCTCGTCGACAATGCACTCACCGAGGTGATCGACCCGCTCGTCTACGCCGAAGCCCTCGAGCTCATGGAGTCGCATCGAGACGCCGGTCGTCGGGTCTACCTCGTGTCGGCCTCACCCGAGGAGATCGTCATGCCGCTCGCCCGCCACCTCGGGGTCGACGATGCCATCGCCACCCGGGCCCGCATCGATGCCGACGGCCGCTACACGGGCGAGGTCGAGTTCTATTCGGCCGGCGTCCACAAGGTCGAGGCGATCGAACGGGAACGAGACCTCCACGGTCTCGATCTCGCCAACTCGTTCGCCTACTCCGACTCGATCACCGACCTGCCGATGCTCGAAACCGTCGGACATCCCGTCGCGGTCAATCCCGATCGTGCGCTGCTCAGGGAAGCCGAGGCGCGAGGCTGGGAGATCCGCACGTTCGAGAACCCCCGCCCGCTGCGAGAGGGATCGATCGCCGCGCCCAAGCCGGCCGTGCTCGGCGCGGGAGCGCTCGGTCTCGGCCTGGCAGCCGGCGCTGCGCTGCTGTGGCGCACCCGGAGGGCCGCGCCGAAACGGCGCTGGCCCTTCTGATTCCCGACTCGTAGCGCGTCAGACGTCCTTGACCTTCTTGAACAGCACGGCGAGGAGGGCGAGAAGGACGACCACCAGGATGATTCGGTTCTTCGACATGGGTGCAACGTAGCGACCCGATCGGGACATGTCGCCGCGCCCCCGATAGGTTGCCCGGCGGAGGTGTCCGAGCGCCTGGTGGGCTCCCCCGCCTTCAAAGCGGGTGGGATGGGTGATCCCTGTCCGGCGGGTTCGATTCCCGTCCACCTCCGCCAACTCCACCGATGACGGGATCCATCGATGACAAGCGTGTTCCTGATGACCGATGTGCGGGCTCGAACCCTGACGCGCTACGCCTCGGTGAGTACGAACACCTCGATCTCACGGCCGGTGACACGCTCGCGGTATTTCTCGTAGCCGCCGTAGATCGCACCGCCGGCGGCGAAGACCTGCTCGCACTCCTCGGCGGTCGCGGCGCGGGCGACGACGTCGATCTCGCGGTCGCGATACGCCGCGGCAGCCCGCGGATCGGCCCGCAGGTTGTGGACCCACGCAGGGGTGGACCTGCCGCCGAAGTTGGTGCCGAGCAGGGCGAGGTCGTCACCGATCGGCACTGCGATCAGCGGCGCCACCCGGGGTTGTCCCGAACGGCGGCCGGTCGTGGTGATGCGGATGACCGGCAGGCCGGCGAGCACCTGGGTGGCTGATGTGCGGTCACGGGTGAGGCGATGGACGAGCCCGTCGAGCGGCTGCACCGTCTTCGAGAACGACCAGGCTCCGGCCCGCGTGGATGCGATCTTCTGGACGAGTCGTCGGGGCGCGTTCGGCGGGTGGAACTCGTAGCCGAGCGCCGCCTGCACACCCACCGGGCTAGACGCAGCCTCTGCTAGACGCTGAGCAGGTCGCGGGCGCCGGTGTCGCTCGAAGGGTGGCGCAGCTTCGACATCGCCCGGGCTTCGATCTGGCGGATCCGCTCACGGGTGAGGTTGAAGTGTTCGCCGACCTCTTCGAGGGTGCGAGGCTCGCCGCGGTCGAGACCGAAACGCAGCTTCAGGATCTCGCGTTCGCGCTCGTCGAGCGGGGCCAGGAGGCGGGAGATCTCGTCGGGAAGCAGCGATGTCGCCGCGCTCTCGAACGGGGAATCGGCGGCCTTGTCCTCGACGACATCGCCGAGTTCGGCATCGCCGTCTTCACGCAGCGGCTCCGACAGGGAAAGGGGCTCGGCCGCGAAACGCAGGGCCTCGGTGACCTTCTCCTCGGGCATCTCGACCTCGATGGCGAGCTCGGAGAGCGTGGCCGGACGGCCGTACTTGAGCTCGAGGCGGGCCCGGGCCTTCTGCAGCCGGGCCAGGGTGTCGCCCGCGTGCACCGGGAGACGGATGGTGCGGCCGGTGTTGGCGATGCCACGGGTGATCGCCTGACGAATCCACCAGGTGGCATAGGTGGAGAACTTGAAGCCCTTGCGCCAGTCGAACTTCTCGACGGCGTGCATGAGGCCGAGGTTGCCCTCCTGGATGAGATCCAGCAGCGGCAGGCCCGAGGCCTGGTACTTCTTGGCGATCGAGACGACGAGACGGAGGTTGGACTGGACGAAGGTCCGCTCGGCGGCCTCGCCCTTCTGGATCGCCCGACGCAGCTCGCGCTTCTTCGCCGGGGAGAGTTCGCCCTCGGCGCTCTCCATCTCGATGCGGGCTTCGGTGCCGCCCTCGATCTCCTGAGCGAGACGGACCTCGTCCTCCTTCGTCAGAAGGGGGTACTGACCGATATCGGTGAGGTACAGCCGAACCAGGTCCTCTTCGTCCCGTTCGACACGTTCCTTCGCCACAGAGTTGCCCTCTCGTCGCTACCGGCTAGTTGATGCACGATACCCACCGAACGTGATTCCACCACCGGCGGATCCACGTAGTGTCCATGAGGACGGGGTAGAGAGCGTCGTTTCCACTGCGTCCCTGAGTGGTCGGCGCGTCCTCGCCTGATCATGAGGAAGTCTTGCCGGTCTGTCCAGACTTGAGTCGTCCGGCCCAACCCCGGGGCTGATCAGTCACCGATGCCGACGGGCAGCAATCCACCTGCGGCGACCAGCCGGGATTCGGCCTCGAGCACCCGGGCGTTTGCCTGCTCGACGGAATCGACATCGGTGAGCAGACGCCCGAGCAGCGCCTCACCATCGTCGCGGTCGCGGCGCAGATCGGCCAGCAGGAACGAGAGCACCCGAGCCAGCGATGCATCGCAGTGATGGCCGGACGCACGCTCGATCGACACGCAACGAGCGGCCATGCGCGGCAGGAGCACCCGATGGGCGACCGCAAGCCGTTCGACCGAGCCGGGAATGGCCCGGATCGCCTCGACCGCGGCATCGACCCCCTCCGAGTGCGGTCCACTCTTCGCGTCGTCCTCGAGCAGCGTGGAGTCGGGGAGCAATGCCTCGAGGTCGTCGGCATGCCACCCCAGGTGACGAGACGACGTCGCCATCGACATCGCGACGTCGGGTCGATCCGCCTCGGCCGCCCACCGGCCCAACACCTCGAACAGGCGCGACGCGGCCCAGTGGAGCTCACCCACGACCCGCGCGCTCTGCACCGTCGTCAAGCCCTGATGCACGCATCCCCCCGTAGTGGTGGCGCGGTCGCCACCCGACCACGGCTGCGAAATTAGCCGCGGTAGTGGTTGATGATGGGCATGCGTCGGTCGCGCCCGAACGCCTTCTTGGTGAGACGTGCACCAACCGGCGTCTGTCGACGCTTGAACTCGGCGATGTCGACGAGACGACAGACCCGTTGGACGACGGCAGGATCGGCGAGGTCCATGGCGACGATCTCGGCCACGTTCCGGTCGTCTTCGACATACGCGCGCAGGATGGGATCGAGGATCTCGTAGGGCGGCAACGACTGGTCATCGGTCTGCCCGGGGCGCAGCTCGGCCGACGGCGCCTTGGTGAGGACGCCTTCTGGGATGACGGTGGACCCCGTCTCGGCGATCGCCACCTCGTTGCGCCAACGGCCGAGCTCGTAGACGGTCGTCTTCCAGACGTCCTTGATCACCGCGTAGGCGCCGGCGGTGTCGCCGTAGAGCGTCGAATAGCCGACGGCGGCTTCGGACTTGTTGCCCGCGGTCAACACCAACCACCGGTGCTCGTTGGCCATCGCCATCCAGACGACGCCACGGATGCGGGCCTGCAGGTTCTGGTCGGTGAGGTCGCCCACCTCGATCGCGCCGTCGGCCAGGTGGGGCGACAACATGTCGGTGAGCGCCGCGTGGGCCGGCTCGATCGGGATGGTGGAGGTGGCGATCCCGAGGTTGGCGGCCAACGCCGACGCGTCGTCGAGGGAGTGATCGCTCGAGTAGCGCGACGGGAGCAGGATGCCGTGGACGTTGTCGGGACCGAGGGCATCGACGGCGATGGTCGCCGTCAACGAGGAATCGACCCCGCCCGAGATGCCCAGACAAACCTGCGAGAACCCCGACTTCCGGACATAGTCGCGGGTGGCGAGCACCAGCGCTTCCCATCGCTCGGCGAGCGGGTCGAGCCGCGGCACCATCGGGGGTGGGATCGGGGTGCGGGGAGCCGACGGCACGGGCGTGACGTGCACGACCCGGTACGCGTCCATGGTGGTGCGAACCGGCGGGAGTTCGATGTCGAACACATCGGTTCCCTCGGTGAAGGAGTTGCAACGAGCGACGACGGAGGCACCATCGCGATGCTCGGAGATGACGAACGAGCCGCCGTCGAAGACCAGCTCGTCCTGCGCGCCGACGAGGTTCGCGTAGACGACGGGCACACCCGACTCGAGCACGCGTTCGGTGATGACCTGCTCGCGGACCGCCTGCTTGCCTTCGCGAAACGGCGAACCGTTCACGTTGAGCACGAGACGCGCGCCGCCGCGAGCGAGCTGGGTCACCGGCCCGTCGGGGATCCACGAGTCTTCACACAGCGTGACACCCACGGGGACGCCGGCGATCTCGAACAGCCCCAACGCCTCGTCGCCCGGACGGAAGTGGCGGAGTTCGTCGAACACGTCGTAGTTCGGCAGATGGCGCTTGTGGTAGGTGCCGAAGACCCGACCCTCCGCGCAGACCGCGACCGCGTTCCAGACGCCGTTGAAATGGTCGACGCCGGCGACGTCCTGGATGGCCCGGCCGGGCTCGTCGTCGCCGTCGGCGAAACCGATCACCGCCGCACACCGGCCGGTCTGGGCGGCGAACTTCTCGAGCGCGGCTCGACAGTCGGCGACGAAACCCGGCTTGAGGACGAGGTCCTCGGGTGGATAGCCGGTGATGGTCATCTCCGGCATGACGGCGACGTCGGCACCGGCCTCCTCGGCCTCGGCCAGCGCGGCCAGCGCCAGTGCCACGTTGCCGTCGAGATCGCCGACCGTGGGGTTGATCTGGCAGATCGCGATCCGCAGGTGGGTGGGGGCGTCGTTCACCACCTGAATCTACCAACACGTCCACGCGTGTCTTGAGACGGGTTCCACGACGCCGCTGCGCGAGAATCCTCCCCATGCCAGAGCAACTCCCGTCCGACCTGCCCGACCCGCTGGAACGAGTCAACCGTCAGGTCGTGCTGCGACAACGACCTGACGGGATGCTGACCCACGACGATGTCGACGTGGTCATCGGTGAGATGCCCGAACTCGGCGACCGTCAGGTCCTGATCCGGATGGTCTACCTCCAGATGGATGCCGCGGTCCGTTCGTGGCTCGACGAGGGCGAGGGCTATCTGCCTGCCGTCCGGATCGGGGAGGCCGTCCGCAGCGGGGGCATGGGCCGGGTCATCGAGAGCAACCATCCCGACATCGAGGTCGGCTCGTGGTGCGGCGGCGGTCTGCCCGGTTGGGCGAGCTGGGTCGTCGCCGACGGCGACAGCCCGATCGTCAACGCGTTCCCGGCGGAGCACGACGCGCTCTTCCAGATCGCCGTCATCTCGTCGCCCGCCGCCACCGCCTACTTCGGCCTGACCGATCTCGGCGAGATCAAGGAAGGCGACTCCGTGCTGATCTCGGCCGCCGGCGGTTCGACCGGGTCGGTCGCGGTACAGGTGGCGCGCAACCTCGGCGCGACGGTCGTCGGCATCGCCGGTTCCGACGAGAAGTGCCGCTGGGTCGAGTCGCTCGGCGCCGAGGTGTGCCTCAACCGGCGCACCGAGGATCTCGCCGCCCGCCTCAAGGAGATCCGCCCGAGGGGTTTCGACATCTACTTCGACAACGTCGGCGGACCCATCCTCGACATCGCCTTGCGGCGCTTGGCGATCGGCGCCCGCGTGGTGATCATCGGAGCCATCTCGATGTACAACGAGAAGGGGCGTCCGCCCGGACCGTCCAACTATCTCAACCTCATCAACAAGCAGGCGAAGATGGCGGGGTTCCAGGGCCTCGCCTACGTCGATCGCTACCCCGAGGCGTGGGACCGGATGTGGGAGTGGGCCGCCGAGGGGAAGATGCGCTACGCGACCGACATGAAGTACGGGCTCGAGAGCTGTGTCGACCAGCTCAACTCGCTCTTCACCGGCACCAACACCGGCAAGGCCCTCGTCCAACTCTGCGCCGACCCCGGCCCCGGCCCCTACTGACCCCCCACCCAAAACGAAATCAAGGCGACTTCGCCCGCCATTCGCGGGTGAAGTCGCCTTGATTTGGTGTACTTGGGGGGGTCAGGCCAGGGCGCTGCAGATGGTGTTCGTCAACAGGGCGGCGACCACGTACGGGTCGGCGTTGGCGTTGGGGCGGCGATCCTCGATGTAGCCCTTGCCTTCCTTGGCGACCTGCCACGGAATGCGGATCGACGCACCGCGGTCGGACACGCCGTAGCTGAACTGGTCGTAGCGCTGGGTCTCGTGGGCGCCGGTGAGACGATCCTCGATGCCCGTGCCGTAGCCCTCGAGGTGACGGGCGGGGACACCCGGGGCACCCATGGCTTCACACGCCGCGATGATCGGGTCGTAGGACTCGCGCATCGCCTTGGTGCTGAAGTTCGTGTGCATGCCGGCACCGTTCCAGTCGCCCTTCATGGGCTTGGCCTCGATGCTGACCTCGACCTCGTACTTCTCGGCGAGACGGTAGAGGAGGTAGCGCGCGACCCACAGGTGGTCGCCGACCGTGACGGTGTCGACCGGACCGATCTGGAACTCCCACTGGCCGGGCATCACCTCGGCGTTGGTGCCGGAGATGGCGAGACCGGCATCGATGCAGGCCTGGGTGTGCTCCTCGATGAGCTCGCGACCGTGGATCTTCAGCGCACCCACACCGCAGTAGTAGGGGCCCTGCGGTGCCGGGAAGCCGTTGGGCGGGAAGCCCGCCGGCCAGCCGGTCTTCGGATTGATGAGGGTGTACTCCTGCTCGAGACCGAAGATCGGTTCCTGGTCGCCGTACTTCTCGTAGGCCTCCTGGGCGAGCGCCCGGGTGTTGGTCGGGTGCGGCGACATGTCGCCGGTCAGCAGCGTCTCGCACATGACGATGATGTTGTTGCCGCCACGAATCGGGTCGGGGCACTGGAACACCGGACTCAGCACGACGTCGGAGTTGTCGCCCGTCGCCTGGTTGGTGCTGGATCCGTCGTAACCCCAGATGCCGGGCGTATCACCGTCGGCGAGGATCTTGGTCTTGCCGCGAATCTCTCGTGTCGGCTCGGTGCCGTCGATCCACAGGTACTCAGCCTGGTAGGCCATTTGGGTCCCCTCTTGAGGATGTCGTTGGAAGTGGCTCATTCTCGCGAGCCGAACGTCAGGGTTCCAATGCGGCATTTCGCCTCCGTTGCTCAATTGTGAACGGCGTGTGAACGAACCCCCGCGACCAGCGACGTCGAGCTTTTGGAGTGCCACAGTCGACACGGCAAGCTGTAGTCGGCCCATCGTCGGGAGCGAGAGCATGGAACGCGAGCAGGAATACGTGCTGCGCACGGTCGAGGAGCGGGGTGTTCGCCTGATCCGTCTGTGGTTCACCGACGTCGTCGGCCATCTCAAGTCGGTCGCGATCACTCCCGCCGAACTCGACAACGCATTCTCCGAGGGCGTTCAGTTCGACGGCACGGCGATCGACGGATTCTCGCGGGTCCATGAATCGGATGTTTTGGCCCGCCCCGATGCGACGTCGTTCGAGCTGCTGCCCTGGGCGAAAGAGGACGAGCCCTCGGCGCGGATGTTCTGCGACATCCAGAACCTCGACGAGACGCCGTTCGTCGGTGATCCCCGCCAGGTGCTGCGCCGCAACCTCGCCGAGGCCCGCACCCACGGCTACTCGTTCTTCGCGGCCCCCGAGGTCGAGTTCTTCTACTTCGCCTCCGGCGACCCGAGCCTGGGCAAGCCTCAGCCGCTCGACCGTGCGTCCTACTTCGACCTGACGACGGCCGATGTCTCGAGCGACCTCCGCAAGCGCACCATCCACATGCTCGAAGGCATGGGGATCCCCGTCGAGTACTCGTTCCACGAGGACTCACCGAGCCAGCACGAGATCGACCTCCGCTACACCGAGGCGCTCGACGTCGCCGACAACGTCATGACCCTGCGTCTCGTCGTCAAGAAGATCGCGCTCGAGCGCGACTGCTACGCGACGTTCATGCCCAAACCGCTCAACGGCGTCCAGGGCTCGGGCATGCACACCCACCTCTCGTTGTTCAAGGACGGTCACAACGCCTTCCACGACGGCGACGACCCCTACGGCTGGTCAGGCACCGCTCGCCAGTTCACCGCCGGGATCCTGCGGCACGCCCGCGAGATCACGGCCGTCACCAACCAGCTGGTCAACAGCTACAAGCGCATCGCCGAGACCTCCGAGGCGCCGCCCTACGTCGCCTGGGCCCGCAACAACCGCTCGGCCCTCGTGCGGGTGCCGGTGCGCAAGAAGGGCAAGCCGGAATCGGCCCGCATCGAGTACCGCGCCCCCGATCCCGCCTGCAATCCCTACCTCACGTTCTCGCTGCTGTTGGCGGCCGGCATGAAGGGGATCTCGGAGGCCTACGAGCTGCCGCCCGAGATCAAGGTGAACCTGTTCGACCTGTCCGAGCACGAGCGACGCGAGCTCGGTGTCGAGCCGCTTCCCCGGTCGCTCGACGAAGCGCTCGACGTGATGGAGGGGTCCGAGTTGGTTCGTGCCACGCTCGGCGATCACATCTTCGAGTGGTTCCTGCGCAACAAGCGCAGCGAGTGGTCCGAGTACCAGTCGCAGGTCACGCCCTTCGAGCTGGAGCGCTACCTCCCGAGCACCTGATGGAACCACTTCTCGTCTATCCCGACCCGGTTCCCCCGGAACTCGCCCAGGCCCTCGACATCGGCGGCTGGGCCTGGAAGGCGGCGTCCGACATCGATGCCGCCCGACGCGACGAGCCGAACGACGGGTGGGTCGGCGCGATCGTCATGGCCACCGTCGTGTCCGATCTCGAGACCGCGACCCGCTTCTGCCGGGCGATCCGCAACGGCGACGTCAACGTCGAGTCGGTGCTGCTCCTCGTCAACGGTGGGCAGCTGATGGAGCTCGATCCCCGTGAGGACCTCTTCGACGACTTCTGCGTCCACCCGTTCCACCCCGTCGAGTTCGAGACCCGGCTCAAGCACGTGTTCCGACGCTCGGGCGGCAACGACGACATCGACCTGATCGAGTACGGGCCGCTGGCCATGAACCTCGAGACCTACCAGGCCGTCATCGAGGGCAAGCCGCTCGATCTGACCTACATGGAGTACGAGCTGCTGAAGTTCCTCGCCGCCCATCCGGGCAAGGTCTTCACCCGCGAGACGCTGCTCAACCGGGTGTGGGGCTACGACTACTACGGCGGCGCCCGCACCGTCGACGTCCATGTCCGGCGCCTACGCGCGAAGCTCGGCGAGGAACACGCCAACCTCATCCAGACGATCCGCTCCGTCGGCTACTCCTTCGGTCGTTCCCGCTGGATGTGATGCGCCGCCGAGTCGCCGCTCACGGCGACAGGATGGAGCACAACGAATCGACGAGGTCGCGATAGTCGCGATCGGCGCGGTCGTCGTCGCCCGTCGCGTGCTCGACGACGACGAAACCGTGGATGGCACGACGAACGTTGCGCGCGGCGCGCCCCGCGCCCGGACCCGACAGGCCACGAGCCTCACTCAGCAACACGAACACCGCGTCGAGTTCGGCATTGGCTGCATCCATCGCGTCGTCGACCTCGACACTGCGCATCGTCGCCGTCATGCGGCCCGGGTGGCGGCGCGCGTATGCCCGGTACGCGTCGGCGACCGACCGGACCGCGTCATCTCCGGCGCGGCCGATCGCGGCATCGCGCACTTCCACCGTGAGGCGACGCGTCGCCTCGACCCCTGCGGCGTGGTGGAGGCCGGCGAGACCCGCGACATGGGTGTAGAGAGCCGACGGCCCCACACCGAGGTGGGTTGCCACTCGCGACAGCGTGAGGCCCTCGAATCCCTCGGCGTCGAGGATCGTCATCGCCGCCGCCATCAGGGACGGGTGGTCGATCGGTTCACGCCGGGCCATCAGGCGAGGCTAGCAGTTTGTCCGAAAGTTCGTATACTTCAGGAATACTGAAAGTGTTTCAGCCGTTGCACCCGGCACAGACAACGAGAGGAGACTTCGGATGCTTTTCAACAACGACCCCTTCCGCGACTTCGACACGGTGTTTCGCCGGGTCGGCACCACGGGCGCCACGCACCCGATGCCGATGGACGCGTACCGGCGCGGTGACGACGTGTGGGTGCATGTCGACCTCCCCGGTGTCGCCGCCGACAGCCTCGACATCAACGTCGAGCGCAACGTCCTGACCATCAGCGCGGAACGCGACTGGGTACCGACGGAGGCCGACCGCCTCTACATGAGCGAGCGGGCCCGAGGGAAGTTCCACCGCCAGGTCCATCTCGGCGAGGGCCTCGCAGCCGAGCACATCGAGGCCGATCTCTCCGACGGCGTGCTCACGCTGCGAATCCCGGTGGCCGAGCGGGCCAAGCCCCGCAAGATCACGATCAACACCAGCGGTGCCCCGGCGATCGAGGCGGAGTCCGCTCCCGCCTGATCCCGCCGCAGCCGGGGAGGGCCGGCCGCAGGACAGCGCAGGCCCGTGTCCGGTACGACCGAGTGACCGGGCATGGGCACTGCGCTCCTGAGCCACGAATCTCCCCCTGCCGCAGCATTTCTAGGCACGAAATGTCCGGACATTTACCGGATGCCTCTATCGTGGCTCCATGAATCTGCCCCCGGCCGGACATGGACCCGCCCATCACCATCGCCCCGACACCACCATCGAGCGGATCTCGATGGCCCTCGTCGACCGGTCGATGCGCCACCCACGGCGCGTGCTCGCCATCGCCGCGATCGCGACGCTCGTGCTCGGCGGGCTCTTCGTACGCATCCGGATCGACACCGACCCGGAGAACATGCTCTCCTCGGATGCACCGGTGCGGGTCCGCAATGCCGACCTGCGGGAGCAGTTCCAGACCGGCGAGATGCTGGTCGTCGGCGTGTTCGCCGACGAGTCGGTGGTCGCCCCCGACACGCTCGCCGCCGCGTTCGCGCTCCACGACGCGATCGCCACCACCGACGGTGTCGCCCCCGACACGATGATCAGCGTCCGCACCGCCCAGCCCGTCGGCGCCGCGCCGGCCGGCACGGCCGATGCCGATGCCCTGGCCGCGCGGATCGCCGGCGACCCGCTGCTCGGCGGCAACGTCCTGTCCGATGACGGCGACACGCTCGCGTTCTTCATCCCTCTGGTGTCGAAGTCCGATGCGCAACCGGTCAGCGATGCGGTCGACGAACTGCTCGACGCCGCACCGGCCCTCGCGGGATTCGAGCGCCACATCGCCGGACTCCCGCTCGCCCAGGAGGCCTTCGGCGACCAGATGTTCGTGCAGATGGCGCTGTTCGCCCCACTGGCCGGGTTGGCGATCTTCCTGCTGATGCTCGTGTTCTTCCGACGACTCGTCCTCGTCGGGCCGGCCATGCTGCTCGCCCTGCTCTCGGTCGTGTGGGCCATGGGACTGCTGATCGGCACCGGCAACAGCCTGCACATCATGAGCTCGATGATCCCGATCTTCCTGATGCCGGTCGCGATCCTCGACGCCATCCACGTGATCAGCGAGTTCTTCGATCGCTACGGCCGAGTCCGCGAGCGCCGCGAAGCGCTGCGGATCGTGTTCGACGAGCTCGCCGGGCCGATCGCGTTCACGACCATCACCACGGTCGTCGGGTTCGGCGCCCTGGCGCTGACCCCGATCCCGCCGGTGCGGGTGTTCGGCATCTTCATCGCCGTCGGGGTGGTCTTCGCGTGGCTCGCGACCCTCACCGTGCTGCCGGCCGTTCTCATGCTGGTGAAGGAGTCCTCGATCGAGCGGGCGGTCGGCAATCGGGCTCCCGGCGACGGCCGATTCGCCGCCGTGGTCCGCCGGCTTCCGCTCGGAGCGCTGCGCCACCGCGGACTCGTGCTCGCCGGCATCGCCGCCATCGCTGCGGTGTCCGTGCCCCTCATCCTACAGATCGAGGTCAACGACAATCCGGTCAACTGGTTCCGTTCGGGCCACGAGGTCCGGGTCGCGAGCGAGCGGCTCAACGACGAGCTGCCCGGCACCTTCGCCGCGAACCTCGTCCTGACCGCCGACGACCCCGCCGAGCTGACGTCACCGGAAACGCTCGCAACGGTTGCCGCGCTCCAATCGGAATGGGCCGGCGGCGACATCGTCGGCACGTCGGCGTCCTACGCGAACCTGCTCGGCGACGCGACCGGTGAGTCGGCCGATGCCGTGCTCGCCGCCGGCCGCGCCGAGTCCGCGCTGGTCGCCACCCTCATCACCGACGACGGGATGCACGCGAACATCCGCCTGCAGCTTCGCGACGGCGACAACCAGGCGATGCGATCGGTCGTCGACGCCACCGCCGAACAACTCGCCGTCCAACCGTTCCCCGCCGGGGTCACGGCCGAGTGGGCGGGCGAGACCTATCTCAACCTCGTGTGGCAGGACGAGATGGTGTCCGGAATGCTCGTCGGCTTCCTGGTGACCCTCGCGATCGTCACCGGCCTGCTGGTCCTGCTCTTCCGGTCGATCACCTGGGCACTCATCGGGATCGCACCGGTGCTGTGGACGATCCTCGCCGTCTACGGCGCCATCGGGTTGGTCGGGAAGTCCTACGACATGCCCATCGCGGTGCTGTCCACCCTCGTGCTCGGCATCGGCGTCGACTTCGCGATCCATTTCGTCGAACGGTTCCGCGAACTCCAGGCCGACCTGGGTGACGCCCGGCTCGCGATCGAGGCATTCGCGGAGGAACCGGCCCGCGCGCTGAGTCGCAACGCCGCCGTCATCGCCGTGGGGTTCACACCGCTGTTGCTGTCGTCGCTGACTCCCTACGTGATCGTCGGGTTCTTCCTCGCGTCGATCATCGGCCTCAGCTGGCTCGCGACCGTGGTCGCACTGCCGGCCCTGGTGGGCCGCAGAACTCAGCCCTTGTAGGGGTTGGCGTCGGAGAGCGCGAGGTACTCGTTGGGATTGCCCTCGTCGTCGACATTGTCGAGGTCGCGGTCACGGCCGACCAGGCCACCCAGCGCTCCGGCGAGGCCGACCATGCTCATCAGGATGCCGACGGGCATCACGATGACGAGTACGACAACGAAAATGATCGCTCCGACGTCCATGACCGGCAGTCTGCCAGACCGGCCCGCCCGCGGGCTACATCGGCACTCGGGGATCAGACGGTCGCGATCGCTTCGATCTCGATCCTCGCGCCGAGGGGCAGAGCGGCGACCGCCACGGCGGAGCGGGCCGGCCGATGGTCGCCGAACTCCTCGACATAGATCTCGTTCATCTTCGCGTAGTCGCCCATGTCGGCCATGAAGACGGTCGTCTTGACGACATCGGCGAGCGACGCGCCGGCCGAGGACAGCACGGATCGCAGGTTGACGAACACCTGGCGCAGTTCCGCCTCGAGGCCGCCCTCGACGAGGCCATCGGCCGTGATGCCGATCTGGCCGGCGGTGAACAGGAGATCGCCTCCACGGACGATCGGCGTGTAGGGACCAACAGGAGTGCTCATGGTCGTCACCCTACGCTCGACGGATGGGCATCCCGGTCGAGGAGCGCCACCCCGACCGGCCACACACCGGCGAAGGCGGCCGCCCGCCACGCCGCAGCAGCGACAGCGGCGAACACGGCATCGCTGACCGCGACCGGCTCGCCCGGAGTCTCCTCCACGACGATGTCGATCCGGGGCGTGTCGATCGCCCGCAGGATGCCGAAACTGCGGATCGTGAGATCGTGGATCTCGCCGTGTTGGTCGACACCGAGCGACTCGCTCGTCACCCACGACAGACCCATGTGGGCGGCACCGGTGCAATAGGACCGCAGGACGGTCTCGTCGAGCGGATCGCCGGCCCGCACCCGCACGTCGATCGCACCGTCGTCGACGATCGTCGCCAGCGCCGCTCCCCCACCGGGCGCGGTGATCCAGCTCGGCGCGGGGTCGAGCGACGCTCGCACCACGAGTGCCTCGACCCAGCCCGCACCGCGGATGGCCGCGCTCGTCGGCGGACCGGCCACGTCGACCTCCTCGACGACCAACCCGGGGGCCACGGAACGGATCGCCTCGGCGATCCCGGTGGTGCGGGCCACCCGGATGATCCCGGTGCCGTCGGCCCGGATGCCCGCCGCGATCGGCGGTCGCTTGGGGCCTCGCCGCACGGCGTCCTCACGCGAGTAAAGGACCCGCACCGGGCGCCCGTGTTCGTTGGCGAGACGCCGAGCAACGGCGCCCACCTCGCTCGTCTCCTTCGCCCCGAAGGCACCGCCGTTCGCCAGCGGCGACGTCGGCTCACCCCCGGGAGCGCACCACGAGGCGTCGGTCTCGAGGTAGCCGGGCTCGACCCACGACGTCCGCAGGGTGCGGACCCAGTCGCCGGCCGGCAGCTCTATCGGCGGTTCGAAGTCGGCCGTGGTCCGACGGCCCTGCACCTTGCCGGCGAGCCGCAGCGCCTCGGCCCGGGTCTCGGCGACCACCCATCCATCGCCGTCGGGCACGGCGACCAACGCATCGGCGGGCGCGGTGTCGTCGGCGAACCCGCCGCGGCCCAGGGCCACGTCGGGGCCGATCGCCTGGGCGACGCCGCCCTCGAGTGCCGCCCGCGCCACCGCTCCGGGGCCGCCTGCGGGGGCCGGCGCGCCGAAGGCCACCCAGGCATCGACGACCGGCTGCCAACCCGTGCATCGACAGAGGTGCGCCTGCAGCGCCTTGCCCGCCGCGTCGCGGTCGTCGTGGTCGGTCGCCTTGGCCCGCAGCCCCTCGAACCGGCAGATGATGCCGGGGGTGCAGAACCCGCACTGACTTCCGCCCGTCGCGGCGAACGCGTCGCCCCAGGCCGAGCGGACGTCGTCGGCCAGGCCGTCGACCGTGGTGATCTCGCGGTCTCGCACCCGGCGAACGGGTGTCACGCACGACACCCTCGGCTGGCCGTCGACCAGGACCGTGCAGCAGCCACACTGTCCCTGGGGGCTGCATCCGTCCTTCACCGATGTCACTCCGGCGACGTCACGCAGCACGTCGAGCAGCGTCGCGGTGTCGTCGACGACCTCCACGGTCGCCCCGTCGACGCTGAGCTTCATGGCTTCCGACATCGGGCGAACGCTAGCGGGACGCCGAGAGGAGGTTGCCCGCGTGCGCCGGTTAGCGTCATCGGCATGGGTGTGCTCGACCGTCGAACGTTCATCATCGGCGCCGCCGGGGCGGCCGGTCTCGCCGGCGCAGGAAGCCTCCTCGCCGCCTGTGGCGACGACACGGCGGCAACCTCCACGACCACCACGACGGCGGAGCCGCTCGCCACTCCCCTGCTCGTTCCGTCCTTCGCCGATGGCCTCGCGTCCCCGTCGCCGTTCGTGCATTCGGTCGAACACCGAGTGGCCTACGTGCTCAACGACGGCAACGGCATCATGCGCCGCAACGCACCCGACGAGATCCGGCTCGAGGTCGTCGACGACGCCGGCACCACGATCGCCGGTGGCGTCAGCGTCCGCCGCGATCTCGGCGTGCCCACCCCCTACTACTCGATCTTCTTCACACCCCCGGCCGCGGGGGTCTACCGCACGGTTCTCACGAACGACGCGGGCACGAGCGAACACGAGTTCCTGGTGCTCGAACCCGGCGAGACGGCGATCCCGCAACCCGGCGACCTGCTCCCACCCATCCCCACGGCCACGAGCGCCGACCCGGCCGGCGTCGATCCGATCTGCACCCGGGTCGACCCCTGTCCGTTCCACGACACCGACCTGGTCGACGCGCTCGCAGCCGGCGACCGGCCGACGATCCTCAGCATCGCGACGCCGGGCTTTTGCCAGACCGCGATCTGTGGGCCGGTGATCGATCTCCTGATCGATGCCACCGCGGAACGCGACGACCTCCGGGTGATCCATGCCGAGGTCTATGTCGACCCCTTCAACGACGAGGGCCTGGCCAGCGGGACGGGTGGCAGCCTGACCGACATCGTCAACGCCTACGAACTCCCCTACGAGCCGGTGCTCTTCGTGGTCGGGACCGACGGCGTCATCCTTCGCCGGCTCGACGCCGTCTACGACGGCTCCGAGCTCGCCGAGGCGCTCGCACTGGTCTAGGACAGCAGGGCCCGTCGCAACGCGTCCATGCCGTCGCGGGCGTGGCGCTTCGACACCTGGGCCGTCGTCACCAGACCCGACCCGTGGAACGTGCCCGGATAGGCGTGGAGCTCGGTCGACACGCCGGCTTCGAGCAGACGCATCGCGTAGATGATCCCCTCGTCTCGGAGCGGATCGAACTCCATGACGGCAACGAACGCGGGCGGGAGACCGGACAGGTCCTCGCACCGAGCGGGCGCCGCGTAGTACGACACGTCGTCGGAACCCGGGGCGTCGTCGGAGCCGAGATACCAGCTCCAGCTACGAATCGCGTTGGGCCGGTTCCACAGGGGGGTGTCGACGAACTGATGCATCGACGGGGTGTCGAGACGGTCGTCGAGCTCGGGGATGTCGAGGAGCTGGAAGCAGAGATCGGGGCCGCCACGATCTCGGGCCAGCAGTGCCGTCGCTGCGGCGAGCCCGCCGCCCGCGCTCTGCCCCGCGATGGCGATACGGGACGGGTCGACGCCCAACTCGGCCGCGTTGTCGGCGAACCAGGCGAGTGCGGCGTAGCAGTCCTCGACGCCGGCCGGGTACGGGTCCTCCGGCGCGAGTCGGTAGTCGACGCTCACGACGACGGCGGGAAACCCCGCCGCCACGGCGTCGCAGAACGCGTCCATCATCGCGAGGTCGCCGATGATGAAACCGCCGCCGTGGATCTCGAACACGCCCGGCATCGCCCCTTCGGGCGGCGCGGCGGGTCGGTAGATGCGGATCGCGACATCGGGATCACCGGCGCGGCCCGGAACCAGCCGATCCTCACGAACGACGTCGGCGCGCGGCTCGACCGGGGGTGCCCAGGAGGATTGGGCGGCGCGAGCCGCCGGCATCGACTCGGGCGGGCCCCACTCGACGCTTGCGGGAAGCAGGCCGATCACCTCGGCGAGCTCGGGGTCGTAGTTGCGCTCCGTCATGGAGCGCAACCTAGCCAACGGCGTGCGTCAGCTGAAGCTCTGGCCGCAGCCGCACGTGCGCTGGGCGTTGGGGTTGTCGATCGCGAAGCCGGCGTCCTGCAGCCCGTCCTTGTAGTCGAGAGTGGCTCCCTCGAGGAGCTGGGCGGACGACGGATCGACGACGACCTCGACATTGCCGAAGGTCGTCACCATGTCGTCGGCGGCACGGTCGGTGTCGAAGAACATCTCGTAGCTGAAGCCCGAACACCCACCCGGGCGCACGGCCACACGCAGTGCGAGACCCTCGTCGCCTTCGGCGCTGATGAGTTCGTCGACCTTGGAAACGGCTTGCTCGGTGAGGGTGATCATCTCGGCTACTCCAAAACTCGGATGGGGTACGACAGAACCGAAGTGTACCCGGCTCTGTTCCCTCGGCCCCTTCGCGTCGCCGCCATTGCCTCGTCAGGTCGACCCACGAGCGCCGGTACCCTGACCGTGTGGCAACGACCGCACCTCCGACACCCGACTACGTGATGGGTCTGCTGCGCGGCGTCATCGACCCCGAACTCGGCTCCGACATCGTCGAGTTGGGCATGGCCAAGGGCGCGAAGGTCGACGAGGCCGGCCACGTGCACCTCGACATCGCGCTGACGACGAGTGGCTGTCCGCTGCGGGCCCAGATCCAAAAAGACATCCGCAGCCGGATCACCACCCTTCCCGGCGTCACCCGGGTCACGATCAGTTGGGGCGAACTCACGCAGGAGGAACGCAGCGCGGCCATGGCGAAGGCTCGTTTCAATGTGAGCCAGGACGAGCCCGACACCGCGGTCCCGCCGACCACCAAGGTCATCATGATCGCCTCCGGCAAGGGCGGGGTCGGCAAGTCCTCGATGACCACCAATCTCGCAGCAGCGCTGGCCGAGACCGGCTTCTCCGTCGGCGTGATGGACGCCGACATCTGGGGGTTCTCCGTACCGCGCATGCTCGGGGTCGACGGCGACCTCCTCGCCGCGGAGGGCAAGATCAAGCCGCTGATCAGAGAGATCGGCTCCGGACGTCTCGAGATCGTCTCGATGGGCTTCCTCGTCGCCCAGCAGGACTCGGCGCTCATGTGGCGGGGTCTCATGCTCAACCGGGCCGTGCAACATTTCTGCCAGGACGTCGCCTGGTCCGATGATCTCGACTATCTCCTGATCGACATGCCGCCGGGAACTGGCGACGTGCAGATGGGGCTCGCGAAGATGCTGCCCCGCGCCGAGATGATCATCGTGACCACGCCGGCGGGCAATGCCCAGAAGGTCGCAGCCCGGGTTGCCGACATGGGTCGGAAGAACTATCTCCGCATCGTCGGCGTGATCGAGAACATGAGCGAGTTCATCGCCCCCGACGGTTCGCGCCATGCCCTGTTCGGGAGCGGTGGCGGCCAGGCGCTGGCCGACGACATCGGGGTTCCCCTCCTCGGCGCGGTGCCGATCGAACCGGCGGTCAGCGAAGGCGGCGACACCGGCGAGCCGGCGGTACTGAGCAACAGCCCCGCGGCCGAAGTGATCCGGTCAATCGCCAAGGCGATCGCCGAGGAACACGTGCCGCCCGTCGAGATGGCCGGCTGCAGCGCCCGCATGCTCGATGCCGCGGTCGCGGCCCTCGACGGCCTGGATCTCGACTAGCGCCACCGCGCCCTGTTCGTCACCCATCTCATTCGTCACCCATCTCATTAACTCGGTAGCCATGGCTGCCGATTGTGACGATGTGCACCCCACCTCGGAACCGACATGACGGCCTGGAACCGTCGAGTCGCGGCAGCGACCCGCGTCCGCGAGGTCGGCGACCCGGAAGCCCTCGAACAACGCCTGCGCTCCCTGGGCCTGCCCGAGGGCATGCACCCTGACGACATCGTCGCCGTCGCCACCATGCTCCGGGTTGCCGAATCACGCGGCGTCGGTTTCGGTACGACGATCCTCGCTCGAGCAGCCGACACCGACGGAACCACCCGCGACGTGAAGGTCGTCGTCCTCGGCAACGAGAACGGCGCGACCACGCTGGTGGGCAACCACTCCGAGACGATCGCGATCGACCCGCTCACCGGCCTGCCCGGACGCGCCTACGCCCTCGAGGCTCTCGACTCGGCCCTGCAGCACTCGCTCAACGCCGAGCACAGCGTCGGCGTCTTCTCCATCGACATCGATCGGTTCAAGACCGTCAACGACTCGCGGGGATTCGACGCCGGCGACGACGCGCTGCGAACCCTTGCTGCCGGGCTCGCGGAACAACTCCGCCCCGACGACACCCTTTGCCGACTCGGCGGCGACGAGTTCACCGTCATCTGCCCCGAGGTGTTCGGCATCGCCGAAGCCATGACCATCGCCGAACGGTTCCGCGCCGCGTGCACGAACGTCCGGATCGACAGCCCACTCGCCGGGCTCACCGTCTCTGTCGGCATCGCGATCGGTCGCGCCGATCGAGGCGCCGAGGACATGATGCGCGAGGCCGAGACTGCGCTCTATCAGGCCAAGGGACTCGGACGCGACCGCTGCGAGGTCTTCGACGAAGACCTCCGCACGAGAGCCGAACGACGGATCACGGTCGATCAGCAGCTCCGCCGGGCGCTCGACGAGGACGGCATCCACGTCCACTACCAGCCGATCGTCGAGACCGAGTCCCGGCAGATCGTCGGGGTCGAAGCGCTGTTGCGCATCATCGGCGGCGACGGACGGCACCTGAACCCCCGCGAACTCGTCGAGGCCGCAGAGGACGGCGGCCTGATCCGTCGGATCGAGGAAACGGTCCTGGAGCGGGCCGCCTGCGCGATCCGCGATCTCCCGGAAACGGACGAGCCGCTGTTCTTGTCGGTGAACGTGTCGGACCGCCAGCTGGGCGACAGTCGCTTCCCTCTCGCCCTCGCCCGCACGCTGAACGCCGCGAACTTCCCGGCCGACCGACTCCACCTCGAGATCAATCGCTCGATTCTCGATCGCAAGGGCGCCGCCATCCGACTCGTCACCCAGCTGCGAGCCCTCGGGGTGGTCGTCGCGATCGACGAGTTCATCGGGGCGAGCGATGCCGACATGGTCGTGCCCGACGGCGTCGATCTGATCAAGCTCGACAAACGCCTGGTCCACGGCATCCATGGCGAACGGGGCCGAGCACGCGCCGAACTCGTGATCGGCGGCATCCTCGACCGCTCGCTCGACGCATGCGCAGTCGGCGTCGAAACCGAAGAGGACCTCGTCGCGGTGCGCCAGCTCGGCTGCCGCTACGCCCAGGGGTACCTGTTCGCACCCCCGCTCGACGCCGTGCAGCTCCACGCGCTCATCGCCGCACGGGTCTGACGCTCACTCCGAGGTCGGGCCCAACTCGATCGCGCCCGGCGGGCCGTCGTCATCGTCGTCACGGTTGTCACCGTCGTCGCGGGTCACGTCGGCCCAACGAACGTCGGTGAACCCCGAGCCCCCGAAGCCCGCGCCGAACGGCGCACCGTAGGCACCACCGCCGACACTGATGCGGCCCGCGAACCGGGCCTTGAGGACGTTGCGCACCACTGCCCGTGTCGGCGGGAGCAGGAGCACGAAGCCGAGGCCGTCGGTCAGGAACCCCGGTGTGAGCATGAGCGCACCGGCGAACAGCACCAGCATCCCGTCGATCAGCTCGTTGGTGGGCAGGTCACCGCGCCCGAGCGCGCCCTGGACCCGGGCCAGGATCGAGAACCCCTCCCGACGGACGAGCCACGCCCCGATCACACTGTCGAGCACCAGCAACCCGAGGGTTTCCCACCCGCCGATCGCCGCATCGACCTGCACGATCAGGTAGATCTCGATGATCGGAACGATGATGAACGCGATCACCAGGAAGCGGAACACCCGCCCATCCTAGGCTGGGCCCGATGTTCATCGACCCTCATGTTCACTGACCTCGGCGACCTGCGGGCCGACCGCATCGGTCCCGCCCTGGTCGAGTCCGGGGCCGCTACCGGCCATGTCATCGACGCGCGCGTCGACACCGTCGACGACGGCGCCGGCTTCCTCGGCACGATCGCCCGCGTCCATCTCACGTGGGGCGACGGCGACGGTCCGGCGTCGATCATCGCCAAGCTCCCGACCGCGATCGCAGCCAACCGGGAGATCGTGGACCGCTTCGGGTACGACCGACGCGAAGCCGGCGTCTACCGAGACCTGCGGCCGTGGGAACACGCGGCCGCGCCGCGTGCGCTCGCGCAGGGCTGGAACGAAGCGACCGGCCGGGGCTGGCTCCTCCTCGAAGACCTCCACGATCACGAATCCGGCGACAGCGTCGCGGGGGCGACCGATGCCCAGGCCTTCGCGACGGTCACCGCCCTCGCCGAATGGCACGCGGCGTTCTGGAACGACCCCCGCCTCGCCGAACTGTCCTGGTTGCCCGACACCACCGATCCGGCCGTCAGCGGCTACGGCCACATCTTCGACCTCACGTGGGACATGTGCGTCGCTCGCCTCGGCGGCGTCACCTCCGACATCGACGATGCCGCCCACCGGGCCCGGGCATGGTTCGACCCCGCGGTCAGGGAGTTCGCCGGGGGCGACCGGACGCTCGTGCACGGTGACGCCCGCCTCGACAACTTCCTCTTCGGGCCGGACTCGCGTGCGGTCCCGCTCGACTTCCAGCTCGCGACCCACGGACGGGGGGTCTACGACGTCGCCTTCTTCTGTGCCGGTTCGTTGCGTACCGAGGACCGTCGCCGCCTCGAACCCGAACTGATCGAGCGCTACCGGGCCACCCTCGGGGCCGCCGGCGTCGACGTGACGCTCGAGGCACTCTGGCGCGACTACCGCCTGGGCCACATGATGAACCTGCCCAACCCCGTCAGCGCACTCGCGGTGGTGGCCCCGACCGACGAACGCGGCGCCGAGTTCCTGCGTCGCAACGCCGAACGCGGTCTCGCGGCGGTGGCCGACCACGTCCGCCTCCTAGGCTGAAGCAGCCGTGTCGCCTTCGCCTGGTCCAGCCGAACCCAACCGTCCGCCGTCGGTCGACAAGCTGGCGCGCTCGATCGCCGATGTCGGGCTCCCCCATCCGCTCCTGGTCGACGCGGCCCGAGCCGCGGTCGCCGACGGCGTCCCCGCTGCGGCCCGCGACATCGCGATGGCTCGGGCCCGCCAGATGCTCACCCCGGTGATCAACGGCACCGGCACCCTCCTCCACACCAACCTCGGGCGCGCCCCCGTCGCCTGGGAACAGGCGGCCACCTACTCGAACCTCGAGCTCGATCTCACGACCGGCGAACGCGGCTCGCGCATGGCGACCGCTCCGGCCCTCATCGCCCGGGCCTGCGGGGCCGAGGCGGCCCTCGTCGTCAACAACTGTGCGGCGGCCCTCATGCTCGTGCTCGCCGGACTCGCGGAGGGCCGCGGCGTGGTGGTCTCGCGCAGTGAACTCGTCGAGATCGGCGGCGGGTTCCGCGTGCCCGAGGTGATGGAACGGTCGGGGGCCCGCCTCATCGAGGTCGGCACGACCAATCGCACCCGTCTCGCCGACTTCGAGCGAGCCGTCGCCGAACACGGCGACGAGGCCGGGGTGATCCTCCAGGTCCACCAGTCGAACTACAAGATCGTCGGCTTCACCGAGGCACCCCGCACCGCCGAACTCGCCACCATCGACCGGCCGCTGGTCGCCGACATCGGGTCGGGGCTGCTCGACTCGCGCTGCGGATGGCTGGCGTCGGGTCCGCCCGGCTGGCTGGCCGAGGAACCGGCCGCCCGGCAGACCCTCGAAGCCGGCGCCGACCTCGTCACCTTCTCGGGCGACAAGCTCTTCGGCGGCCCCCAGGCCGGCATCATCGCCGGGCGGGGCGACCTGATCGCGACCATCGCTCGTCATCCCCTCGCCCGGGCCTTGCGGCCGGGGTCGCTCGTGTTGGGTGCACTCCAGGCGACGGCGCTCGCCTACCTGGCCGGCGACGGCGATGCCATCCCGTTCTGGCGGATGGCCGCGCGGTCGGTCGACGAGCTCCGGGCCCGCGCCGCCGCACTCGGCGTCGGCACGGTCATCGACACGGAGGCCACCCCCGGCGGCGGCACCCTGCCCGAGGTCGCGATCCCGTCGGCCGGTGTCGCCGTCGACGGCGACCATCGCGACGCCCTCCGTCGGCGGCCGCGGCCGCTCATCGCCAGGGTCGTCGACGGACGCACGATCGTCGACCTGCGCGCCGTCGATCCCGACGACGACGCCGAGGTCGCAGCCGCGCTGCGCGACTGCTGATGCACCCGATTCGCTGATGCACGTTCTCGCCACCGCCGGCCACGTCGATCACGGGAAGTCCACCCTCGTCAAGGCACTCACCGGCACCGACCCGGATCGCCTCGCCGAGGAGAAGGAACGGGGCCTCACGATCGATCTCGGGTTCGCTTCGGCCCAACTCCCCTCCGGCCGCGGGGTGGCGTTCATCGATGTCCCCGGACATGTCCGCTTCCTCAAGAACATGCTGGCCGGGGTCGGCAGCGTCGACGCCTGCGTCTTCGTGGTCGCAGCGACCGAGGGCTGGAAGCCCCAGTCCGAGGAGCACCTCCGGATCCTGTCACTGCTCGGGATCCGCCACGGCCTGGTCGCCCTGACCAAGGTCGGGCTCGCCGACGAGGAGCTGCGGGAACTCGCCGCACTCGAGATCGCCGACCGGGTCGCCGGAACCTTCCTCGCCGATGCGCCCATCGTCGAGGTCGACGCCCTCGACGGCACCGGTGTCGAGACCCTGCGAGCTGCACTCGACGATCTGCTCGACCACACCCCGACCGCGGCCGATCACGCCCGGCCCCGGTTGTGGATCGACAGGGTCTTCGCCGCGAAGGGTTCCGGCACCGTGGTGACGGGCACGCTCACCGGCGGTCTCATCCGCGTCGACGACGAACTCCGCGTGCTCCCTCTGGGCGAGAACGTCCGGATCCGTGCCCTGCAGAGCCTCCATGCCGAGCGCACGAAGGTCGGCCCGGGCAATCGGGTCGCCGTCAACCTCACCGGCGTCAGCCACGACCGGCTCCGGCGGGGCGACGTGTTGGTCAAGGCCGACCAGTGGCACGTCACCGATCGCTTCGACGGCAGACTCGAGGTCCTCGACGCGCTCGATCATCCGGTCACCCGGCGGGGTGCCCACGTCGCCTACATCGGCTCGGGCGAGTATCCGGCGCGGGTGCGTGTGCTCGGCCCGTCGGAGATCCCGCCCGGCGCCACCGGCGCAGTGCGTGTCCACCTGCCGGTGGGGCTGCCGCTGCTCCCCGGCGACCGGTTCATCCTGCGCGAGTCGGGACGCGGCGAGACGCTCGGCGGTGGCGAGATCCTCGACATCGATCCACAGCTCGCCGCGGCCAAGGCCGTGCCCGACCGCTCGGTCGACCGCGTGATCGCGGAACGCGGCCGCGTCGAGGTCGACCAGTTGTTCCGACTGACCGGGGTCCGCCGCGACCCCGACGTCGGGAAGTGGGCGGTCGACCCCGCGGAGCTGGACCAGACCCGGACCCGACTCGAAGCCGCCGTCACCGGCGCCGGTCCCCTGGGTCTCGACCTCGCCGCTCTCGACGACTTCGAACGGGCCGTGCTCGAGACGATCGACGGCCTCGAACTCGACGGTGGCCACGTACGCATCGCCGATGCCGTCGATCCCCTCGCCGACCATCCCTTCGTCGCCCGACTCGAAGCGGCCCCGTTCACGCCGCCCGATCCCGACGGCGTCGACCGGGCCGAGCTCCGCGAGCTGGTCCGACGGGGCGACGTGGTCGACGCCGACGGCGTCTACTTCGCGGCGTCGGCCATCGCCGCCGCGGCACGCGTGGTCGCCGAACTGCTCGCCGCCGAACCCGACGGTGTCACGGTCGCAACCATCCGCGATGCCTGGGGAACCTCACGCAAGTTCGCGATTCCTCTGGTGACTCATCTCGACAGCACCGGCGTGACCCGCCGCCGCGACGACCTGCGCATCGCCGGACCGCGACTGCCCCGCATCACCTGAACTGGTCAGACGGTGAGCAGTTCGCGCCGTTCGCTCTCGCTGAGACCACCCCAGATGCCGTGCTGCTCCCGGATCGTGAGCGCGTAGGACAGACAGTCGTCGCGCACCGAGCAGGTTTCACAGATCGCTTTCGCGTTGCGTTCACGGAATCGTTTCTCGTCTCGCCGCTCCGCGCTGGTCGGCGGAAAGAAGACCGTTGCCTGCGGTCCTCGACACGCCGCCTTCAGCTGCCAGTCGACCCCCACGTTGCGCACTGCCATATCCACTCCCGTTCTCCACTGTTGGCTTAGCGGACATGAGACGGACGTCACAACCGCGCTGGGCGGTTGTTTGCGAAATCCGAACGCCGCGCGTGAGATTCGCTCTGTTTTTCTCGTATCGGCCACTGATTCCGGTGCCTTGACGCCGAAATGTCCCCAGGACCACGTGCTGTCGGGTGACGCGCCGATGACACGTCGGCTGCAGCGTCGGTCGGGTGAGAGGTACCGTCGCCGTCACATGGACGTTGGCATGAGCAGGCCGTTTCGCGCGCGACCGCCGGATCCCGGCGACGCGCTGCTCCGCCCTGCGCTGCTGCGCCGCCTGCTCACCCGCTTCGAGGCCCGCGTCGTGGTCGTGCGGGCCAGCGCGGGCTTCGGGAAGACGACCGCCCTCGCCCAGGCGGTCGAACAGAACCTGGTTGCGCCGCGCGGACGCGACGTCTGGGTCGGCTGCGAGCCTGCCGATGCCGACGACGACGTCTTGCGGCGCGGCATCGCCGAATCGCTCTCCCTGCCGCCCGACACCTCGCGGCGCGGCATCGCCGAGGCGATCGCCGCCGCCTCCCCGGTCCAGGTCTGTCTGATCCTCGACGATGCCCACGAGCTCCCGGAGGGTTCCCGCGGAGCCGAACTGGTCGAGGCGTTGATCGCCGATCTCCCCGCCAACGGCCATGTCCTGCTCTCGAGCCGCTTCGACCCGGCGATCTCGCTGGCCCGTCTCGACGCCCAGGGCCGCGTCGAACGCATCGAGGAACGCGACCTGACCCTCGACCGCGCCGAGCTCGTGGCGCTGGCCGAGCGCGCCGGTCGTCCGGTCGACGAGATCGAGTCGCTCGGCGGCTGGCCGGCGCTGGTCGCCCTCGGCCTGCGGTCCGGGCCGGTACGCCAGTTCCTCGACCAGGAGGTGATCGGCAGTCTCGACGACGACCAGCGCCGAGTGCTGGCCCTCGTCGTCGCCCTCGGCGGCGCCGACGATGCCCTCCTCACCGCACTCACCGGCATCGACGCGACGACCGCGATCGACAGTCTGCCGATGATCCAGCGACGAGACGGTTGGTACGAGGCCCATGCCCTGTGGTCCTCGGTCTTCACCGATGCCGAGATCGAGCACGCCCGCCGGACCCACCAGCGCGGCGCGATCGAGCACCTCCTGGCGGACGGGCGGGCCGGGCGGGCCGTCGATCTCGCGTGCCGCACGCAACAGAGCGACCTGGTTCTGCGGGCGCTCCACGAAACGGTGATCTCCGGCCAGGTCGAGGATGTCGACGTGCTGCGCCGGTGGCTGCCGCTGCTGCCCGACGACGTGCGTCGCCACCCGCTGGCGCTGCACATCGAGGGGCTGATCGAACAGGCGATCGATCCGACCACCGATCGCTGCCTCGAGCTCTTCCAGCGGGCGGCCGACGGCTACGAGGCCCTCGGAGAGCTCCGCGGGCTGGTCAACGCCACGGCCGAGATCGGCTTCTGGCACCACATCCGACGCGACAGCGGCGAGCTCATGGGAGTCGCCATGCGGATGCAGGAACTCGCCGACCGGGGTGTCAGCGCGGCGACGCCCTACACCGATGTCACCACTGCGTTCGTCGGCATCGCCCAGGGCGACCCCCATGCCATCCTCGCTGCGGTCCGCCGGGCCCGAACCGCGCCGATGACCGGTCGGTTCCGGGCGATCACCGACTGGCTCGAGTTCCAGGCGCTCGAACTGCTCGGCCAGACCGACGTCGACCTCGCCGACCGCTACCTCGAGGGTGCCGGAGGGATCCGCGGTACCGAAGTGATCGCGATCGCCGCCCGCTGGCGGGCCGGGCGCCTCGAGGAGCTGCTCGCCGACCCCGCCGCCTGGGAAGCACGGAGCGGATCCGACCGGGCCCGCTTCCTCTGTCACGCGTGGATGGCCGCGGTCCTGGCCGGGGCCGGGCGGGTGTCGGAGGGTGCCGACCACCTCGCCCTCGCCACCCGCTTCGCCGGCGAGATGAACGCCCCCCAGGTCGAGATCACGCTCGCGCTCCCGACACTGCTCATCGAACACGAACGAGGCCGTACCGTCGAGGCCCGCGAGATGATGGAGGACCTCCTCGATCGGATCCCGGTCGGCCCGAGCACCCGCCTCTCCTACAACGGCTCCACCGCGCTGATCGCCCGGTACCGACCGGATCTCTTCGACGACCTCGTGGTGCCGATGCCCACCCGCGACACCTCGCTCGGACTGGCCCTGCGAGACATGGACCTCACCGGGGAACTGTCCGCCATCCGCTCCGTGCAGTGGCCGGCCAACACCGGGGTGCTGGTCTCGTCGCTCTTCCTGCGCACGTCGTGCGAGTTCGTGTGTGCGGCGTGGGCGGCCGGGAGACCCGAGGCCCGTCCGGCGGCCGACTGGCTGCTCGAGGTCGTCGGCGACCCTGCCCGCGAACGGTTCCGCGACTTCGTCGCCCACCCGCTGACCGCCGTCGCCGCGGCAGCGAAAGAGATCCTCGCCTCGGTGCCGCTGCCGCCCGTCGAACACCGCGAGCTGCGCGTGCTCGGGCCCGAGCGCCTCGAGATCGGCGGTGTCGAATCCGAACACGAGGACTGGCGTCGGGAGCGGGTGCGTTCGCTCCTCGGCTATCTCGTCGTCCACCCCGACGCGACCCGCGACGCGATCATGGCCGCGTTGTGGCCCGAGGCCAACGAGGAAGCGGCCCGCCGGAGTCTCCGATCGACGCTCAACCTCCTCCTCGGCGTTCTGGAGGAGGGCAGAGTGGGTGGCGACGCCGCCTACTTCGTCCGTGCCGACGGGAACCGCGTGCGACTGACCGGCCGTGACCGTCTGAGTGTCGACGTCTGGCGTTTCGACTCGCTGCTCGACGAGGCGGACCGGCTCGAAGCCGACGGCGCACCGAGCCTCGCCCTCGACTGCCTCACCGAAGCGATCGACCTGTACCGCGGCGACCTGCTCGCCGGCGTGATCGAGGGCGAATGGCTCCACCTCGAACGCCAGCGCCTCCATGTCCGCTTCGTGGGCGCCGCCGTACGTGGCGCGGAACTCCTGCTCGCCCACGGCCGGACCGACGAAGCGATCACGCTCTCGACGCGGACCATCCAGATCGAACCATGGTCAGAACCGGCGCATCGATCGCTGATCGCCGGCCACCTCCAACGTGGCGACCGAGCCGCCGCTCACCGCGCCATGCAGCGGTGCCACGACATGCTCGCCGACCTCGGCGGCCCGGTGGAGGAGCTCACCACGATGCTCGAACGCCGCCTCACCGGCAGCTGACCGCGCTAGGCCTCGTCGTCGCTCGGACGCATCTCGCGATAGTCGCGGGCGCCGCCTTCTTCGGGTTCGATCTCGAGCCACAAGCCCTCGATCGCGACGACGCGGACAGGATCGCCGGCAAGGATCGGGGTGGTCCGGTTGACCATCGCACGCCACGGAGCGCCGTCGATCATCACGATGCCGTCCTTCTTCACTTCCGTGACGGCCTCGCCCATCATCCCGATCATCCACTCACGGCCGATCGTGGGCGTGCCGAACCGGGTGCGGATCATGGCCGGCATCCCGTTCATCATCGACAGTCCCACCCCGATGATGCCGACGAGCAGCGTGATCCACGAGATCGAGAACCCGTCGTAGAGGAAGATCGAGCCGAGCACCAGGCACCCCGTCGCGATGGCCGACCAGGCCCGTGGCACGCCGGTCTGCACATCCACGGCATAGCCGAGCATCGCGATCACCAACAGCGCGAGCGCCCAGGGTCGCGTGGGCAACACGTCGAGGCCATAGCAGCCGAGGATGAAGCAGACGGCGCCGACCACCCCGGCGATGCCGATGCCGGCCGTGTAGAACTCGAAGATCAGCAGCGACGCCCCGATGAGGAACAACAGGTAGGCCATCGCCGGGCTGGCGACGCTGTGCATCCATCCCTTGAACAGCGACAACTTTCGGAGCCGGACCGGAGAGGCGATCTCGCGGACGGCTTCACCGCTGGACGTGTCGATCACGCTGTCGAACCCGGGCAGCTCGTCGCCGACCTGAGGGCCGAGCGCGAAGAGCGCGAGCGTGGGTGACTCGTACTGGATGAGGCCGAGC
The DNA here is from genome assembly GCA_041394245.1 of Acidimicrobiales bacterium. NCBI lineage: Bacteria > Bacillati > Actinomycetota > Acidimicrobiia > Acidimicrobiales > Acidimicrobiales bacterium. The sequence continues at coordinate 235,055 of JAWKIR010000003.1, forward strand.
TCGATGGCATCGAGATCGGAGATCGTGGTGTTCTCGAGCCCGACGAGCAGCTCGGCGACCTCGGGGTCGAGGAACTCGCCGACGACGAGCTGCCCGGTGTTGCCGAACGAGGCGAACGAGGCGATGCCCATCTGGTCGGTCACCGCCATGAGCTGGGCGATACCGCCCTCGGCCCGGGCACCACTCGGCCCGACCCAGCCGTAGACGGGCACGCTCGCGTCGTGGATCCGCCGCGCCAGCTCGATGACGCGGGCGTCGTCGATGACGGTCGCCGAACTGTTGACCTGCAGGATCACGCCGCCTGAACCGGCCTCCTCGGCCTCGGTGATCGACTGCTCGATGAAGTCGGCCACGATCTCGTCGACGAAGCCCGACACCTGGACAATGTCGAAAACTGCAGAGTCGAAAACTGCAGAGTCGAATACTGCAGAGTCGCTCCCCGTGTCGCTCCCCGTGTCGGGGGTTTCCTGGATGATCGTCTCCTGCGCACCCGCCGACGGGGTGCACGCGAGGATGCCGACCGCAAGGCCGACCATCGTGACCGCTAGCGTGATGCGGCGACGCATGTCGCGTACCCGTCTCGAGGAGGGGAATGGAGCCCGGTCAGTTCTTCGCATCGTCGCGGGTCCTCATCGTGGCAGGGAAGGGCGGAGTCGGGAAGACCACAGCCTCGGCGACCCTCGCGTTGGCTGCGGCGCGCACCGGCCTGTCGGTCCTCCTGGTGGAGGTGGCCGGGCGGTCGGCGACGGCATCGATGTTCGGTGCCGACGCACCAGGCTACGAGGAGTCGACCGTTTACGACCACGCGGACCACGGGACCGTCCGCTCCCGCTCGATCACTCCCGACGACGCCCTGGTCGAATGGCTGACCAAGCACGGATTCGCTCGCATCGCGAAGCGCATGGCGAAGAGCGGCTTGCTCGAGATCGTCGCCACGGCGACGCCCGGCATCAAGGATCTGCTCGTGCTCGGCCGCATCAAGGCCCTCGAGTCCGAGGGCGTCGCCGATCTGATCATCGTCGACGCACCCGCCGCCGGTCATGCGATCCAGTTCCTGCAGGCTCCCGTCGGAGTGCGCGACACCGCCCGCACCGGGGTGCTGCACCGCCAGGCGCTGGAGGTTCTCGAGATGCTCGACGATCCCTCGCGCTGTCGGGCGATCCTCGTGAGCATCCCCGAGGAGACTCCCATCAACGAGCTGATCGACACCGCGTTCATGGTGGAGGACGAGGTCGGTCTCGCCCTCGGCCCGGTCGTGATCAACGGCATCCTTCCGCCGATCGACGGACTCGACGATCCCGCGCCCGAAGGGCTCACACCGGCCGAGACGGCCGACGTCCGGATGGCGGCCGACCTGCGACGCGACCGGCTCGCGCTCCAGGCCGAACAGCTCGAACGCCTCGAGTCTCGGCTGCCGCTCGCGCAGCTGCGGCTGCCCCAGTTGTTCACGACCGAGATCGGACTCGACGAACTCCATCGGCTGGCCGACGCCGTCGAGATCTCGATCCGCGACCTGGAGGACTGGGCATGAGCGGGCCGGCCGACTATCGGGCCCTCACCGCCGAGTGCGAAGTGATCGTCTGCTGTGGCACAGGCGGGGTGGGCAAGACCACCACCGCGGCGGCCACCGCCATGGCCGCGGCCTCGATGGGTCGGCGCGCCGCGGTGGTCACGATCGACCCGGCGAAGAGGTTGGCCGACGCGCTCGGCATAGGAAACCTCGACAACGACCCGACGATCATCGAGGGCTCGTGGTCGGGAACGTTGGCCGCGCTCATGCTCGACACCAAGGCGACGTTCGACGACGTGGTCCGCCGCCACGCACCCACCGAGGCGCAGGCCGAGACGATCATGGCCAATCGCTTCTACCGCAACATCTCCACGAGCCTGTCGGGCACGCAGGACTACATGGCCGTCGAGAAGCTCGCCCAGCTCCACTCGTCGGGCGACTGGGACTTGGTCGTCGTCGACACCCCGCCGACCCGCGACGCGCTGGCCTTCCTCGAGGCGCCGAAACTGCTGACCCGCCTCCTCGACAACCCGATCTACAAGATCCTCATCTCGCCGAGCCAGGGCGTGCTGCGGGCCGTCAACCGGGCGGCAACCGGGGTTGTCCGCCAGCTGTCACGCGTGGTCGGCGCCGAGGTGGTCGACGACGCGATCGAGTTCTTCCAGGCCTTCCAGGGGATGGAGGACGGATTCCGCGATCGGGCCGATGCCACCCTGCAGCTCCTCGGGGCCGACGAGACCGCGTTCGTACTCGTGGCCTCGCCGCGCGCCGACACCCTCGCCGAGGCGCAGTACTTCCTCGAGCGGCTCGGCAAGGCCGACCTGGCCGCCGCCGCCGTGATCGTCAACCGGGTCCTGCCCGCGCTCTCGGTCGACTCCGAACGGGCCCGCGAGATCAACGCCGCGCACCCGTGCGGCCCCTCGCAGGCGCTGGCCGATCACGCCGCAGCTGCCGCCGGCGACGACGAGCGGATTCAGGAGCTGCTGTCGAGCGCCCCCGGCGCCACGGTCGCCCGAGTGCCGCTGTTGCCGAGCGATGTGCACGACGTCGACACCCTGCACCGCATCGCCGAGCTGCTCACCGAGCGCTGATCAGGCGTCGGGGTCTTCGTCGAGCGCCGCGATGGCACCCGCGTAGTCGTCCTTGACCGGAACGATCCGATCGAACCCGGTCGTGTGGAGCAGCTTGGTGATCGCGTCGCGATCGCTGAAGATGACGACCCGACCGTCGGACTCGCGGATGCGGCGGATCCCGCCGATCAGCGCGCCGAGCCCGGCGGAGTCCATGAACTGCACCCCGGAGAGATTGACAACCACCCGCGGCTCTTCGGCCATCTCGGCGAAGGCCTCGCGGAACTGCGCCACGCTGTAGGCGTCGAGCTCCCCCGCAGGGCAGAGGTCGATCTGGGTTCCGTCGTCGGACCGGATGGCGTTGATCTCGAGCACCGGCGCATCGTAACCCCTGTGGTTCCCGCCCGACACGCGACCCCGTCCAACATGGGTGCGGGGCGCACAGAGGTGTACGATGCGGCCCCGTGACGGACATCCTCCTCGCCACTGATGCCGACTGGCTCGTCGACGACGTCGAAGCCGCGCTCGGCGGTGCCCACCTGATCCATCGGGTCCGCCGGGGCATCGATGTCGTCCCCGCCATCCGCGAGGTCGATCCCGCCCTCGTCCTGCTCGATCTCCAGATCGGCAACATGGGCGGCGTGGCCTCGTGCATCGCCGTCAAGCAGCGGGTCGGCATGGGCGATCTCGACGATCGACCGGTGCTGCTCCTGCTCGACCGCGACGTCGATGTCTATCTCGCTCGCGAGGCCGAGGCCGACGGCTGGCTGGTGAAGCCGCTCGATGCCTTCGGCACGCTGCGGGCCGTCGAAGCGGCGCTCGCCGGCGAGACCGTCACCAGCTGATCCGGTCGACGGATTTCGCGACCGTTCGGCCGCGGGTCCCGCTAGCCTCGTGAATCTGCACACGGGCAGTGGCGCAGGTTGGTAGCGCGCCTCGTTCGGGACGAGGAGGTCGTGGGTTCAAATCCCGCCTGCCCGACCAAAGCATCCGGCTCGAACCCGGGACCTCAGCGTCTCGGGTTTCACATTTCGGGCCCAGTCCGGTCACTTCCGAGTGGGTAGGTCCTGGTCGGGGACTGTCCGGAATTTTGTGGTTGGGCTCATGCGGTCATCGCACCGATCTCGGCGAAGAACGCTGAGCTGCAATACGTAGCCTCGCTATCACCCAAACCATCATCACCGAACCGGTATGGCGCTCGGCAGCACCCCTGACTTGATCGTCGGTGAGCTTCCGTTTCGGATGCCGAGTCTTCACACCTCGCCGGTGAAGGGGTCGCAAGACTGTGGCACGGCTTCGCCCAGTCGCGAGCACCAGCTGCGGTACCGTGAAGCCCTCCACGTAGCGCTTGGCGATGGATCGGGATTCCCGTTCGGTGAGCGCCTTAACCCGGCGCCAGGTTGATGAATCGACCGATCGAGCAGGACCCTCGGCAAGATCAATAGCCAGATTGAGAATCAAGAGCGGCTCAGAGGAGTTCAAGAGCTCTCCTTCCAGGTCGACAGCGATGTGATTTGGACAACGATGCAACCGGCCACACGGCATCGATGGTCGACCCGCGCGTGCAGGGGTCTTGACACCCCCCCCAGGTCGTCCTTACGGTGGAAGAAGCCAGTGTCGGCGGACAACGGCGACGACGGCTGGCAGTTTCGATTTCGGACGAGCCCCTTCGCGAGGACGACGGCTGGAGAAGGGCGGGTAGAGGGATGCAGAAGCGTGAACTCCGAAGTCTGCGGCGGATGGCAATCGTATTGCCGGCCGTACTCTTCCTCACGACCGCATGCGAGACCTTTGGTGTCGAGAGCTTCGGCACCGATCCCGGAGCGACGACGGAGCTGTGTGGACAGCGTTGGACCGACGCGTCGGGAGAGAACTTCGACGACAATCCGACCGGAGTTTCACGTACATGGTCAATCGCACCCGACGACTGCGGAAACAACTCGCTGCCAACCTCGGCAAATCTCGTGGGTGCGCGTGCGGAGATCCTTGTGGAGTTCGGGCAGGCCGGGAACTTCGCGAGTTGCGGGTTCATCGATCAGACGGCCCTTGCCGGCAATGTGTGGGCGACGTTCGGTCACGGCATCGCGCCGTGCGACGACGGCTGCTTCCTCGCACGCGGGCGACACTGGTTCACGATTCCCGCTGGCACCTTGTCGACCGACGATCTACTTGCCCCTGAAGACTGCATCATCAACACATGAGTACTCGGAGGAGAAGTCGGATGTCGACGAAGACAGTCCTCGCCGCCACTGCGATACTGCTCGCGAGTGCGTGTGGCACCAGCCCGCAAGTCGACACGACGAGCGGAGTGGACACTCCTGTTCACGACGCCGGGCCAACGCCAGTTGAGCCGGGTGCGCCCGAACTCGTGACCGACGGCTCGGCCGATGCCGAAGAACGGCTTGCCGAGTACGAGCGCGAGGATCGGCTCCCGGTGATCGACGCCGAAGGCGAACTCGTCGGCTACATGAATTACACGGAGTACTACGCCGGCTCGCAAGATCCGGTCTTCATCGAGGTGCGGTCCTACGACGACGATTCGCTGCTGGGCTACCGACTCCGATTCGTCGGATTCGTGCCGCTCGACCAATTCGGAGGCGAGGGCACAATTGCCGAGCAAGTCGAAGAACTCTTTGGCGATCGACAGGCCGATGCGCAGGCGAATCTCGAAGAGGTCAACGCCAAGCTGAACTCCCTGACCCCTGAGGAACTCCAAGCGCTACTCGAAGCCCTCGCCGCGGAATAGCGACAGGAGGTCCGGTAGTCAGCGACCGGGTCATGTCGCGGCTCATCGGGGAAACGTTCCAAGCCGGAACCCGACACCCATGCGCTTGAGTTCCTTGCGCAGAGTCTCCTTGTGGACGGGTAGATCGGCAGCGATGGCCTTGATCGTCTCGCCGCCGAGGTAGCGCTCGGCTGCACGACCGACCTGCTCATCGGTGAGCTTCCGCATGAGATGTCGAGTCTCGACACCACGCTGATGAAGGTGACGCAAGATCGCTGCTCGGCTCCGACCCGTGGCAATCACGAGTTGGGGCACGGTCAATCCCTCAACGTACAGCTCGGCGATTGAGCCTCAGAGGAGTTCAAGAGCTGTCCTTCCAGGTCGACCAAAAGTACCCGGCTCGAACCCGAGACCTCAGTGTCTCGGGTTTCCGGCAACAACGGCTCGGTACACGGCGACGTACTTGTCGACCATCGCCGCCACGCCGAACCGATCCAGCACCGAGGCGCGGATCGCTTCCCGGTCGAGGGTGTCGACGAGATCGATCGCTCGAGTCGCGCCGTCGGCGTCGTGCACGACGAAACCGGTCGTCGCGTGATCGATGAGCTCCGTCATGGACCCCCGGTCGTAGGCCACCACCGGGGTGCCGCAGGCCATGGCTTCCACGACGCTGTAGCCGAAGGGTTCGTCGAAGTCGATGAGGTGGAGCAGGGCATGGGCACTGCCGAGAACCTGCGCGCGGTCAGCGGCGTCGACCGGGCCGAGGAAGCGCACGGCCTCGCCATCGATGTACGGCGCGACCTCTTCGGCGAAGTACCCCTCGTCCTGGATGATGCCGGCGATGACGAGCGGACGGTTGGCCCGCCGGGCCACGTCGATTGCGACCGCGGTTCCCTTGTCGGGATGGATCCGTCCGAAGAAGAGAAGATGCTCGCCCGGATCCGGGTGGACGGCGAAGGTGTCGAGGTCGATGCCGTGGTGGATCGTTGCGGCGTAGTGGAGCCGAGGGTGGCGGTCGGAGTCGCTGATCGAGACATAGGTGGTCGTCGCGTCGTAGCGCTCGTAGACGGGCAGGATCCGCGGTGACGAGAACCCGTGGATCGTGGTGACGACGGGGGTGTCGACGAGGCCGCTGTAGGTCAGCGGCAGGAAGTCGAAGCCGTTGTGGATGATGTCGAACTCGTCGGCCCGTTCGAACACGTCGGCGATGTGGAGGCACTCGGCGACCTTGGGATCGATCTCGGTGTCTTCCGACCACCCGGTGGGCGCGGTCGATCGGAGTCGTGCGGCAGTCAGCGAGTCGGCGGTTGCGAACAGGGTCACGTCGTGACCCAGCGCGACGAGTCCTTCGGTCAGCAACGAGGCGAACAGTTCCCAGGGACCGTAGTGACGCGGCGGGGTGCGCCAGGAGATCGGCGAGAGCACCGCGATGCGAAGGAGCGGACCGGGGTCAGATCGGCGGAGGTCGGAGGTGTGGAGGTCGGTGACAGCACCGACCGTACCGACCGCCATTGCGAAACGTGACGAGTAGGGTGAGGGCACACTCTCGGAAAGCGTGTGCCCCGCTTGGGCTGGACGGCCATCTCGGCTAGTCGCCCTCCGCAGGCCCGGCGCCTCGACCGAGCCGACGTTGGAGCTCCACCATGCCCAGCTCTCCCCCCGGCCCCCGCTGTTTCGGGATCCTTTCGACATTCCCGCCCACCGAGTGCGGGATCGCGACCTTCTCCGCCGCGCTGGCCGCCGGCGTCATCGCGAACGGCGGCACCGTCGACGTCGTACGTTGCGGTGCCACCCCGAATCTCGAGGACGCGTCGGTGGTCGGCACGCTCGACGCCGACGGTTCGGTCGGGTTCGCGGCGCCGATCGACGTGCTCAACGGCACCGACGTGGCCATCATCCAACACGAATACGGCCTCTACGGCGGCCCCGATGGCGCCGACGTGCTCGAAACGCTGGCCGGCGTCGTCGTCCCGATGATCGTCGTGGCGCACACAGTGGTGAGCTCGCCGACGCCCAACCAGAAGTTCGTGCTCGAACAGGTCTGTGCGCGAGCCGATGCAGTCGTCGTGATGACCGAGACGGCGCGGGTCCGCCTCGCCGCGAGCTTCGACGTCGATTCCGCCAAGGTGGTCGTGATCCCCCACGGCGCGGCGACCCCACCCGCGTCGGCGCCGACACTGCGATCGACATCGACGAACCGCCCACCCCGACTCCTGACCTGGGGTCTGCTCGGGCCGGGGAAGGGGATCGAGTGGGCCATCGACGCACTCGCCGACCTCGTCGACCTGGTGCCCCAGCCCCGCTACGTCATCGCCGGCGCCACCCACCCGAAGGTGCTCGCGCATTCGGGCCAGTCGTACCGGAAGATGCTGATCGAGCGGGCGGCGACATCGGCTGCGGCGGCCTACGTGTCGTTCGACGACACCTACCGGGACCTCGCGTCGCTCACCGAACTCATCCGCTCCGCCGATCTCGTCGTGCTGCCCTACGATTCCACCGACCAGGTCACCTCCGGCGTGCTCGTCGACGCGGTCGCCGCCGGGCGCCCGGTCGTGTCGACAGCGTTCCCCCACGCCGTCGAGTTGCTCGCCAGCGGCGCAGGACTGGTGGTTCCCCAGGGAGACTCGGCGGCCCTCTCCGCGGCGATTCGATCGGTGCTCACCGACCCGGCGCTCGCGGCGTCGATGGCGGCCGAGGCCCGTCGGCTCGCACCCGAACTGTCGTGGACCGCGGTCGCCGGGCGCTACGACGCGCTGGCCGAACGGCTCCTCGCGCACCGTCAGCCGGTACGACCATGACGGTGCCGTCGTTCGATCACCTCGTGACGCTCAGCGACGGGATCGGCCTGTTCGAACACGCCGACCACGCCGTGCCGAGACCGGAGCACGGCTACTGCGTCGACGACGTCGCCCGTCTCCTCGTCGTCGTCGCCCGCCAGCCCGATCCCGACGATGCGGTCGTCGCGCTCGGCCGCATGGCGCTCGAGTTCCTCGCCAACGCCCAGGGTGTCGACGGCCGGATCCGCAACCGACGGGCGGTGACCGGCCGCTGGTCGGGTCACCACACCGTCGAGGATTGCTGGGGTCGCAGCGTCTGGGCCTTCGGCGCCGCGGCGTGCCACGCCCCCGACGACTGGATGCGCCAGAGTGCTCGCGCCTACTTCGATCACGGTGTCCAGCCGCGGTCTCCGTGGTCGCGCTCGATGGCCTTCGCCGCGCTCGGTGCCGCCGAGGTCCTCGCCGACGACCCCTCCCACACCGATGCCCGACTCCTCCTCGTCGATGCCGTGGCCACCATCGGTCGCCCGTCCGCGGACCCCGACTGGCGCTGGCCCGAGCCGCGCCTCACCTACGCCAACGCCGTGTTGGCCGAAGCCCTGCTCGCGGCGGGCCATCTCCTCGAGCGGGCCGACGTCGTCGCCGACGGCATCACGATGCTGGGCTGGCTGCTGCGGCGCGAGACCGTCGACGGCCACCTGTCGCCCATCCCGGTCGGTGGTGCCGGCCCGACCGACTCGGCTCCGCGCTTCGATCAGCAACCCATCGAGGTCGCGGCCATGGCCGATGCCTGCCATCGTGCCTTCGTCGTCACCGGCGAAACGGAGTGGCTTGCCGGTCTCGACATGGCCGTACGGTGGTTCTCGGGCGACAACGACGCCGCCACACCGATGTGGGACCCGGCAACCGGGGGCGGCTACGACGGGCTCGAGGCCTCGGGCCCGAACCTGAACCAAGGCGCCGAGTCCACACTCGCGTTGGTGTCGACCCTGCAACATGCGACGCATCTGATCTCGACGAGCACGTGAGCGACGGCGGCCGTCAGGTCGCGCCGAGCCGGTTCGACGTGGGGGTCAACTACTGGCCGGCCCGAACCGCGATGCGCTGGTGGACGATGTTCGACGCGGCGGAGGTACGCGACGACTTCGCACGGATCGCGGCTGCCGGGCTCCGCTCGGTCAGGGTCTTCCTGACCTGGGAGGACTTCCAGCCCGACCCCGACACCGTGAGTTCGCCGCAGCTCGGCCGGTTGGTGGAGGTTGCGGACCTGGCGGCGGCATCCGGACTGGCCCTGATGCCCACACTGTTCACCGGCCACATGAGTGGGGCGAACTGGATCCCCGACTGGGCGCTCGATGCCGGCGAGGGGACGCAACGTTTCCGGGTCATCACCGCCGGATCTCCGTCTCGTCGGATGCTCCGCAACTGGTTCACCGACACCGGGGTGATCGCCGCCCAGGTCGTGCTCGCCCGCGAGAGCGCCACAGCGCTGGCCGGGCACCCCGCGCTGTGGGCGTGGGACCTCGGCAACGAGAACTCGAACTGCGTCGTCCCGCCCGACCGGGCGAGCGGACGGGCCTGGCTCGAGCAGATCACCAGCGCGATCCGCGAGGCCGACGGTGCCGCGGCGATCACCCTCGGGCTCCACATGGAGGATCTCGAGGAGGATCGAAGGATCGGCCCCGCCGAGGCCGCGTCGTTCTGCGACTTCCTGACCATGCACGGCTATCCGATCTACGCGCCGTGGGCGGCCGGTCCCACCGACGAACACCTGCTGGGCTTCCTGACCAGGGTGACCCGATGGCTCGGTGGGGGCGCCGACGTCGTGTTCACCGAGTTCGGTCTGCCGACCTCGTCGGACACCACCTCACCGATGCTGGTGGACGAAGCGGCGGCTGCCGAGTTCACCGGTCGGGCCCTGACCGACCTGCAACATGCCGGCGCCGCGGGGGCGATGGTCTGGTGTGCGAACGACTACCGACCGACGATCTGGGACGATCCGCCCCTCGACGACGCGACCCACGAGCGAGCGTTCGGCCTCTGGCGCGCCGATGGTTCGCCGAAGCCCGCCGTCGCCACCGTGGAGGACTTCCGACTCGACGTCGAACCGGACACGGATCCACACGCCTGGATCGACATCAGGACCGACGAGTTCTATACCAAGGGAGGGTCGCACCTCGCCCGCCTCTACGCCCGCTACCGCGACGACCCCGCTAGTGCTGGGCCAACCGACCGAGGAGTTCGTCCAGCCTGACGGTGGCGATGCCGGCCCCCACGTCGGCGAAGCCGTAGGGCACGACGAGGTGATCGCCCGCGATCATGCTGCCGCAGGAGTAGACGACGTTGGGCACGTAGCCTTCGCGTTCGTCTTCCCGGGGCGTCAACAGGGGCTCATTCAGGTGCCCGATCACGCGACAGGGGTCGTCGAGGTCGAGCAGCAACGCGCCGAGGCTGTAGCGACGAAACGGACCGACCCCGTGGGTGATGACGAGCCACCCCGCGTCGGTCTCGATCGGCGATCCGCAGTTCCCGAGCTGAATGAGTTCCCACGGCTGCTCGGGCTCCTGGATCTTCGACGTCTCGTGCCACACACGAACATCGGGCGATCGCATCAGGAAGTTGTTCACGTTGTCCTGCCGGCCGAGGGCGACGAACTCGCCGTCGAGCTTTCGCGGGAACAGGGCGATGCCCTTGTTCTGCGCGGCCCGGCCGCTCAGGGTTGCGATCCGGTAATCGACGAAGTCTTCGGTCTCGATGAGCTGGGGAAGGATTTGGTGGCCGTCGAACGCGGTGTACGTGCCGTAGTACACGACCGTCCCGTCGTCGTGGACGAACCGGACCAGACGCACATCTTCCATCCCGTGGCTCTCGGTCGGGCCACCCGGGAAGATCACCCGCTCGGAGATGTCGTTCCCCGGGGGGAACTCGATGCGGTAGTTCGACGACGCGAGCCAATGCAGGATGTGGCGCGTTTCGAGCGTCATCATGTGATCGACCCCCTCCTCGTCGAGTCGCTGCAGCGCGACCTCCAAGTCCGCCATCGCGAATCGGGGGCCGAGGTCGGCCATCACCATCCGGGCGTACTCGTTCAACGCCCCCAGCTCGGCCAGCTTCGACTCGAAGAAGTCCTTGTCGTACTCGGCTCCCATTCGCCGACCGGTTTCGGCATGTCGACTGCTGCGATCGACGGTGATGCCCATGTCGGCATCGATCACGCCCGAGCGGAACTCGATCGAAGAGATGTGGCCCTCACCGATCGCCCGCAGGCTCATGACGAAGCGCGTCTCGCCCGCGGCGAGCCCCGATTGATCAGGGGCGGCGACCATCGAGGGGTTGCCGAGGGCGGCCGCCTCGATCGAGTACTCGTGGGTGAAGTACGCCCCGAGCAGGAGTCTCCGCTCGGCCGAGAGATCGTCGGCGAGCTCGACCCGCCGGGCGACGAGCTCGAAGTTGGTGTGGAGCACCGCATCGAGATCTCGGTGACGACCGTCGAAGTCCTCGCGCACCGCCGCGAGCGTCGTGTGGACCACCGACTCGTCCATCGCCAGGATTCGCCGTACGACGACCTCGATGCGCGACGTCCCGTCGGGGAAGACCTCTTCTCCCGGAAGGAAGGGCTTTGCGATCACACGGCGGGCGTCGGGAACCAGGCGCACATCGGCGCAGCGCTCGATGGGGAGAACACTCATGAGCGGATCTCCCTGGGCAGTCGATTCGGTGATCTGCCGCGCCAGCGGCAGATCACCCAACCGTACCGCCTTCGACGTCAGCTCGGCAGCGAGGCAGAGGCGGCGAAGCGGCCGAAGCCCTCGCCGTAGCCCGACGAACCGTGCTCCTCGACATCGAGACCGGCCAACTCCTCCGCCTCCGACACCCGCAGACCGCCGAATGCCTTCAACGCCGCGAAGAGGGCGAACGACGTGATCGAGACCCACAGGAGGATGGCCAACACGCCGAGCACCTGGGTGACCAGCTGATCGGTGTTGCCCCCGTAGAAGAGACCCTTCTGCCAGAAGCCCTCGGCATCGCTCCGGGCGAACAGGCCGACACAGATCGTGCCGAACGCGCCGCACACCCCGTGAACCGAGATGGCACCGACCGGGTCGTCGATCTTCATGACGTTGTCGAAGAACGACACGGCGAGGACCACGAGCACACCGGCGACGCCGCCGATGACCAGTGCGGCCTGCGGCGTCACCGCGGCACACCCTGCGGTGATCGCGACGAGCCCCGCGAGCAGACCGTTGCCGGTCATGCCCACATCGGGCTTCCCCGTCCGGATCCAGATCGTGATCATGGCCGTGATGGCACCCATCGCACCGGCCGCCGTGGTGGTGACGGCGATGCCACCGATCGCCCCGTCGGCCGCCAACTCCGAGCCGGGGTTGAAGCCGTACCAGCCGACCAGCAGCACGAAACAGCCGAGGATCGCGTAGGGGATGCTGTGTCCGGGGATCGCCTGGAGCCGACCCTCGCTGTCGTAGCGCCCGAGGCGCGGGCCAAGGGCCCGGGCCCCCCAGAACGCCGCGCAGCCACCGACCATGTGAACGATGCTCGACCCGGCGAAGTCGTGGTAGATGCCGGGCAGGCCGACGCCCTGGTACAGCCAGCCACCGCCCCACTGCCAGCGCACCACCACCGGATAGATGAAGAGGCTGATCACGAAGCTGTAGACGAGGTACGCCCGGAACTTGGTTCGTTCCGCCGTGGCGCCCGACACGATCGTCGCCGCCGTGGCCGCGAACGCCACCTGGAACATGAAGAAGACCGGCACGGTCAGTGTCCCGTAGGTGAACGCCCCCTCCCCCAGGAAGAAGCCCTTCGCTCCGAAGAACTTGCCGAACCCGTCGAGACTGCCACCGAACGCGATGGCGAAGCCGAGCGCCAGGAAGGCCACGGCACCGACACAGAAGTCCATGAGGTTCTTCATGAAGATGTTGGCGACGCTCTTCGCCCGGGTGAGCCCGGCCTCCACGAGCGCGAAACCCGCCTGCATCAAGATGACGAGCACTGCCGCCACCAGGACCCAGACGTTGTCGAGGTTCGCCTGCACGTCCTCTATCGAGACCTGGGCGAACGCCGCGGTCGAGATGACTGCCATGATTGTTTCCCTGCTTTCGGGCACCGATGCGGTGCGACCAATACCCGGCAGGTAGCCGGGTACCTCCGTGCGGTTCCAGCCCCGCTTCACGAAGTGACGCGAACATCGCGCCGGCATGTTTCGGCGGTGTTGCCGAGCAGTGAACGGCGAAAACGCGTTGCCCGCGGCACCGACGCGGCGTTGCTGGGACACTGTGGAGCCATGGCCCACAAAGAGACCCACCGAACCCACCGGATCGGCTGGCTCCGCGCCGCCGTGTTGGGGGCCAACGACGGGATCGTGTCGACCGCGAGTCTCGTGATCGGGGTCGCCGCGTCGAGCCGACCTCGGTCGTGAACGAGCCGCGCTGCGGGACGAACCCGAACGGGAACTCGAGGAGCTCCGGCGCATCTACCAGGACCGTGGCCTGACCCCGAGCTGGCGCTCGAGGTCGCCGTCGGTCTGACAGCCGCCGATGCCCTGGGGACTCACGCCCGAGACGAGCTGGGGATCTCCGAGACCACCACGGCCCGCCCGGTCCAGGCCGCGTTCACCTCGGCCGCGACGTTCGCGGCGGGCGCTGCGCTTCCGCTGTTCGCCGCCGCACTGGCCACCGGCGGGGCGCAGATCGCGATCGTGGCGCTCACCGCGCTGGTGTTCCTCGCCGTGCTGGGGATCGTGGGTGCCCGGGCCGGTGGCGCGCCCGTCGCTGCGGCTGCGGTGCGGGTGACGTTCTGGGGCGCACTCGCCATGGCGGTCACCGCCGCGATCGGCAGCCTTTTCGGCGCGGTCGTGTGACCGTGGCGTAGGCGTTCGTCTCGTCAATACGACGCGTCGCGTCCGACTGCGCCGGTCGGCGGTCCGGCCGCCCGAACTACGATGCCCCGATGATCGATCTCTCGGGCAAGGTGTTCGTCATCACCGGCGGCAACGGCGGTATCGGCCTCGGCATGGCGGAAGGAATCGCGATGGCCGGCGGATCGTTGGCGATCTGGGGTCGCAAGGCCGACAAGAACGCCGAGGCCGTCGCCACCCTGGAGGCCCTCGGCGCCACCGCTCGGTCCTACATCTGCGATGTCGGCGACGAGGAGCAGGTGATCGAGACCATGCGGCAGTGCCGTGACGACTTCGGTCGCCTCGACGGCTGCTTCGCCAACGCGGGCCACAGCGGGATCGGCGGCGGCATCCTGAACGTGACGCTCGAGGACTGGCGCACGGTCATGCGCATCAACCTCGACGGCGCGTTCGTCACCCTCCGCGAGGCCGCCCGCCACCTCGTCGACCAGGGCGAGGGCGGAAGCCTCGTCACCGTGTCGTCGACCTCGTCGATCCACGGTGCAGCCGGGAACTACGCCTACGGCACGGGAAAGACCGCCCTCAACGGTCTGATGCGCGCGCTCGCCGTCGAACTCGCCCGCCACCGCATCCGCGTGAACTCGCTCCTCCCCGGCTGGACCATCACCGAACTCGCCGCCGCTCCCTACGAGAACGAACGGTTCCGCGAGGTGACCACCCGTCGCACGCCGGTTCGTCGGTGGGCCGACCCGAGCGAGTTCCGCGAGGTCGGCGCGTTCCTGGCCGACCCGTCGCAGACGTTCCACACGGGCCAGGAGGTCTGCGTCGACGGCGGCTACACGGTCTTCTAGAGCGCGGCGCGTACCGAGAGGGTCTCGAGCGCCGTACGGGCGACCTCTCGACCCTTGCCCACCATGTGTTCGGTGAAGAACCGGACATGGTCCTCGTGCTCGTGGAACTGCTGCGGAGTGAGCACGCACGAAAAGACGGGGACACCGGTGTCGAGCTGGACCCGCATGAGCCCGCCGATCACGGCGTCGGCCACGAACTCGTGGCGATAGACCCCGCCGTCGACGACGAATCCCGCCGCCACGATGCCGTCGAAGCGGCCGGTCCCGGCCAACGAGCTCGCGAACAGCGGAATCTCGAAGGCGCCCGGCACCGCGAAGTACTCGATGTCGGCCACCCCGCCGGCCACCTCGGTGAAACCGTCCTTGGCACGGTCGACGATGTCGTCGTGCCACATGGACTGCACGAACGCGAGGCGAGGGCGGACGGTGTTCGACATCTCCGCACGCTACGACAGCGGTCGGAGCCGTGCCCACACTCGCCCCGTAGTCTCGAGAGATGGAGAACGTCCACCGCGCCGCGACCGGCGGGATCCTGCTCGGCGAGTGCCCGCTCTGGAGCGAACTCGAGCAGGTCCTCTACTGGGTCGACATCGACGGACACGCCGTGCACCGTCTCGATCCGGCGACGGGGATCGACGAGCAACGGCCGATCGGCGCCCGCCCCGGGTCGTGCGCACTGACCGAGCGGGCCGGCGAGCTGCTCGTCGCCACCGAGCATCGGATCGTCTGGCTCGACTGGGCAACCGGGGCGATCACACCGTGGTTCGATCTCGAGGACGCTGCCACCGGCAACCGGTGCAACGACGGCCGCGTCGACCCCTCGGGCCGTATGGTCGTCGGCACCATGTGGCCCGACACCAGCGCCGCCAAGTCGACCGGCAGCCTCTATCGGATCGATCCGGACGGATCGACGGAGACCCTCCTCACCGATCTCGGGGTTCCGAACGGGCTGGCCTTCGACGCCGACCGCGGCCTCATGTACTTCGCCGACACACCCACCCAAACCGTTCTCGTCGCCGATTACGACACCGACACCGGCGAACGCCGCAACGTGCGACCGTTCCTCGACTACAACCCGCTGCCGGGCAAGCCCGACGGCGCCTGCCTCGATGCCGACGGCTGCTACTGGTCTGCCTCGATCTACGCATGGTCCGTCATCCGCGTGACCCCACGCGGCGAGATCGACCGACGCGTCGAGTTGCCCGTCGAGAAGCCCACCATGCCGGCGTTCGGGGGACCGGACCTGTCGACGCTCTATGTCACCTCCATCGGCGCCGCCGGTTCGAAGCCTTCGGTCGAGGGCAGGGACGGCTTCACCCCCGGTGACCTGATGGCCGTCGATCTCGGCATCCAGGGACGGCCCGAGCCGCGCTTCGCGCGCCGTGCGGACTCGAACACGACGCCCGAGCGGGCGTAGCTTCTGTCCATGGATCTGCGCTGGCAGGAGGAGCAGCGGGCCTTCCAGGCCCGCGTCCTGATCGACGAGAACCCCGCCATCGGCCTGCGCCCGTACCGGACGTTCCTGGGCAACGCGACATCCTCGCCGGATCGTCACATTCATCGGGCCGAGCGTCTGACGGTCACTGTGATCACGGCCGCCGTGGTCGTGTCGGTCCTTCTCGCCGTCGGCCTCCCGCGCGAACTCGCCGCCGTCACCGCGGCCATCGCGGGCGGCGTCGCGCTCATCGTGGCCGTCTCCCCCGCCGGCCACCGGGATCAGCACCAGGCCCTGTCGCCACTGATGGCCGTCTATGCGCCGAGCGTGCTGCGGGGCGCCCGGCCGGTGTGTGTCACCCTGATCAGCCTCGACGAGTTCGAACGGCTCGGTACCGAGGGCTTCGGCACCGTCGTCGGCGACCCGAAGCCGGGCGCCACATTCGGTCTCTTCGTCGACGAACACCTCGTCTGGCCCCGAACCCCGCCGAGGACACCGCAGGACAGCGACCCCGGATTCGGCTCGGCCTGACCGCCGCCAGCTGAACGATCGTTGTCCGAGGCGGTTCAGTGCCGCTTCACCCCGCCGTACTTCATGCGGGTGTCGGACATCGACGCGGCCCGCTTCTCGTCGTCGTTGATCGCGGCATCGACCAACTCCCCGATGAACAGGGTGTGGGTGCCGAGGTCGATCGACTGGCGGACCTCGCAGTCGAGCCAGGCGATCGCCTCGTCGAACACCGGCGCGCCGGTGGTGGCGGCCCGCACCGGACGTCCGTTGAGGGTCTCGCCGTCGTCCACCGCGGGCTTCGAGAACTTGACGAACACGCGGGTGTCGTCGCTGTCCCACAGGTTCACGGTGAAGCACCCGCCGTCGGTGATCAGACGATGCGTGACCGCCGAGTTGTCGACACCGATGCCGATCAGCACGGGCTCCATCGACAGCTGTGAGATCCAACTCGTCGTCATGGCGTTCCGCTCGTCGCCGGCCTTCGAGCCGACCAGGGCGAGCGCGTTGGGGATCTTCCACGAGACCCGGTTGGTGAGTTCGTCATCGAGCGGCATGCGCCCGACGGTACTTCAGTCGAGCTTCGGGCGACCGCTCGCGATCACGGTCGCCACCCCCTCGACGAACATCTCACGGCCCTCGACGTCGGCCGACTTCTCGTGCCAGTGGGCCTCGACGTCGAACTCGGCGGCGCCGGCCACGGCCATCTCCGCACTGACGGTCCTCGTCGCCGCTTCGGTCGCCCGCCGCCGGGCGTCATCGAGGTCGTAGGCGGTCTCCGGTTCCGGCCCGGAGTGCACCCGGAACACTCCACGACGCGGCGCCGTCACGGTCACCTGGCGACGAATGCGGACCCGGCCGACGACCGCGCCGATCGCATTCGCCACATCGGCATGGTCGGGGATGTGCACCGGAGTGCCGAGGGCAGCACCGACGGCCGGGTAGTAGGTGGCCGCGGGGGCTCCGAGCCCCACCAGCGGCACCGCGAGCCCGATGTCGAGCCGGGCGGTGATCGCCGTGCGATCGAGCGCGGCCCCGACGAGTTCGGACGCCACGGCCCCCGGCGACAGGCCATCTCGCACCAGCGCGGCGGCGAGGATCGCTTCGACCGATCGCCGCGTCAACGTGTCGACGACGACCTGCGAGAGCTGCTCGGCCCCGCCTGCGATCGGGTTGCCGTAGCGATCGCGACGCTGGGCGAACAGCTCGGCGGCACGGCGGGCGGGGGCCGGATCGTGCGTCGTCTGCACGCCGAGCACATGGCTGGCGTCGGTGGGGGTGAGGGCCGAGAGTCGGACCATCCCCCGTGCGACGAGACGACGCAGCGCCGCCGCCTGGAGGCTCGACGCCACGACCAGGTCGGCCGCGGCCCAGCCCGACCCGAGCGCCTCGAGAACCGCGGCTTCGGTGCGATCGACACGAGCCGTCGACGCGCGGGACGTCGTCGACGCGAAGACGCCGGCCCAGTCGGCCGGCGGCGTCTCGGCCCTGAGTTGGCGGGTGATGGTCCGTTCGACCAGATCGGGATCGACCTGGGCACACAGGACGATCGGCACCACCCGGCGCGGCCCGATGACGAGCTGGGGGCCGGCGGCGCGCTCGGCCGGCGCGACCTCGCTGTCGCCGCCGATGCCGTGCGTGTGCATGAGAACGGCTTCGACCATCGTCCGGTGCCCCCCGACCGTCGCGCCCTCGGCGCCGAACTCCGGCAGCCCGCCACGCAGCACGGCGATGTCGGTGGTGGTGCCGCCGATGTCGGCGATGAGCGCGTCGGCGGCATCGGCGAGATGGGCGGCTCCGATCAGGCTCGCCGCCGGCCCCGAGAGGATCGTCTCGACCGGACGATCACGGACGAAGTCGGCCGACACCAGTGACCCATTGCCACGCACCACCATGACCGGCGCGTCGATGCCTCGTCGGCGCAGGATCGCCGTGGTCGTCGAGACGAGCTCGTCGATCATCGCGATCAATCGGGCGTTGAGCAGCGCGGTGACCGAGCGCTTCGGCCCGTTGAGACCATCGGACAGCTCGTGGCTGCAGGTGACGGGGAGGCCCGTGCGCTCGCGGATGAGGTCGCGCGCGGCGAGCTCGTGCTCGGGGTTGCGCACGCCGAACTGGGCGGTGACCGCGAACGCCTCGACATCGTCGGGAAGGGCATCGAGCGCCCTCGTGAGTGCGCCGAGATCGAGCGGGGCCTGGGGGGAGCCGTGCGGCGTGTGGCCCCCGGCCACGGCGATCACCTGATCGGTGCCGAGCGCCTCGCGCAGCCCACCCCGGTCGAGGGCCTCGGGCTCGAACCCGATCAGCACCAGACACGCCGGGCGCCCCACCCCCTCGACCAACGCGTTGGTCGCGAGCGTGGTCGACATCGAGACGAGTCCGACCGCCGTCGGGTCGACGCCCGCATCGGCGAGGACCCGATCGAGGGCCCCTTCGATACCGACGGCGAGATCGTCGTGCGTGGTGGGCGACTTGGCCTTCGCGAGCACCGCGCCACGGGCGTCGTCGTAGACGACTGCGTCGGTGTAGGTGCCTCCGGTGTCGACACCGATGAACACCGTGCGAGCCTCGGCCATCACGCCATTGTGCCCGTAGTGTCTGTCCATGCCCCGCATCTCCCGCCCCGACATGGCCGCCTACGGCGTGCCCGAGGAACTCGACGGCACCTTGCCCTGGTCATGGGCCGAGGAACGACTGGCCGAGTGCCGCAACTTCTGGCTGGTCACCGTCAGCGCCACCGGCCGCCCGCACTCGATGCCGGTATGGGGCGTGTGGATGCCCGAACGGGAGCGGTTCGGCTTCAGCTGTGCGCCGAACGCCCGCAAGGTCCGCAACATCGCAGCGAACCCACAGGTGGTCGTGACCAACGACGACACGACCCGGGTCGTGTCGCTCGAAGGCCGGGCCGAGCCGCTGGGCGAGGCGACCCTGCTGCCCATGGCCGAGCGGTGGGCCGCCAAGTACGGCGACGAACCCGACATGGGCGGCACCGAGGAGATGATCGAGTTCCTCCGGCAGAACACCGCGTTCGAGGTCGTGCCCGAGCGGGCATTCGGCATGATCGAGACGCCGGAGGATTTCGGTCCCGCCGCGACCAGGTGGGATTGGGACGCCTAGGGCCAGAGCGGCTCGTCGATCTCGAACCCGACCGGCGTCCCCCACGTGTTGCGGTACGACACCTCGTGGGCCGGACGACGGGAGGCGACGCCCCACTTGCCCGTCGGGTAGCCGAACGGCACACAGCACGACATCCGCCAGCCCTCCTCCTTCGGCACGCCGAGCACATCGAGCGTCTCGTCGTTCTTGAAGACCAGCACACTCGTCAACGACGAGCCGACCCCGTCGGCGCGGGCCTGGAGCATCGCATTCCACACCGCCGGGAAGATCGACCCGCCGGAGGTGTCGAACTGGTCGAAGGCGAACAACAGCAGCGGGTAGGTGTCGAAGTTGTCCTGGGCCCACTTGACCGAGTTCATCATCGTCCGAAACGTGCGTGCCGCAGCGTCGTCGGAGTTGTTCGCGTGGTCGACCTGGTCCTTGTAGACCGTGGCCCACAACATGTCGATGCACTCCGAGTAGAGCGCCGCGATCTTCGCGATCTGCTCCTTGTCGTCGACGAGCATGAACCGCCAGCCCTGGGCGTTGCCACCGCTCGGCGCGCGGATCGCGGCATCGAGGATGCGGGCCTGCACGTCGAGCGGTACGGGATCGGGCTTCACGCGGCGCATGGCACGGGTCGTGTAGAGGGCTTCTCTGATGTCCACCCCGAGAGTGGAGCACACGATGGGCACCGATGCGAGTCTGCCCGTAGCCTCTGGCCATGCGCCGCCTCACCACCTGCCTGCTCGCCCTCGCGCTCCTCTCCGCCGCGTGCGGCGACGACGACGGTGACCCGACCGGAGCCGTCGATCTCCCGTCCACGACCACCACCGCGGAGCCCGACACAACGGTCCCCGAAACGAGCGAGACCCCGCCGTCGATCACGGCCGCCGACCTGGCCGAGGTGGGCCCCTACCCCGTCGGCGTGACCACCCGCGAACTGCCCACCGGCAACCTCGTGGAGATCTGGTACCCCGCCGGCCCCGACGCCGAAGGGCAGACCGACACCTACGCCGTGCGCGACTTCACCCCGGAGATCATGGCGAACCTCGTGCCCGACGATCTCAACGATCGCGTGACCGTGGCCGCCGGCCGCGACGCGACCACCGCCGAGGACGGGCCGTTCCCGCTGGTGCTGTTCAGCCACGGCTCCACCTCGTTCCGATTCCAGTCCACCAACCTCGCCCACCACCTCGCGTCGTGGGGCATGGTCGTTGCCTCGGCCGACCATCCCAGCCGGGCGCTGGCCAACCTCCTCGGCGGGCCCGATGATCCGCCGACGTCGGTCGACGACGTGCTGGCGGCACTCGAGCTCGTCCTCGCCGACGACACGCTCGGCCCGGCGATCGACGGCGAACGGCTCGGCATGAGCGGCCACTCCGCCGGCGGCGGCACGACCCTCGGCGTCGTCGCGACCGGCGGGTTCGCCGGCTATGTGTCGTTCGCGTCGGGCGCGTCCGCCGACACCGACCTGCCCGACGTTCCGTCGATGTTCATGGCCGGCAGCATCGACACGATCATCGAACCGACCCGCACACGCGACGCCTTCGATCGGGCACCGGCACCCAGCTGGTATCTGGAGTTCGAGGACTCGGGACACCTGGCCTTCAGCGATCTCTGCGCCGTCGGCGACGGCGACGCCACCCTCATCGGCCTGGCCGACGCCGCCGGCCTGAGCGAGTTCCTCGACGACGGTGTCCGCCGGCTCGGAACCGACGGTTGCGAGGAACCGAACCGAGACGTGACCGAGGTGTGGCCCGGAATCCATCAGGCCACCACCGGCTTCTTCCGCTACGTCTTCGGCATCGACGCCGAACCGTTGGGGCTCGACGCATCGGCGGTCACCGGCGTCATCAGCGCCGCGAAGTAGCCGCCGGCGCCCATCTCGGAACTGCTCAAGACCGGTTCGGGAGTTCCGATGGGACGAGGTGACCTCGTTGATCGACGCCCTCTTCGCACCCGAGCGCCACTGCTCGTGCGGTCACCACGAGGGTTCGCACTGCCATGGCTTCAGCAACGAGGCCTGTATGTGGTGTGACTGCCGCGTGTTCGTCGACCGTGAACGCGAGCCGGTCGCGGCGTCACGTCGCGAAGCTGCGCCACTGCGCCACTTCTTCGCCTCCCGCTGAACGACTCGGTCGCGCCGGGCGCGTAATTCGTTCGACGGCGGCACCGCGATTTCGTACGGTGCCCCACGGCGAACGACGACGGGTCGTTCCACCGGCGAAAGGAGCACGCATCATGTTCACGATCCTCGCGACGCTGATCGCCGCCGTGCTCCCCGGTACCCGCTGACGCAGCGCCCGGCCTGACGCCCCTGCGCGGCGTCCCTGCGCCGACCCCGCGATGTCGCCACGTCCGCCGCACCCTCACCGGTCCGGCGCGTCCCCGCCGGTCGTCTGTCCCCCGAGACCCCTCGATCACTCGAAGGATTCATCATGCACGAACTCATGGTCCTCGCGTTCATCCGCGACCGGCAGATGTACCCGGCATGGCGCGAGCGCGGACCGGTCCATCGACCGACCCGACCTGCGCCCCGCCCCGTCCCCCCGCGGCGGCTGCGACCGGGGCGTCGGTAGGTCCGACCACCAACGGCGGGGGTCACGCCCGTACGATGCGTACGACGTGATCCCCGCCACTGAATCCCTCGAGGACTTCCGGAATCGGTTCGGACGAGGGATCCGCCGCGTCCTCGCCGGCACCACCGATGCCCCCGAACGGTCGGTCCCCTTCGAGGACGACCCCGGCCTTTTCGGGCCCGACAGCGCCACCTTCGAGGTGCACGGCGACGCGTCGATGATCATCGGAGGCATCCGGGCCCTCCTGCTCCAGACGATGCACCCGCTGGCCATGGCCGGCGTCGCCGACCATTCGGACTATCGCCGCGATCCACTCGGGCGTCTCCACCGCACCGGCGGTTTCGTCGGCACCACGACCTTCGGCACGACCGACGAGGCGGAGACGGCGATACGCGTCGTCCGCCGCATCCACGAACGGGTGCAGGGCCACGCCCCCGACGGACGGCCCTATCACGCCACCGATCCCCACCTGCTGCAGTTCGTGCACTGCACCGAGGTCGACAGCTTCCTGCGGGCCCGCGAGCGATATGGCGCCACCCCGCTGTCGGCCGGCGCGGGCGACCGGTACGTCGAGGAGATGGCCGTAATCGCCGAGAAACTCGGCGTGCGTCGGGCCCCACGCAGCCGCGACGACCTCGCCGCCGTGCTCCACAGCTACCGCCCCGAGTACCACATCGGCAGCCAGGCCCGCGGAACCGTCCGCTTCCTCGCGTGGCCACCACTCCCGTTGGCCACTCGCCCGGCCTACGGACTGGCATTCACCGCAGCGGTGTCGATGCTGCCCCGCCACGCCCGTCGCGCCCTGCGGTTGCCCGTCGCTCCGCTGGCCGAACCACTCGCCATACGACCGGCCGCCACGGTGCTCATGCGCACGCTCGGCTGGGCCCTCGGCGACCATCCGTCGGCCGCGACCCGTCCGACCGCCTGACCTAGGGTCGGAGACCATGGAACTGGTCGAGGTGCAGCGGTTGATGGACGAGCTCTACGGGGCGACCGACCGGGAGCGGGGCGTGCCGTCCACCGTGGCGTGGCTGTGCGAGGAGCTGGGTGAGCTCGCCCAAGCGGTGCGCAAGGGCACGCGCGAGCAGCAGCTCCACGAGTTCGGCGACGTGCTCGCCTGGCTGGCATCGCTCGCCAACCAGCTCGACATCGACCTCGACGAGGCGATGCAGCGTTACGTCACCGACCCGCCCTGAACACTCACGCCACGGCGTCGAGCGTCTCGAGCACCGCCGCCAACGATGTCGAACCGGAGTCCCACGACGGCGCGATCCCCGCGTGGTGGGCGCCCTCTTCGCCGCACCCCAGCCACAGACCCTCGAGATGCGGCCGACGGAACCCGTCGGGGGTCACCGGACCGAGAAATGCGACCACCCCGGTGCCGAGCTCGATCGCGTCACGGATCGTGCCGAAGCCGACATGGCTCGGGTTGTACGACACCACGATCGACATGATCTCACCGGCGGTGATCTGCTCCACCGCCTGGTCGCCGCGACGATCGAGGGCGAGCTCGTCGACCTCGACCGACAGCACCACGACATCGGATCCTTCGGCATCACCGGCGGAGATCCACGCGATCCGGCCCCGCACGACCACGCGGCTCGCCGCGGCGAGATCGGCCATCGAGTCCGACGGTTCGTAGTCGTAGGTGATCCCGACCTCGGTCAGGGCACGCGCCGCGCCGAACGAGTCGCAGCTCACCGGTTCCGCCGGCGCCTCGAGGTCATCGGGCGGCGCCGTGGCATCGTCGCCACAGGCCGCAGCCAGCAGGGCGAGCGCCACTGCGACGGCCGCGGTGCGACGGGTCAAAGCAGGCCCTGGGCCACCATCGACTCGGCGATCTGGATCGTGTTGAGCGCCGCACCCTTGCGGAGGTTGTCGCCCGACACGAACAGCGACAGGCCGTGCTCGACAGTGGGGTCGACCCGAACACGACCGACGTAGGTCGGATCGGCGCCCGCGGCCTTGAGCGGGGTGGGCACGTCGGTCAGGACGACACCTTCGGTGCGGCCGAGCAGCTCGATCGCCCGTTCGACGGTGATCGCCGACGAGAACCGGGCGTTGATCGAGAGCGAATGGCCGGTGAAGACGGGGACACGTACGCACGTGCCCGACACGGCGAGATCGGGGAGACCGAGGATCTTGCGGCTCTCGTCGCGCAGCTTCTGCTCCTCGCTGGTCTCGAGGGAGCCGTCGTCGACCAGCGAACCGGCGAAGGGCACCACGTTGCAGGCGATCGGCTCGACGAAGTTCTCACCGTGCTCGAGGGCCACGGCGCCACCCTCGTAGGTGAGCCCCGGTCCGTCGGTGCCGACCTTCTGGAGCTGGGTGTCGAGCTCGTCGACACCGGAGAGCCCAGCGCCCGAAACCGCCTGGTAGGTCGAGATCACGAGGGCCTCGAGACCGGCTTCGTCGGACAGCGCCTTGAGCGGCGCCATGGCGACCATGGTGGTGCAGTTCGGATTGGCGACGATGCCCTTGGGGATGTCGCGCAGCGCCTCGGGATTGACCTCGGGGACGACGAGCGGCACGTCGGGGTCCATACGCCAGGCCGAGGAGTTGTCGATCACGATGCAGCCGGCGGCGGCGACCCTGGGGGCCAGCTCCTTGCTGGTGGCCCCGCCGGCGGAGAAGATCACGATGTCGAGGCCGGTGTAGTCGGCCGTGGCTGCGTCTTCCACCGTGATGTCGCGGCCCTGCCACTCGATCGTGCGGCCCGCGGAACGGGCCGAGGCGAAGAGCCGCAGCGTGTCGACCGGAAAGTCCCGCTCGGCGAGCAGTGTCTGTACGACGCCGCCGACCTGGCCGGTGGCACCAACGATTCCTACGTCCATGCAGAGCAGGCTACCGGCGCCACGCAGCGCGATCCGAGCGGTTTTCTCAGACGGTGAGCGGCACCGACTTGTAGCCCCGCACGGTGGAGGTGTGGACCCACTCGATGGCGGCGTGGTCGACGTCCCAGGTCCCGTAGCGCTGCACCATCTGGGCCAGCCCGATCCGCCCTTCGAGGCGGGCGAGCGCGGCCCCGATGCAGAAGTGGGCGCCGTAGCCGAACGAGAGGTGGCGGTCGATGTCGCGATGGATGTCGAAACGATCGGCGTCGGCGAAGTGTCGTTCGTCGCGATTGCCGCTGCCGTTGACCAGCAAGAGGTTGGACCCGGCGGGCACGACCTGGCCGTGGAACTCGACATCACGCATCACCCGGCGACCCTGCACCGGAGACGGTGCCTCGTAGCGGAGGATCTCCTCGATCGCGTTCGGGATCAACGCGTCGTTCTCCCCCAGCTCGCGGAGCTGGTCGGGGTGATCGGCGAGCAGGACGATGCCCCACGCCAACATCCGGGCCACGGTCTCGCTGCCGGCCCCGGCGATGAGGGCCACGTAGCCCATGATCTCGTCGTTCGTCAGCGGACGAGTCGAGCCGTCCTCGAGCTCGCGCTCGTGCGTTGCCAACACGGTGAGGAGATCATCGGTGGGGTTCACCCGACGTTCGTTGCACAGATCGGGGATCATCTCGTAGACGGCGTTGCCGAGATTCTCGCCCTCCACGAGAACTCGACTCCCTGTCGTGGTGTCCTCGTCGATCGCCAGCCCCCCGTCGACCGACGCCCGCATCTCCATCTCGAGCCCCTCCGGGAAGCCGAGCAGGGCGAGGATCACGGTCGGCGGAAGGAGGGAGGAGAACGCTTCGACGAAGTCGAACACCGGAGCGTCCTCGAGTGGTTCGAGCAATCGGCCGCAGACCCGCTCGATGCGTGCCTCGAGCCCGTCGATCTTGCGGGGGGTGAACGCCCGGCTCACCAGCTTGCGCAACAAGGTGTGTTCGGGCGGGTCTCGGAAGATGAACATGGGCAGCGGGAACTCGTCGTCGCTCATCATGTCGAGCGTCGTGCCGAAGCGCGAGACATAGGTGTCGGTGTCGAGCAGACACTCCAGCACGTCGTCGTAGCGCGTCAGCGCGAAGAAGTTCTTGGCGTCGTTGCGATAGATCGGGGTCTCGTCGCGCATCCGCCGCCAGACCTCGTGAGCCCGGACGTCGACGTCGAAGTCGAACGGGTCGTAGTAGATCTCGTCGTCGGTGGTGCTGGTCATGTTGTCGCCTCCGTCGACACGAATCGTGCCACGTGCCGACACTGCGCGGCGAACCTCACCCCCGCCGCGTGCTCAGTCGGCGAGCGATCCGTAGTCGGCGGCGTGCTCGCGCCACCACGCATCGACCCGGGCGTAGACCTCGTCGTCGGAGAGCTCGCCCTCGGTTCGCTTCACGTCGAGCAGCATCTGGAGGATGTCGCCGATGTGGCGGCCGCCGCCGGTGCCGAGATGGGCCATCACGGCCTGGCCGTCGATCTGCGGACGCTCGGCCGCGCGACGCTCCTCCTCGGCGAGGCCGGCGATGCGACGTTCGAGATCGTCGATGGCCGACTGGAGATCGGCGGCCTTCTGACGATTCCGCGTCGTGCAGTCGGAACGGACCAACGCATTGAGGCGGCCGAGCAGAGGACCGGCGTCGCGGGCGTAGCGACGCACGGCGCTGTCGGACCACCCTTCGGCGTAGCCCTTGAAGCGACCGCTCAGCCGGACCAGCTCGCTGACCTCGTCGACGGTGTCGTCGTCGTAGCCGAGCGTCGCCATCCGTTGACGGGTCATGCGGGAGCCGACCACCTCGTGGTGGCGGAAGGTGACCCCGCCGTGTTCGAAACTGCGGGTCCGGGGCTTCGCGATGTCGTGGAACAGGGCCGCGAGCCGCACGATCACGTCGGCGGGAGTCTTCGCCACGACGGCGATGGTGTGCGAGAGCACGTCCTTGTGGCGATGGATGGGGTCCTGTTCCATCCGCAGCGCGGGCAGTTCGGGCACGAGCGTGTCGATGCGGCCGCTGTCGACGGCGGACCACAACGCGCCGGACACGTCGTCGGCCATGAGGATCGCCGACAACGCCTCGGCGCCGCCGGTGATGTCGTCGCGCTCGTCGGTCGTCGAAGTCGTTTCCATCGCGCCGAAAGTCTACGGTCGTGATCCATGGGACTCGACCAATTCAGACTCGACGACAAAGTTGCCATCATCACCGGGGCCGGTCGCGGCATCGGCGCAGCCACGGCTGCGATGTTCGCGCAGGCCGGTGCCCACGTGGTGATCGGGGCACGGACCGCGGAGCAGCTGGCCACGGTGGCGTCCGAGGTCGAGGCCCACGGGAGACGTGCCGTGGTCGTCGCCGGCGACCTCTCGACCCGCGAAGGGCTCGCCACGCTGGTCGATGCAGCCGTGACGGAGTTCGGCGGCATCGACGTGGTCGTCAACAATGTCGGCGGTTCGATGCCGCAGGCGTTCATGGACACCAGCGAGAAGGCCTTCGACGGGGCGATGCGCTGGAACGTCACGACGGCGTTCAACCTGAGCCAGCTCGCGGTTCCCCACCTGGTCGAGCGACCAGGCGCCAACATCGTCAACATCGCGTCGACCGCGGGGCTCTTCGCCAGCCGCGGGTTCGCGGCCTACGGCACGGCGAAGGCCGCGCTCGTCCACCTGACCAAGGCGCTTGCCCAGGACCTCGCCCCCAAGATCCGGGTCAACGCGGTGTGCCCGGGCTCGATCGCCACCTCGGCACTCGACATCGTGCTCCAGACCCCCGAACTCGAACAGGCGATGAACGAGTCGACGCCGCTGGGTCGCCTCGGCGAGCCCGACGAGATCGCCGCGGCCGCGCTCTTCCTCGCCTCGCCCGCATCGGCCTACACGACGGGCCAGTTCCTCGGGGTCGACGGGGGGATCACCGGCTCCAACCTCGACATGGGGATTCCCGACGTCTGAGCCGATCGCCGATCCGTAGGCTGGCTCGATGGCGCTCGCAGACCTGATCCACGCCGACGACGACTTCCTGCCGAGCAAGGCGTTGCTCGTCGTCGCGCACCCCGACGACATCGACTTCGGTGCCGCGGGCACGGTCGCGACCCTGACGAACCATGGCGTCGAGGTCGTCTACGGCCTCGTCACCAGCGGCCAGGCCGGCGAGCCGGCGCACCTCAGCCCGGCGGAGCTCACCGAGATCCGCCGGAAGGAGCAGACGGCCGCGGCTGCGATCGTGGGTGTCTCCGAACTCCACTGGCTCGGCTTCCCCGACGGCCACCTCGTGGCCGACCTCACGCTACGCAAGGCGATTGCCCGCCTCATCCGGATCGTGAGGCCCGATCTCGTGATCACCCAGACACCGGTGCGCAACCTCGACCGGATCTACGCCGCTCATCCCGACCATCTCGCGGCCGGTGAAGCGACCGTGTCGGCCGTGTACCCCGACGCCCGCAACGGGCACTCCTTCCCCGAGTTGCTCGCCGAGGGCCACGAACCCCACGCGGTGCCCCGGGTGTGGCTGATGGCGGGCAACGACCACAACCTCCATGTCGACATCACCGACTCGCTCGATCGCAAGATCGAGGCCTTGATGGCCCACGAGTCGCAGAACGCGCCGCGGGCCGACACCTTGCCGACCATGATCCGCGAGTGGGCCCACGCCGGCGGCACCGGCGCCGGCCTCGAGGGGCGGGCCATCGAGTCGTTCAAGGTCGTCCACACCGAGTAGCCGGACAGGCCGAGCCCGCTCAGCTCGCGAGGGCCTGGAACTCCGAGGAGAGCAGGGAGCCTTCGCAGCCGCCACCGTGGGTCATGGCGAGCCCGAAGAGATCGCCGGGCCCCCAGTTCGTCGCGGCGAGCGACGGGTCCATGAGCTCGCCGGGGTCGGTCACATCGTCGAGACCGTGGAGATGTCCGAGCTCGTGCAGCACAAGCCGACGGATGAGCCCTGCCGGTGCGCTCCTGATGCTCGGATTCAGCATGATCCATCCGCCGACGTATGTGGTCCCGACGACCTGGGGTTCGGCGAAGCCGAGACCATCGGGCGACTCCTCGGGCCAGGCCAACACGATGCGCACCGGATCACCGGCGGCACCGTCGGCGGCACTGCCGGCGGTGACCTCCACGACGACACGCCCGACGAGGGTCGCGAACTCCTCGACCGCGTCGTGGATCGCCGCGCGCCGCCCCGCCGACAACGACACGTCGGCGGTGTCGAGGGTGTAGCGCAGCGGGCCACAGCCCGCGACGACGCCCGGGTCCCGAAAGGCGACCGTGCAGCCCGACGCGAGGACGGCCAGCGCGAGCACCGCGGCCGCGCCCACCCCCACCGGGAGGTGCACCGCGCCGGGTCGCCGCGGCTCCCGCCCTCCGGATCGCCCAATCCCACGCATCGCGGTGAATTTGACCACCAATCGTGGTCATGAGCAAGTGGGTCGGCTATCGGACCGGCGACACCTCGACCGGAATGCCGTTGACCGCGGCGTTGCCCGACGGCACATCGACGAAGGTGCCCGGCGCGAGCACGTTGTTGTTGACGCCGGCGTGTACACGGGCGACCGACATGCGGGTCCCCGGCTTGTCGTGACCCCATCCGTGCGGCAACGAGACGACCCCCGGCCGCATCTCGTCGCTCACCTCGGCCGACACCTCGAGCGAACCGGCCTCGGAACTCACCCGGGCCAGGGCACCGTCGACGATGCCGGCGGCCGCGGCGTCGTCGGGGTGGATCAGCAGCGTGCACCGGTCCTTTCCCTTCACCAACACGTTGATGTTGTGCATCCACGAGTTGTTGGAGCGCACATGGCGTCGACTGATCAGCAAGAGCCCGTCGGGGTCCCGGTCGAGCCGCTCGACCAGCCTCGGGATGTCGGCGACCACATGGTCCGGCGCGAGATCGACCATGCCGTCGGCGTGGGCGATGATCTCGTCGATGCGGGGAACCATCGGACCCATGTCGAGGCCGTTGGGCGCCGCCCGGAACGAGTCGAGGGTCAGGCCCCCCGGGTTCTCGCCGTAGCGATCGCCCCACGGCCCGGTGCGGATCGCGTTGTCGGCGAGTCGCTCGGGACCGGGCTCGGGACAGGCCGCCAGGGCCACCGCCGGGTCCGCGCCGCCCATCTCGGCGAATGCGGCGAAGTAGCCGTCGTCGATCGCCTTCACGTCGACGTGTTCCTGCGGGATGCCGCCCATCATGGCGCCCACCCGCATGAGGACCTCCCACTCCCCCGGCCGTCCGTCCTCGGGCTCGAAGAGGGTCGGGGAGTACTTCCCGGCCGAACGCACGGCCCACGACCACAGCAGCTCGTCGTAGTGGGGCTGCTCGAGCGGCGAGAGGCCCGGAAAGATCACGTCGGCGTGGCGGGTCGTCTCGTTGAGCGCGTTGTCGATCGAGATCATGCAGTCGAGCAGCGGCAGGGCATCGTCGAGCCTGTCGGCTTCGGGTGCGGAGATCACCGGGTTGCCGGCCACGGTGACGAGCGCCTTCAGCTGCCCTTCACCCGGCGTCGCGATCTCCTCGGCCATGCACGACACGGGGAACTGACCCATCACCTCGGGAGCCCCACGAACCCGGCTGTGGAACCGGCCGAACTCGATGGGCATGCCCCGATCCTTGAGCGTCGCCGACCAGGCGATCGGCTTGCCCCACATGAGGCCACCCTCGGTGTCGAGGTTGGCGGTGAGCGCGTTGATCACGTCGGGCAACCACGAGGCCAGGGTCCCGAACTCCTGGTTGCACGTGCCGATCCGGGCATACCAGACGGCGCGGTCGGCGGCCGCGAACTCGCGGGCGAGCGTGCGGATCTCGTCGGCATCGACGCCACAGGTCGCCGCGACCCGTTCCGGCGGGAAGTCCTCGGCGATGCGGGCCACCTCGTCGACATGCTTGAGGCGATCGGCCAGGTGGCCGAGGTCGACGAGATCCTCGGCGAACAACACATGGACGACGGCCAGCATCAGAGCCGCGTCGGTGCCGGGCAGGATCGGCAACCACTGGTCGGCATGGTCGACGGTGCCCGTACGGCGAGGGTCGATCACCACGACCTTGCCCCGCTCGCGCACTCGATCCAGTTCACCGAGGACGTCGGCGCACGCGAGGAGCGACCCCTGACTCGCGTGCGGGTTGGCCCCCATCACCACGATGTAGTCGGTGTTGGGCAGATCGGGGGCGGGGATGCGCCACTGGTTGCCGTACATCGTCCAGCAGGTGAGGTTCTTCGGCCACTGGTCGACCGTGCCCGCCGAGTAGATCGGTCCGGGGAGGTCGGCCAGCCCCATCAGGAGACCCGTGTAGCGGCTCAGCGAGAAGTTGTGGGCCACTGGGTTGCCGATGTAGATCGTCACGGCTTCCTTGCCGTGCTCCGCGATCACGGCGCTCATGAGTTCCTCCGCCCGGGCGAACGCCTCGTCCCACGTGGCTTCGCGGTGCACACCGTCGTCGCCCTTGATCATCGGCACCCGCAGCCGGTCGGGATCGTGGTGCAGGTGACCGAGCGCCGTGCCCTTCGGACAGATGTGGCCCTTCGACCACACGTCGTCGCGATTCGGACGGATCAGAGCGACGGTCTCCTCACCGGCCTCGTCCGCCTCGACATGGACCTCGAGGCCACACATCGCCTCGCAGAGATGACATGTCCGGATGTGGATTCGTCGCTCCCGAACGCCCTGATCGGCCATGTGTCCCCCTCGATGCAGACCCGAACCTCGTTCGGGAACCCGTGTGACGAACACTACGACGAGGTGACGAAACGCAGCCATTCCCGTGACCCGGGAACCAATCGCCGCGCCGTTCTCGTCTGACCCCCCGACGACACACTTCCTGGGGGATCCATGTCACGACGACTACTCGCACTCTTCGCCGCGGTGATGCTGCTGCTGGCCGCCTGCAGCGATGCCGACACCGACAGCGACACCAGTACCGACGATGCCGGCGGCTTCGACGAGGTCACCACCGACCCGACACCGCCGCCCGCGAGCGACGAGGCACCCGACGACCGCACCGACGACCGCGACATGAGCGACGCCGACGGAGAGGCCGAGGGGTTCGGGTCCGATAGCACGACGGCCGACTCCTTCGCCCAGGACGAGCCCGCCGATCCCGGTGAACGACCCCAGGCCGAGGTCGTCCCCATCTTCCTCGGCCGTCAGATCATCAAGACGGGCGAGATCGTGATCGAGGCGGCCGACGTGGGCGCCACGACCGACACCATCATCGACACGGTCTTCGACAACGGTGGGGCGATCTGGGGCCAGGAGACGTCCACGGAGCCGACGCCGCGCGCCGTGCTCACCATCCGGGTGCCACCACTCGACTTCGATCGACTCATCGCCGCGATCACCCGCGTACCGGGGGTCGGGATCGTGAGCGAGAGCACGACCAGCGACGACGTCACCGAGGTCGTCGTCGACCTCGACGCACGCATCATCGCCGCCGAGTCGAGCGTCGCCCGGGTCCAGGCCCTGCTCGACGACGCACGCGACCTCAACACGATCTTCCAACTGGAGGAGGAACTCGCGACCCGGCAGGCCGATCTGGAGCGACTGCTCGGTCAGCGCAAGACCATCGGCGATCAGATCGCCCTGTCGACCATCACGCTGACGATCCTCGAACTCGACCCTGACCGTCTCCAGCCCGAGGTCGAGGTCGTCGCCTGGCTCGGCACGAGCGCCGACGATGCCTGCCCCGGACGATCCAGCCTCTCGATGGGGGCCGACGACACCGCCGTGCTGTGCGTCAGCGTCAACAACACCGGTGAGGACACCCTGACCGCGATCGATGTCGAGTCGCCGACCCTGCGGCTCCGCGTCGACGACTTCGAGATCCTCGACGGCGTTGCCACCCTCGACGAGATCTCGCCCGGCGACGAGCTCCTGTTGACCGTGGAACTCGACGCCGAAGGCGGGTCGGTCAACCGGGTGGATGTCGCAGGAGGGACCGACATCGTGATCGAGGTCTCGGCCACGCCGGCCACGTCGGACGGGCTCGAGCTCACGGCGGACGATGCGGTGTTCCTGTCGGCGGAGGGTGATGACCCGCTGCC
Organism: Acidimicrobiales bacterium; assembly: GCA_041394245.1. Lineage (NCBI taxonomy): Bacteria > Bacillati > Actinomycetota > Acidimicrobiia > Acidimicrobiales > Acidimicrobiales bacterium. The sequence goes on from JAWKIR010000003.1 coordinate 268,369, forward strand.
CGGTTTCGGCGACTCGTTCTCGAGCGGATGGGACGCCATGATCGCCGTCGTCAGCATCCTGATGATCGTCGTCGGGGCACTGCTCCCCTTCGTCCCGATCATCGCCCTGGCCGTGTGGCTGGGCCGGAAGTACATGATCTCGCAGCGCCGACGCGCCGACGAACGGTTCGCCTCTGTCGAGGCCCCTGTCGCCTCGCAGGCTGCGGCGGGCTACTCCGACGAAGGTGGGGCGTCGAAGTAGCGGGCTTCGAGGCCGGCGAGCACGACCTCGAGGCCTTCGTCGAAGCGCTCGTCGGCCGACAGCTGCTCGGCGGCTCGCTGGAAACAGATGAGCTCGTCGTCGGTTTCGGCGTCGGCGGCCGCGGGCTCGCGGATGACCGCCGGGCCCATGAGTCCGTGTTGCTGCACGATGGTGCCGATCACCCAGTTCGACACCGTGGCGAACGCCAGCGCGCCGATCCGGTCGTCGTCGCTGAAGCGCCGCGCCGCGCCGACGATGCGCTGATCGAACTCGTGCGCCGACTGCGAACCGTTCGTCGGCGTGATCAGCAAGCTGACGGCGAGCGGGTGGGCCGCTGCGACATCGACATACGCGTGACACAACGCACGGGCATGGACCTTCCAGTCGCCGGAGGGTTCGCCGTAGGCGTCGAGCACATCCTGGAAGAGCCGCTCGGCAACCGCCCCGAGCAGATCGGCCTTGTTGGTGACGTGGTTGTAGAGCGACATCGCCTCGACCCCGAGCTCGGCACCGAGCTTGCGCATGCTCAGGCCGTCGAGCCCGTGCTCGTCGATGAACGCCAGGGCCGCATCGGCCACCCGCTGACGGGTGAGCGGAAGTCGGTCGGTGAACGTCACGGTTCCGGAGTGTAGGGCCTCGGCGCCGCCCGACCCCAAGAGGCCGGCGGTCAGCTCTTCTGCAGCGCGGCGAGACGACGGGCGATGAACGCCGGCGCGGCGCCGGTGGCCCCGGCCAACGCGACCAGATCGTCCGACGGGGCGACGACGACGGACACCGGTCCGCGCTGCAGTAGCCGCATGAGGTCGAGGTAGCGGCGGTACACGTCGTCGGCGGTGCGGGCCGGAGGGAGGCCGACCGACACCGGTCCGATGCTCAGGCCGAAGTGGTCGACGTGCAACGACCGACCGTCGCCGATGGAATCCTGGGTTTCGGTGAGCGCCATGGGTGTCCAGGGAACCGCGGACCCACCGTCGGGGCCAGGGTCGCCCGGCCCATTTCCGGGTCACGGCACGGGTGGCCCGACCGCCCATTCGAGGACGTGGAAGCCGCCCATGCCACCGGGGTCGCACAGCGCTTCGGCCTCGCGGATCCGGCTGCGCGCCGTGAGGGCTGCGAGGTCGCCGACGCCGGCCGATTGGGCCCAGATCTCGCGGCCCTCCTCGACCAGCTCGTCGATCCCGAACCGGCGCAGCCACTCCGACTGACATTCGTGGCGATCGGCCGGATGCTCGAGCTGGAGCTGATCCAGGTCGACGTCGGCGGTGATGTCGCACGAGCCGGGAGTGGCGAGCCAATCGGCCCCGACGGTGTGGCCCGCATGCGTGCGCAACCAGGCGCCGTCTCTCGCGGCGAGCTCGGCACTCGTTGCGCCATAGTCGAACACGACCACGCGACCACGGTCGATGCGTCGTTTCGCGTCGGTGAGCCACGCGCGGGCCTGGCGCTGACGAGGCAAGCGGGAGGCGACGGGAACCGTGCCGGCTGCCATGTCGGCCATCGGCTGCGCCGGCGCCCGTCGCTCCACGAACGCTCCATCGACCGCGTCGACGAGGATCTCGGCCCAGCCGTCGATCGTGCGTTCGACGATGTCGAACGCGAGATTGTCGAGCAGTTCGTTGGCGAGCACCACGCCGACGTCGACGCCGGGGACGTCATCGGGAAGGGCAGAGGAGAACCGCTCGTGGACCGGATGTCGGGCGTGCTGCTCCGGGGAGCGCTCCACCATGAACCAGCGCAGGGCACCGCTCGACAGCACCTCGGGGTTCGCCGCGAGGACGCCACGGGCGAGGGTGCCGGGTCCGGCCCCCCACTCGAGAACGGTGAACTCCGTCGGGCTCCCGAGCTCGCGCCACCAGTGGTCGACGGCGCGGGCCACGACGGCGCCGAAGAGGGGGCCGACCTCTGGCGCGGTCAGGAAGTCGCCCCGTCGCCCGGCCTGACCGCCGACCATGTAGAAGCCGTCGGGTCCGTAGAGCGCTTCCTCGATGTAGTCGCTGACGGGGATGGGTCCCCGGCCGGCGATCAGGGCTTCGAGACGATCGGTGATCGACTCAGCCGTCACGACCTGGCCTGGGTCAGCTGCCGACGGCGAGAAGGCTGAGGTCGGTGAAGTCGCCGACGACCACGCCGAGGCCGAACAGGATCGTCACGATGCCGGTCAGGCCGATCGCCGCGAGGAGCGAGACCGGCACGTCGACCCGGCTCAGATCGCCATCGGGGGCCTCCTCGACCCACATCCCGAGCCCGATCCGGGCGTAGTAGTAGAGCGCGATCACCGAGTTGACCGCGACGACCACACCGAGCGCCACGCCCGACGGGTTGTTGGCGTCGATGAGGGCCTCGATCACCCGGAACTTGGCGAACCAGCCGCCGAGGGGCGGGATACCGGCGAGCGAGAACAGGAAGATCGTCATCGCGACGGTGAGCCCGGGCGCGTAGTGGAACAGGCCCCGGAAGTCGCTGATCTCGGCCGAACGGGTCTTGCGGGCGACCGCCATCACCACGGCGAACGCGCCGAGGTTCATCGCCGCGTAGATCACGAGATACGTGACGACGGCGCCGAGGGCGGTGTCGGGCACGTCGCCGATGACGGCGAGCGGGGCGATCATGTAACCCGCCTGGGCGACGCCGGAGTACGCGAGCATGCGCACGATGTTGGTCTGGCGGAGTGCGACGAGGTTGCCGACCGTCATCGAGGCGGCGGCGAGGACCCACATGAGCGGTTCGACGACATCGTCGCGACCGAGCAGGCCGACGAACACCACGTTCATGAGCGCCACGAAGCCGGCGGCCTTCGAGGCCACCGACAAGAAGGCGGTGACCGGGGTCGGCGCGCCCTCGTAGGTGTCGGGGGCCCAGGTGTGGAACGGGAACGCCGACACCTTGAACGCGAAGCCGACCACCACGAAGATGATGCCGAGGACGACGACAGCCGTCGGGTCGGCGGCACCGCCGACCGCGGTGTTGATGTCGGTGAGCAGGGTCGAGCCGGTGCTGCCGTAGAGCAGCGACATGCCGTAGAGCATCACCGCCGAGGCGAAGACGCCCATCAGGTAGTACTTGAGGCCGGCCTCGTTGCTCTTGAGGTCGCGCTTGCGCCAGGTGGCCAGCATGTAGGCCGGGATCGAGAGCAGCTCGAGGGCCACGAAGATGGAGATGAGGTCACGAGCCGACGCCATCAGGACCATGCCGAGAATCGAGCTCACGAGCAGGCCGTAGTACTCGTTCTCCCAGTAGTCGCCTTCGGCGATGTAGTTGGTCGACAACAGCACGACGACATAGCCGGCGAGCACGAACATCGCCTTCATGATCAGCGAGTAGTTGTCGACGACGAAGGCCCCGTTGAACATCGACCGATCGGCGCCGTCGGCGGCAAGGGTCAGGATCGGGATCATCGTGGCGAGGAGGGCGATGGAGGCCATCGGAGCCGCGAACTTGCGGCCCTTCTCGAGCCACCCGATGTCCATCATCGTCAACAGCGCGCCGAACGCGAGCAGGGTCAGCTCGGGCGCGGCGGCGTGCCAGTCGATCGGGGGCCGAACGAATTCAGCCTGGGCGAGTAGGGCAAGCATGCTCAGCCTCCGGCCACCTGCGCAGCGGCGCGAGCGGCCTCACATCCGGTCTCGAGGCAGCCCTTGAGCGACTCGACCACGGCCGGATCGGTGACCTCGAAGACGAGGCCCGGGGCGACGCCGAGCACGACGATCAGGACGAGGAACGGGGTCCACGCGATCCACTCGATCGTCGAGACGTCGGTGATGTGGGGGTCGTCGGCGAACTCCTCGGACGGTTCGCCCATCGCGGTGCGCTGGAGGAGCCACAGGAGGTAGCCGGCGGCGAGCACCGTGCCGACGGCGGCAACGACCATGTAGCCGCGGAAGGTTTCCTCGGGGAGCCCGGCGGCCGGGTTGTAGGCCGACAAGATCGCGGGGAACTCACCCCAGAATCCGGCCAGACCGGGGAGCCCGAGCGAGGCCATGGCCGTGAAGCCGAGGATCCAGCCGAGCTTGGGGGCCTGGACGAGCATGCCGCCGAGACGGCCGATGTCGAGGGTGTGATAGCGGTCCTTCACCGAACCGGCGACGAAGAAGAGCATGCCGGTGATCAGGCCGTGGGCGACCATGCCGAAGATGGCGGCGTTGATGCCGAAGTCGGTGAGGGTCGAGATGCCGAGCATCACGAAGCCCATGTGGGCCACCGAGGAGAAGGCGATGAGGCGCTTCATGTCGGTCTGGGCCAGACACCCGAGAGCGCCGTAGATGATGCCGATGACGGCAAGGAGACCGATCCAGGGGGCCCAGGCCTCGGCGGCCTCGGGCAGCATCGGGATGGCGATGCGGATGAAGCCGTAGGTGCCGAGCTTCAGCAGGACGGCGGCAAGGATGACCGAGCCCTGCGTGGGGGCCTGCGTGTGGGCGTCGGGCAGCCAGGTGTGGAAGGGGAACATCGGCACCTTGACGCCGAAGCCGATGAACATGCCACCGAAGACGATGAGCTGGGTCGAGCGCACGATGCCGTCGCCGGCGTTCTCCGACAGCGCCAGCATGTTGAACGTGTACTCGCCGGTCTCGGCGCCGGTGAGGAAGAACAGCGCCAGGAACGACAGCAACATGAGCGCCGAACCGAACAACGTGTAGAGGAAGAACTTCAGCGAGGCGTAGCGGCGATCCTCGCCGCCCCACACCGCGATCATGAAGAACATCGGGAGCAGCACGACCTCGAAGAAGACGAAGAACAAGATGAGGTCCTGGGCCACGAACGTGCCGATCATGCCCGTCTCGAGGATGAGCATGAGCATGAGGAACGCCTTGGGGTTCCCCGGGTTGGGGATGTGGTTCCACGAGTAGATGAAGACCAGCGGCATCACCAGGACGGTGAGGGCGATGAGCGGCAGCGACATGCCGTCGACGCCCATCGTGTAGCCGGCGCCGATGACCTCGATCCACTTGACGTCGACGAAGTTCTGGAGCACCCCGGCCTGGTCGTAGTCGAACGTCACGAGGAGGCCGACGCCGAGGCCGAGCGTGATCAGCGAGACGAGGATCGCCCACTGCTTCTGGGTGTCCTCTTCCTTCTCGGGGATCAGCGCCATGATCAGCGCACCGGCGAGCGGGGCGAAGACCAGAGCGGTGAGGAGCCAGTTGTTGGTGTCCAGTGTGTCCATTGTTCCGGGATTCCTAGAGGGCGAGAATGACGATGAAAGCGCCGGCGAGCACTGCTGCACCGGCGAAGAGGAGGGCGGCGTAGTTCTGGACCTTGCCGGTGTTGATGTGGCGGAGCTCCTGGCCGGTGGCGTCGGACACCTTGCCGGAGCCGTTGACGACGCCCTCGATCAGACCCTGATCGAGCTTGTCGTAGACATTGCGTCCGACGGTGACCGAGGTCCGTCCGGCGGCGTCGACGGCACCGTCGATGATGTTCTGGTTGACCCAGTACGCAGCGCGGGCCAGCGGGCCCTTGGTGAAGCCGGCGATGACCCCGGTGTAGAGGTGGTCGAGGTAGTACTTCTCGACGAGGACCTTGTGGGCGGTACGCGCGGCCTTGTTGGTGGTGACGAGACCGTTGGGGAGCTCGGTCAGGTGCTGCCCGGTCTGCTTGGCCAGGCCGTCGACCTTCACGAAGTAGTACCAGTAGGCAGCACCGATGCCGGAGAGCGCGATGCCCGTCGAGATGACGGCCAGTGACCAGCTCGGCGCACCATGGGCGATCGCCGGGAAGTACGAGGCACCGGCCGGTTCGATGAAGTGCTCGAAACGCAGCTGCAGCGACTTCGGCACCAGCTGGAAGCCCTTCGGCAGGTTGAGGAAGCCGACCAGGATCGAGAAGCCCGACAGGATGTAGAGCGGCCAGAGGATCCGGGGCCCGGACTCGTGTGGGTCGTGGTGGGTGTCGTGGCCATCGTCGGCGTGGGTGTGGGCATCGTCGTGGTGGTCGTTGCCGCGGTACTCACCGTGGAAGGTGAGATAGATGCACCGGGTCATGTAGGCCGCGGTGAGCGCCGCACCGACCATGCCCATGAGAAGGTGGAAGGTGTAGGCACCGTTGCCCCCGGTGCCGCCGAAGAGACCCCAGCCGCCGGTGCCGACGAGGATCTCGTCCTTGGACCAGAAGCCGGCGAGCGGCGGCAGACCGGCCAGCGCGACCGAACCGATGATGAAGGTGATGTAGGTGCGCGGCATGAACTTCTTCATGCCGCCCATCGATTTCTTCATGTCGAAGCTGTGGACCGCGTGGGCGACCGAACCCGACCCGAGGAAGAGGTTGGCCTTGAAGAAGGCGTGGGTGAAGAGGTGGAAGATCGCCGCCGTCCAGGCGCCGACGCCGAGCGCCATCGCCATGTAGCCGAGCTGCGACACCGTCGAGTAGGCGAGCACCTTCTTGATGTCGGTCTGCACGAAGGCCAGCAATCCGGCCAGGACGAGGGTGACCGCGCCAACCGTGGACAACAGGTTGATGCTGGATCCACCGATCTGCATGCCCTCGAAGAACACGGGATACAGGCGGGCGACCATGTAGATGCCGGCGACGACCATGGTCGCCGCGTGGATCAACGCGGAGACCGGGGTGGGTCCGGCCATGGCGTCGGGCAGCCAGGTGTGGAGGACGAACTGGCCGGACTTCGACATGACCGCAGCGGTGAGGGCGGCCGCTGCCACGACGAGGGCGGTGTGGCCGACGGCGCCCTGGTTGATCGCGTTGTTGATGGCCAGCGTGTCGAAGGTCTGTCCGCCACCGGCGGCGAAGAACAGGGTGATCATGCCGACCAGCAGGCCGACGTCGCCGACGCGATTGGTGAGGAACGCCTTGAGCGCCGCGTCGCTGTTGGGCTTCTCCTCCCACCAGTGGCCGATCAGGGCGAAGGAACAGACGCCCACGAGCTCCCAACCCACGATCATCTGGAGGATGTTGTCGCTCAGGACGAAGAAGAGCATCGACGCCGTGAACAGCGACAGGAAGGCGAAGTAGTGGGTGTAGCGGCGGTCGCCGCTCACATAGTCGGTCGAGTAGATGTGGACCAGCAGCGAGATCAGGGTGACGACGAAGAGCATCATCACCGACAAGCCGTCGACCAGGATGCCGGCGTTGAACTCGATGCCGCCCGACTGGAGCCACTGGGTCGAGTTCTGGACGGCGACATAGGGATGCTCGCCGCCTTCCTCGCCCTCGGCCTCGGCGGTCAGGACGACGGCGTCCGACGACGAGGTGCCGTCCTGGTCGATCACGGCGACGCCCAGTGCCTCCTCGTCGGAGTGCTCGGCGTCATCGGAGTGCTCTGCGTCATCGCTGTGTTCTGCATCGTCAGCATGCGTGTCGTCGGCATGCGTGTCGTCGGCGTGTGAGTCGTCGGCATGGGTCGAGGGCGACTCGGCCAGGGGGCCGTCGAAGTTGTCGCGATGGTCGAGCCAGCTGAAGCCGGTGAGCACGGCGAGCAGGAAGGCGATCCCCACGGCGGCGATACCGAACTCGGCGCCCTTCTTCGGCATGCGCTTCCCGAAGAACAAGATGAGCAGGAACGAGATCGCCGGCAGCAGCGGGATGATCCAGGCGTTCTCGAGGAACCAGCCGGCCTCGTGGGTGACGCTCGAGACCTCGGAGGGTCCCTCGGTGACGAACGGGAGGGCGACGGCGAGAAGTGAACTCATCAGCTTCCCCTCAGCCCTTCATGAGATCGGCCTCGGAGAGGTCGATGCTTCGGCGGTTGCGGTACATGAGCAAGACGATGGCGAGGCCGATGCCGACTTCGGCAGCGGCGACGGCGATCGTGAACAGGGCGAAGACCTCGCCGGCCACGTCGTCGGTCAGCGAACCGAAGGCGACGAGGTTGATGTTGACGGCGTTGAGGATCAATTCGATCGACATCAGCACGAGCATGCCGTTCTTGCGAGCGAGCACGCCATAGACGCCGATGCAGAACAAGATGGCGGCGAGGAGCAGGAACTGGTTCAGCAGCATGATCAGGTCCCCTCTCAGTCTTTCCGGGCCACGACGATGGCACCGATCAGCGCGGCGAGCAGCAGCACCGAGACGGCTTCGAACGGGACGATGTATTGCGAGAAGATGGAGTCGCTCACCTCGGCGACCCGCTGGGGTTCGTCGATCACGAGCCGGTCGTCGCCCCATGTGTCGATGAGGGCCAACGCCATCACGGCGAAGAGCAGCACGCCGACGAACGCGGCCATCGAGCGTTTCTCGGTGTCGACGCCCTCGTCCTCGCCGAGCGACGCCCGGGTGAGCATGACGCCGAACAGGAACAGCACGACGACGGCACCGATGTAGACGAGCACCTGGGTGACCGCGACGAACTCGGCGCCGAGCAGGATGAACTGGACGGCGACGCCGGCGAGCACGATCACCAACCACAGGGCCGCATGCACGACGTTGTGAGTGGTCACGACCCGTAGGGCCGCGACGACCATCACCGCGGCGACGACGCCGAAGAAGATGTTCTGGGCGACCATGATGTCGGCGTCGGTGGAGATCGCCGCGAGCAGTGCGCTCATGTCGGCGGCACCTTCAGCTTCTTCGCCTCGGAACCGGCTTCGTAGTCCTCGAACTCGGGAACCGTCTCCATCCACTCCCCGAGACGCGACTTGTCGTGGAGCAGATCGGCGATGCGGGGCTCGGAGAACTCGTACTCCGGGCTCCAGAACAGGGCTTCGAACGGGCACACCTCGACACAGATGCCGCAGTACATGCACAGGGCGAAGTCGATGTCGAACCGGTCGAGCTTGTTGCGCTGGCGGGGCTTGCCACCCGCACGGCGCGGCGGCGCCTTCTCCTTGTGGCCCTCGATGTAGATGCACCAGTCGGGGCATTCACGGGCGCACAGCATGCACGAGGTGCAGTTCTCCTCGTGCAGCGCGATGACGCCACGGGCGCGGGGCGCCGGCTGTTCCTTCTCGTGCGGGTACTGCACGGTCTCGGCGCCACGCGAGGGCGCCGGGATGGGCTTCTTCAACCCGTCGGGGAAGACGGTCTTGAGGATGGTGCCACCGGTGACACCGAGGCCCTTGATGAGTCCAGGTACGAGGCCCATGTCAGATCCAGACCTTGAAGACGGCCGTCACCACGATGTTGGCGAGGGCGATGGGGATGAGGAACTTCCAGGCGAGGCGCTGCAGCTGGTCCTCGCGGAAACGGGGGAAGGTGAAGCGCACCCAGAACACGACGAAGGTGAGGACGACGATCTTGGCGATCAACAGGAGCGGGCCGAGGACGTTCCAGACGTTGTCGTCGAACTCGAGACCCGGGATCGGCGCCCACCAGCCGCCGAGGAAGAGCACCGAGGCGACGGCGGCGAACACGCCGGCGGTGGCGAACTCGCCGATGAAGAACAGCAGGAAGCGCATGCCCGAGTACTCGGTCATGTAGCCCGAGACGAGCTCGGACTCGGCGATCGGCATGTCGAACGGCGCCTGGGTGAGCTCGGCTTGCATGGCGATCATGAAGATGATGAAGGCCACGCCCTGGGTGAGGATGTAGGGGTTGCCGATCCCGTCCCAGCCGAAGATCTCGCCGTTGGCCTGGGCGGCGACGATGCCCTGCATGTTCATCGTGCCGGCCTGGATGACCACGCCGACGACCGCGAGGATCAGCGGGAGTTCGTAGGCGATGAGCTGGCCGGTGGCCCGCAGGCCGCCGAGCAGCGAGTACTTGTTGGCCGAACCCCAGCCGGCCATGAGGATGCCGATGACCGACACCGACGACACGGCCATCGCGAGATAGATACCGACATCGTTCGAGATGAACCAGGCGTCGGGCCCGGCCGGCACCACCACGACGAGCAGGAAGGTGCTGGCGAGGATGACGAAGGGCGCCGCGGCGAAGACGAACTTGTCGGCCTTGCGGGGGAAGATGTCTTCCTTCTGGAGGTGCTTGCCGACCTCGGCGAGGAGCTGCAACGAGCCGAACGGGCCGGCCTCCATCGGGCCGAGGCGGCTCTGCATGAACGACACCATCTTGAACAGGTGCAGGTACACGAGCGTGCCGGCCACGAGCAGCACGCCGGCGAGGCCGCCGACGACGCGCAGGCTGGTCTGCTGCCAGTAGGACAGTTCTGCGAGCAGACTCACCGGTCGATGTCTCCGAGGATGAAGTAGAGCGAACCGAGGATCGTGATGATGTCGGGCACGTAGACGCCCTTCAGCAACCACGGCGTGATCGACATGTTGGAGAACGACGCCGAGCGGATCTTCACCCGGTACGGGACCAGGTCGCCCTTGGACACGACGTAGTAGCCCATCACGCCGAGCGGGTTCTCGGTCTCGACATAGGCCTCACCGGCGGGCACCTTGATGATGCGCGGCACCTTGGCCATGATCGGACCGGCCGGGATGGTGTCGAGCAACTGGTCGACGATCTTCGTGGCCTCGCGGACCTCCTGGAGCCGCACCCAGAACCGGCTGAACGAATCACCGTCGGGGTGGGTCCAGACCTTCCAGTCGACCTGGTCGTAGACGAGGCCGTTGGGGTTGTCTCGGCGGACGTCCCAGTCGACGCCCGAGCCACGGATGTTGGCGCCGGACAGGCCGTATTGCAGACCGATGTCGGCCGGGATGACGCCGATGCCACGGGTGCGCTTCTGGAAGATCTCGTTGCCCATGACGAGGGTCTCGATCTGGTCGCAGAAGCCCCGCATCTTCTTCATGACCTGCTTGGTCTCGGCGACCCAGCCGGCGGGCAGGTCGTCCTTGAGACCACCGATGCGGTCGAAGTTGGGGTGGAAGCGGCCGCCGGTGGCGGACTCGATCTGGTTGAGGATGTGCTCGCGGTCGCGGAAGGCGAAGAACACCGGCGTGACCGCGCCGACCTGGACGGCCATGTCGCCGAGAAACAGCACCACATTGGCGATGCGGCTCATCTCGAACAGGATCGTGCGGATCCACTGGGCCCGAGGCGGCGCCTCGACCTCCATCAGCTGCTCGGCGGCGAGGATGAACGGCACCTCGTTGGCGAAACTGCCGAGCCAGTCGATGCGATTGATGAGGGTGGTCACCTGCGGGTAGGTGCGCACCTCGGTGAGCTTTTCGTAGCCACGGTGCATGTAGCCCATGACCGGGTCGGCGGCGATGACCTGCTCACCGTCGAGCTTGGCCACGATGCGCAGGGTGCCGTGGGTGGCCGGATGCTGGGGACCGATGTTGAGGGTCATGCCCTCGGTCTCGAGCTCGAGGTTGAGCCGTGCATCGGCGGCCTGGGCCGCGATGTAGCTGAGCTGCTGGCGATCGGTGATGTCAGTCACTGGAATCACCCTCTCCCTCGCCGTCTTCGTCGTCGTCGCCGGGCATGGCCTCGACGTCGACGATGCCGGGCCACGGCTTGACGCGGCGGGCCAGCAGCGGGAAGTCCTTGCGCATCGGATTGCCCTCGAACTCGCCGGGCAGGTAGATGTGGCGCAGGCCGGGATGACCCTCGAAGGTGATGCCGAACATCTCCCACGCCTCACGCTCGTGCCAGTTGGCGCCGGCATAGACCGAGACCCAGCTCGGAACGGTGAGCGAATCCTCGGGCACGTCGGCCTTGATGGTGACGGCGCGATGATTAACGATGTCGTTGACGCGGGCGAACACCTGGAAACGGGTCTCGCCACCGGCGAGGCCCCAGGTCATCTCCGCGCCGTCATCCGCCGGACCGGCTCCGTCCGACGCGGGCTCGGGGTCTGCGGATGCAGCGAGGGCAATGTCGACCTGGGAGTCCATGTCGCGCCCGAACGGCGACGGCAGCCAGTCGATGGCGCTGACGAAGTTGAAGTAGCCGAACCCCATGCCGTTCTTCAAGAACGCGGCGGTGTCGGCCCAGGCGGCGGCGGTCACTCGGATGGTGAGGTCGATGCCGGGCTCGAGATGGCTGCCGACGAGCGCGTCGCCGAGTTCGCCGGTCAGCTGCGACAGCATCGCTTCGCGGACGGTGTCGGGCGCGGCGATCTCTTCGATCTCTTCGGTGGGGGTGTCAGTCGACGACAATTGCCTCACCTCTCCAACGCGCGGCCATGTCCTCGTTCTGGATCCGCTCCTGCAGCAAGACGATGCCCTCGAGCAGCGCTTCGGGCCGGGGCGGGCAACCGGGGACGTAGACGTCGACCGGGATGATCTGGTCGACGCCCTTGGTGACCGAGTAGGAGTCCCAGTAGGGGCCGCCGCAGTTCGCGCACGAACCCATGGAGATCACGTACTTGGGTTCGGGCATCTGCTCGTAGAGACGCTTCACGGCCGGCGCCATCTTGTCGGTGACCGTGCCCGAGATGACCACGAGGTCGGTCTGGCGCGGGCTGGCCGGCAGCGGGATGACCCCGAGGCGCATGACGTCGTAGCGGGGCGACCCGAACGCGGCGCCCATCTCGATCGCGCAGCAGGCGAGACCCCACTGATACACCCACAGGCTGTACTTGCGGCTCATGTTGAGCAGCGAGGTGATGCCCTTCGGAACCTTGCCGGATTCGACCAGACCCATCAGACCCACCTGAGCATTCCCTTGCGCCAGGCGTAGACCAGCCCGAGCAGCAAGATGTAGACGAAGATCGCCATTTCGATGAGGCCGAACAGCTCGTAGGCCTCGAGGCGTGTGGCCCACGGGAAGATGAAGACCGCTTCGACGTCGAACATGACGAAGAGCAGGGCGAAGATGTAGTAGCGGATGTTGGACTGCGACCACATGTCGCCGGTCGGGTCGACACCCGACTCGTAGGTCTCGAGCTTCTGTTCGGTCGGGTTCGAGGGTCGCAGAATTGCGCCGAGGCCGAGGAACACGGCAACGAGCGCAACGCCGACGAGACCAAAGATCCCGACAGTGAGGTAACTACGGAGAAAATCCGACACGAAGGATGAGCCTAGCGATCGTGTTTCAGGCAGAACAAAGCCGGGGAAAGATCCGTTCCCGGCGGCCAGAACCTACCGCCCGGCGGACGTCCCCAGCGGGATTGCGATGAAGTTTCGGCCCGGCGCGGCTCCGGATGCCGCAACCGTGCCGGTCAGGCGCCCGGGTACTCCCAGTCCGAGTCCGTCGCCATGCGGTAGAGGAAGGCCGCCATCTGGGCCCGGGTCACGACATCGTTCGGCGAATACGTCGACGCCGACGTGCCGGTGGTGATGCCCTGGTCCTTGAGCCAGCGGACGCCTTCGGCGTAGAAGGCATCGCCGGGCACGTCGCCGAAGCCCGACGAGGGGTTGCCGCCGGGCGAACCGGCCAGACGGTGCAGGAACGCCGCCATCTGGGCCCGGGTCACGACATCGTTCGGCGAATACGTCGACGCCGACGTGCCGGTGGTGATGCCTTCGGCCTTCAACCACGCCACTGCATCGCTGTAGAACGCACCGGCGGGCACGTCGCTGAATCCCGACGCAGGACTACCGGTGGGCGAACCGGCCAGACGGTGCAGGAACGCCGCCATCTGGGCCCGGGTCACGACATCGTTCGGCGAGTACGTGGTCGCCGAGGTACCCGTCGTGATGCCTTCGGTCTTCAGCCACACGACGGCGTCGGTGTAGAACGCTCCCGCCGGCACGTCGGTGAACCCGGCGATCGGGCCGGCCGTGCTCGAACCGGTGAACCGGGCGAGACGCACGGTGTCGAAGCTCGCACCGATCGAGGAGGCGAAGACCCCTCCGTCGGTGGTGGCGACGACGATGCCATCGGCCGGGGCGGCCAACGGCTTGGACCAGCTCTCGAGCGATCCACTCGACGTGAAGCCCCGCAGTGCCGGACTCGCCCCGGAGGTGTTGGTCGTGAACGCCACGATGCTGTTGTCGGACTCGACGTCGAGATCGACGATGTCGAGCGGCACCGACGTGTCGGACCAGATCGGGAGCTGGAGGAAGCTGTACCGGGCCAGATATCCGTCGCCGCCGACGACGATGTCGTTGTTCGGGGCCACGGCCACCGCCTGCACGTCGATGCCGGCCACCCTGGCGAATCCGCCGTCGGTGCCATTGAGGGAGGCGTTCGAGATGAACCCACCGGTCGTGCCCGTGCCCACGAAATACGCCGCGCCGTACGCATCGGACCAGGCCATGTCCGTGATGCGGTCACCGGCAAAGGCGTAGGCGTACTGGAACTGCTGGACGCCGGCGCTGTTGTAGCGCGTCACCGCCGGATTGTCCGAGAAGCTGACCGTTGCACCGACGAAGACCGATCCGTCGGGCGCAGCGGCAACGCCGACACCGATGTCGTCGGAGTTCGCCCCGTTCTGACCGAACTGACGACTCCACTGGACAACCCCCTGCGACGAGAGTTTGGACACGAAGACGTCGAAGTCGCTCCCACCGCGGGGACCGCCGATGTCACCGCGGGTCTGACCGACGACGAAGACGGTGCCGTCATCGGCGACGTCCACGGCGTTGATCCAGTCGGCCGTGCCCACGTCGCCGATCAGCCGCTTCCACACCTCGTTGCCCGCCGCGTCGAGCTTGCGCACGACGCCGTCGGTCTCGCCGCCGCTCTGCTGCCAGCCGGCCACGACGACCGAGCCGTCGTCACCGGTCGCGGCATCGAAGTACCGCACCGATCCCGCACTGCCGGTCGATGCCGTCCATCCGGCGGTCGGTACGGCCGCGCCGGCGGGAAGGACGGCGACGGCGCTTGCCGCCACCGTCATGGCCACGGCAGCCGCGACGCCGCGGCAGGAGAGGTTGCTCATGGGGGTTCCTCGAGTCACTCGATTGGAAGGGAACCCGTTCTCTACGCGATCCCCACCAACGGATCACCAACAACCCCACGACGCGTGGTCAGCTCTCGACCCGCCAGGCGATGCCGTCGCGGGGCTGGTAGCTGCATCGCCGACCCGTTTCCACGCTGGTGGCCAGATGCTCACCGAGACCGGGTGACGCGTCGCTGATCGCTGCCACCGCTCTGCGGACCGCGGCCGTCACCCGTACCCGCGCCTTCTCGATCTCGCGCGAGGCGGCGGCCGGGTGTGCGGCGCCGGCCAGCTCCTTCAGGAGGAACTCGCGCTCCGCATCGAGTTGCCGCGTGCGCACGGGCATCCCTTCGAGTTCCACGAGCCGACGACGGTAGGCAGCCTGTGCCCCCCGGTCGATCGAGGGCTCCACGACCGATTCCCTCGGGAGCGACGGGTCGATCCGCTCGTCGAGGTCGACGACATCGACCCGTTCGCCGGGATGTCGCAACAACCGGCAGAGGTAGCGCACACCGACACCGTCGCGCACGTCGGCCCGTCCGCTCGGATGGGTGAGGGTCCACGTGCCGCCGGACAACCGGGCGACCGGACCGCCATGGCCGTCGAGCCGGATCCGAACGGCGAGCGCCCGCGCCGCATCGGCACGGGCGTCGAGGCCGAAGCGCCGAAGCTCCTCCTCGGCTCGATCGGCGTCCGCCAACGCGCCGGCCGGGTCGGCGTGCGCTCGAGAGGTCGCTCGATCCAGACGGGTCAGCGATGTCCAGGGGCCGGGGTCGCGCGAGGTGAGAACGAAGTCGAACCACGATGCGGCCTCGTCGTCCGCCCCGACCGACGCTGCGAGAAGGCCGACCACCCGTCCCACCGGGCCGTACGACGCATACCCGGAACCATGCGTGCCGTCGAGCATCGCATACGGGCGGAGCTCGTCGAGCAGGTGCACGGCACGTTCGCGGTCATCGAGGTTCAGCGCGATGAGCCCGAGCAGTTGCATGGACACGAGCCAGTTGAGGTCTCGCGGCACCGCGGCGAATCGGTCGCGGGCCAGCTCGTCGAAGCGGGCTCGGGCCTCGACCAACTCTCCGACCTCGGACAGGGCGAACGCCAACCCGACATCCCAGTTCGCTTCGACACGGGGCGACGACGCCCGTATCGAGCGGATGGCGTCGAGGACATCGGCCAACCCCTTTCGGAAGAACGTGGCGATGGCCATCGTGATGGCGACGTTCTGGAAGGAGAACGGTGAGCCGGCGAGATCGGCGGTCGACGCGATCGCCTCCTCGTTGAGCCGCACCGCCTCGTCGAGATCGCCTTCGAGCATCTCGAGGTTGGCCCGCCACAACACCTCACGACGGGCGAACAGCTTCGAGTCGACACCCGCAGCTTCGGCGAGGAACGCATCGATCCACCGTCGTACCCCCGCCAGATCACCGGCGTCGAACCGGTCGAGGACCTGCCATTCGACGATCCGGATCCGCAGCTCCTGGTCCGCCACCGAAGGCCGGAGCCGCTCCAACTCGTCGAGGACGACGCGCCGGCCGATCGGCTCGGGCGGGCCCCATGTCGCATACAGCCGACCGAGCGACGCCGTTGCGATCAGGTCCGCATCACCGCCGTCGCGGGCGAGGCCGAGTGCGAGATCGATGTCGTCGTGGCGCCGCTGTGCCGTCACCTCCCACGACTCGGCCGTCGCGCCCACCGCCGGCGCCCAGTACCGCGCCAGCGCCCGACCCACCAGGCCGATGACGCGCTCCTCGACGCTCGCGGCCGCTTCCACCCGTCGATCCCACGAGTCGATCAGCGCCCGGTCGGTGAACGGCAGCGTCTCGACGATCTCCCACGGGAGCCGGTTCGCCAACATCGGTCCTCGTTGCTGTGTCGCTCGGCGTGGCTGGTTTGCCTCGGGTCGACCATCTACATAGCACGGTCGACTCGTCGCGTGAGATCGGCCGACCGTACGCTGACCACGATGCCGGCGGAGCACGACCTGATCGAGCGAGGCATTCCCGACCTCATCGACTCCGATGATCTCGCGCCCGTCGTCGCTGCGGAGGTCGACTTCCTCGCCGGTCGGTTCGCGGGGTGGGCCGAACGAGGCAGTCCGGCGGTGCGCGCCCGCGCCGCCGCGGCATCGGGCGACGAGGCCCGGGCGGCAGCCCTCCTCGCCGACGTCGACCTGTCGGCCGGCGACAACCAGCAGCTCGCGTCGGCGGCGTGGGCGGTGTCGCGAGTGGGTCCGCCGTCGATGGCCGAGACGCTCCTGGTTGCACTGCGGGAGCAGCCGGCCCTTCTGGTCGAGGACGGTGTCCCGCTCGGGCCACGAGCCCTGGCCGAGGGTCCGCTCATCGCTGCGACGGGCGACCTCGACAGTGCAGTCGTCCGCCTCGAACAGGCCATCGCGATCGGTGATGCCCGAGCACCGCTCTGGGGCGCACTGGCCCGGGTCGAGCTCGCCCGGATCAAGCTGTGTGCCGAGGTCGTCGGCGATGCCGGACCGCCAACGAGCGGACCGGCTGTCGACCAACTCCTGAGTGCCGCCGGCCTCTTCTTCCGGGCCGGCGGCTATCGGTCCCTCCTGGAGCGAACCGGCCGGCTGACCCGTCCCGACGAACACATCCCACCCCTCGGTGGCCCGACCGTCGGACGCCTCCGGCCCGGTCGCCCTTGGCGGGTGGGGTTCGGGGTGATGGGCGATGTCTCGCAACGCGAGAGCAAGGGTCTCGCGATGCTCCATCACCTCGTGCAGAACCCGGGCCGCCCGTTCCCCGCCATTGCCCTGGACCGGCTCGTCAAGGGCGGTGACATCGAGGCGATCATGGCCACATCCGACGCCGGGGTCGACGAGATCCGGGCCCGGCTGTACGACGACGCCGTGCGGTCACGTGTCGGGAAGCTGCTGTCGCGCACGATCAAGGGAATCGAGAGCGATCACCCGCTGCTCGCCGGTCATCTCCGAGCGACGGTACGGACCGGTCATGCCTGTCGGTACGACCCGCCCGGCGGCCGCGCGGTGGTGTGGGTGGTCTGAGGCGTCACGGGTCGACCCGGCGGGTCCGTCGATGGCCGCGGCTCCGGCAACGGCGACCCATCGGATCGTGTCCGCAGACGGCCTCCGACGACGACGTCGGGATCTGAACGCTGATCCCTTCCGACACCAGCTCGAGCGGCGAACCGCTCCGCAGCGCTCGGCCCACCGCCGTCAACGCGTCGCTCGGCTCCGAACCGAACTGTTCGCGCAACCGTTCGACATAGACCCGATGGGCGGCGAGGGCCTCGCCGGTCCGCCCCGCCCGTTGGAGCGCGACGAACAGCAGTTCCCACGCCCGGTCGCGGTACGGGTCGTCCTCGACCTCGACCCGTAGCTCGACGATGCACTGCTCGTAGTCGCGAATCCTGATCCGACCGATCGCCAGGAGGTCGGCCGCCCGCCCCCGCAGCTGGGTGAGGCGGGCGCGTTCGATCTCGGCCGCGTGACTGTCGGCGAGATCGTCGTAGGGCGTTCCCCGCCACAGCCCGAGCGCTCCGGCCAACGAGTCGATCGTGGCCGCCGCGGCCGGCGCCGACCGCGCCCCTGCCACGACGCGTTCGAACACGTCGACGTCGGTGGTCCGGCCGAGCCGGTACCGCGTGTACTCGCAGACGATGAGGTCGTCGCCGTGCATCCGTCGCAACCGCGTCATCTGGTTCTGCAGGGAGGCGCGGGCACTGCTCGGAGGTCGCCCACCCCACACGCCGTCGGCCAATTCGTCGATGGCAGCGCCGCGATCGCCGGCCAGGGCCAGCGCGGCGATCAGTGCCCGCTGTCTCGGAGTCGCCGACTGCGCGCCGATCGTGGCGGGGCCGAGCACGCCGACCCCCACCTCCGCATCGTGACCGATCAACCGCTCGCCAACTCGCATCGCCGCGCCCTTCTCTCGTTGTTGGAGAGATGTGACATCACGCTCCGTGGCGGGACATTTTCCGCGTCGACGGCGGGTGACGGTTGGTGATCCGTTGCTTGCGGTCCGTCGGAGGCGGGATCCGGGCTGAGAACCAGCGGCGTCATCGGATAGGTTCACGACGTGCTCGAGGGACTCCGCAGCAGACTGTCGGCGATTCGCGACAAGCCGGGGAATGCAGCGGCGCGTCGGTTCCACCGAATCCACGACCTCGTGTCGATTCCGCTGATCACCTACTCCTTCCTCCACGACCGAACCACCGGTGGCCACTACCCGATCTCGTGGCGTGACCGATTCCGGCTGGTGGTCCGCATGTACCGCAACGGTCGTCACATCGAGACGGGCACCAACTTCCGGGCCCATGTCGCCATGGCGTCGAAGATCCTCGCCATCCCACCGCGAGTCGACGGTTGCCTGGTCGAGTGCGGTGCGTGGAAGGGCGGTACCACCACGAACCTGTCGCTGGTCGCGAAGCTCGTCGACCGCACGCTGATCGTCTACGACTCGTTCGAGGGCCTTCCCGAACCGGCCGAGGGCGACCGGTGGGCCGGCGCGCTCGGCACCGGCGCCTTCCACGGGGCGCTCGACGAAGTCCGACACAACATCGAGGCCCATGGCGAGATCGACGTCTGCGAGTTCCGCAAGGGATGGTTCAACCAGACCCTGCCGAACCACTCCGAACCGATCGTGTTCGCCTATCTCGATGTCGACTACCAGGACTCCCTCCACGACTGTGTCCTGCACCTGTGGCCCTTCCTCACCGCGCGCGGATGGGTCTTCATCGACGAGTACCTGCGGCTCGACTTCTGCGCCCTCTTCTTCTCCGAACAGTGGTGGGCGCGCCACTTCGACCGGCCGCCACCCGGCATCCTCGGTGCGGGAACCGGTATCGGCGTCGGACAGTTCTTCGGCGGCCCCGCCCGGGACCGCTCGCCATTCCAACGCCCGCTGAGCGCCGCGGCCACGCGCAAGGACTTCTTCGCACTCTGGGACTTCGTGCCGGAGAACGAAGCACCGTGGCCGATCAGCTACGACGCGGCCGCATGGACGATGACCACCCGGACGATCGAGGAGATCGAGCGCTCCCACCTGCAGCGGATTCTCCCGCCGGAGTAGCGGGAGATCCCGGCGACGTTGCTCAGTCGGCGACGGCGTCGGGCGACATCCATCCGAACGGGATGTAGAGGCCGGCCGCCAGGTTCTCGTGCATGCCGTAGCCGATCCGTCCGTCGTTGGTCTCGTGTCGGCACAACGTCTCGTTGAGCAGCGCGATGTCGAGCCGTTCCGTCGGCGCACCGATCGGAGTGTCGACACCCTCGACCTTGAGCTCGGCTCCCTGCCACACACCGTGGCCCCAGTAGCCGTCGTACATGTAGCCCGAACCGGCTTTGAGATAGACGGTTCGCAGTGGCGTCGTGGTGATCCGCAGATCCGACGCGCCGTCGCCGCTGAACCAGACCTCGGCCTTCTCGACCTCGCGGGTGCCCGGGAAGTAGGTGATGTCGATCTCGGGTCGGCCGAGATGCTCGGGGGCGCGATCGTCGCCCAGGTTGTAGAGCTTCACCGCTTCCTCGAGGATGCGACGCCCGGCGTGATCGTTGTCGATGGTGATCTTCACCATGTGATCGTCGAACTGGATCGGCAACCAGTTGTGGAAGAACCCCATGGACATGTCGGGATGGATCTTGGCGCCGATGCCCTTCGGCTCCGGCTCACCGACACCGTGGCGGACACCCCAGCTGTGGTCCCGGGCCCCCATCCAGCGATCGGGGGTGACCTCGTAGCGCACACCGTCGACCTCGATCCAACCCTCGTAGGCCCCGACGTGGGCGAGACGGAACGTGTTCTGCGTCTGGCGCTGGCCGACATAGGTCATCGACTTCGGTTCGGCCAACGCCTCGGTCATCGCCGTGAAGGTGAGGTCGAGGGAGAGACCCCACTCGTTCTCGTCGCAGGTCATGCGGAGCGTGCGCAGGCCCTCGATCACCTCGACCTTCAGCGGCCCGACCGTGGTGTCCATCCGGTCCGAGCCCAGCTCACGAGAGGCCCGCACGGTCACCTGGTGGTCGCCGTGTGACACCGTCACGAACGCGTCGGTGACCCCGAGGTTCGGGTACTGCCCCATGCCGAAGACCATGAAGAGCGAGTCGTCCGAGCCGTGCATGTTGAAGTAGTAGCGATCGTAGAAGTGGCGGTCCCCGGTGAAGACCGTGTCGATCGGCTCGGGAAACTGATGGATGAGGAAGTCGTCACCGGGGCTGAGGGGCATGCCCGCAGTCTGGTCGGCCGATGTGAACCCGGTCCAAACCGAAGGTGGCCTTCGTTCAGACCGCCGGTGGATCGATCGCGAGATGGATCCCTCGCGAGACCAAGACCGCCCCCGCCGCGATGCCGAGAAGTCCCGTCCCGACCAGCGCGACCCCGATCGACGCGACCTCGGCGACGAAACCCTGCACGATCACTGCGGCCGGCGACACCATCCCGAACCACATCAACCACAGCGACATCACCCGCCCGCGATACGCATCGTCGGTGTGGGCCTGCATGGCCGCCACCACCGTCGACACGCCGGGGGTGAACGACAGACCGGCGAGGAACAGCACGACCACACCCATCCACACCTCCGACACGAGCCCGGAGATGATGACGAAGCTCGACATCGAGAGCAGCGCGGCCACCACGACGTGGCGGTGGTCGAAGTGCCGCTCGATGAACACGAGCAGCACCGCACCGGCCAGTGCGCCGAAACCGAACGACGACGCGAGCACCCCGAACTCGCCCTCGCCCGTGTCGAATCCGTCGGTCGCGATGACCGCGATCAGCCAGGTCAGCGGAGCCAACAGGATCCCGACCAACCCGCCCGCCAACAGACAGGCCCGGATCCCCGGCGAGTCGAACGCATAGCGCATCCCCGAGCGGATGACCTGGAAGAACCCTTCGCCCGTGCCCGACGCCACCGGTCGGGCGGGGATGAGCAGCAGAGCGCCGACCATCACGATGAAGCTGACCGAATTGATCCAGAACACCCACACCGCTCCGACCGCGGCGATGAGCACGCCGGCGAGGAGCGGGCCGAGCGCCCGGGACGTGTTCCACTGGGTCGAGTTGAGCGAGATCGCGTTGCGGAGGTGCTGGGGCGGGACGAGCTCGGTCACGATGGCCTGCTGCACCGGCGCGCCGAGCGACGACACGAATCCTCCGGCGATCGAAAGGGCGAAGAGCAGCCAGTAGGGATCCGCGAGCTGCCACACCACCAGGGCGACCACCGCGGCGAACACGCCCTGGAGCGCCAACGACATGGCCAGCAGATCGCGGCGCCGCATCTGGTCGGCCAACGCCCCACCCACCGGGCCGGCCACCGCCAACGGAAGCAGCCCCGCGACGGCGATGAGCGTGACCCGCCACGCGCTGTCGGTCTGTTCCTTCACCACCCAGCCGAGGGCGGTGAGCGATGCCAGCGACCCGATGTTCGACACGACGCTGGCGAACCAGAAGACCCGATAGTCACGATGACCGAGCGCGGCGATCGGTGCGGGCGCGGTGGAGGTCATGCCCGATCAGTGTGTCGCCTCTGGGTGGCCCGGGTCCAAACCGCCCCGCTCGAAACGGCGACCTATTCGGGGACGCGTTCGAGCACGTTCCAACGCTCGGCGCAGCCGAACATCCCGACGACCATCTTCTCGAACCGTTGCCGGGTCCGATCCTCGGGCGGCGCGCCGGCCGCGATCACGCCGTTGAGCGTCGACACGGCCGAGGTGCAGTGGAACTGGAGGCTGGCCGCGGCGTCGTCGAGGACCTCGTCGCGCGACCACTCGGGCCCACCGGCGGCGGCCAGTGCGGCCCGGTAGACGTCGATCAACGCAGCTTCCTCGGCGATGGACTCATCGGTCGCTCCGAGGCCGAGGAACCAGGCGAGATCGCCGCCGGGGAAGCTCTTCATGAGCGTCTGCCAGTCGAGGACGACAGGGCCGTCGGGGGCGAAGAAGATGTTGTCGAACTCGTAGTCGCCGTGGATCATCGTCCACGGGCGTTCGGCCACCCGCTCGAGCCAGGTCTCGGTGTCGTAGATCCAGGTGCGCTCGAAGAAGTCGAGAATCTCGGCCGGCGCCATGTCGGGTCGCACCTTGCGCACGGCGGGCCAGTGTTCCTGCAGGATCGGGATGCCGAGGCGCAGCGACGGGAGCGTCCAGTCGATCGCCCAGTCGAGGTCGCCGTAGACCGGACTCTGCCAGAACCGACCGTGCATCGTGCCGAGTTGGGCGAGCAGCGTCGAGAACATCTCGATGTCGGGCGGAGCCAGGATGTCGCCTGCGGCACCCTCGATCTTCTCGAGGAGGAGCACCCCACGGCCCGCCGCCTCGTCGTATTCGTTGATGAACGCCTTCGGCACCCGCATCGGCACGGCGTCGGCGAGATCCCGGTAGAAGCCGTTCTCCCGCTTGTAGGAGTTCATGACCTCGTTGTACATCCGGGCCAGGTCGTCATCCATCGGGCACTTGCCGATCATCGTGGTCGGCAGGTCGGTGTCGTTCGCGTACTCGAGTTCGACGACGACGACCTCGCCCATGATCCCCATGAAGCCGTCGATCGGGCTGACCGCGATCTCGGCGACCTCGGCATCGTGGCCGTGAGCCGCGAGCCGCGTCGACACGAAGTCGGGCGTGAGCTCCGAGAGCGATGACGGCAGTTGACTCATGACGAGTGACTCATGACAGGCGACCTCCGGGGTTCCGCCGACGAAGCTACTTCAGGCCGCGGCGGACGCGCGGAGCACCGACGCGAACTCGGCGCGGCTGATCAGGGCACCCGGATCCCCGAGGCCGAGCGGGTCGGCGGCGGTCTCCACGGCGGGCCCCGCGAGCCCCGAAGGGGCCGGGCGGTCGTCGACGGCGGCAAGGCGCACGATGAGCGCGAACGCCTCGTCGGGGGCGAGGAAGTCCTCGGGCGAGAAGGTTGCCGGGCTCGTACCGGCGACCACGCCGATCGACCACAGCCAGTCGACGGCGGGCCGGAAATGGTCGAGGGCGAACACGTCGGCGAAGGGGGCCGATGTCGCGGCAGGCGGCGCTCCGTGCAGGCGCCACAGCATCGACGCCGCCTCACCCCGGGTGATCGGGTCGTCGGGGCAGAAGCGTCCCGGCGCACACCCCACGGTGACCCCGAGATCGGCCGTCCACACGATGTCGTCGCGTCGGGGCTCGAGCCCGATGTCGCAGAAGCCGGCGACGGACGCGAGTCCCGTGGCACACGAGATGCGGCCCGGGCCGACCCACACGAACTCCCACGCTTCGGGATCTGGCCCCATGTCCTCGCCGTCGACCGGGTACGACGGGATGAAGCCGAAGCGCTTGGCCCGGGCGAAGTCGAAGTCGGAGAGCCACCGGTACGCCGCAGTGCCGGCGAACCCGACCTCGCTCCCGCCCGCCTGGCCCACGTCGATCGCGTAACCCCCGTGGTGTTTCGAGTAGCCGGGCGGCGCACTGGTCCGCAGTGCCTCATCGATCCCGGTGTCGCTCGTCCGTCCGTCGAGCCGCCGGAGAAACAGGGCCCGCTGGTCGTCGAGGTCGCGATACGCCGAGGTCATCACGAGGGCGACACCATCGTCCCGAGCGGCGGCCTTCATGGCCGTCCACGCTTCTGCCGCAGCGTCTTGGAGCCGGCGACCGTCGACCGGGACGAGATCCGCTGCGGCGACCGGGCGGCGCGTGTACCCACGGGCCTCGGCGGCGACACGGATACGTTGGTCGACCTCCGGATCCCCGGTGATCTCGACGAGCGCGTCGTAGACCACGTCGTCGGGGCGCACCATGCCGCGGAGGTCGGCCTGGTCGAACATCACCAGGTAGGTGTCGGGTTCGACGAGACTCGGCGCGTCCTGTGCCGCGGCCGGCGCGGCTGCGAGCATGCCGGTCGCCACGAGGACCGCGAGGACGCGTCGGATCTCAGCCACCGGGGAACGGTACGACACGACGGGCCGTCCACGCGGCCACCCCGGCCATGAGACCGGCCGGCGCCGGGCGCCAGAGGATCGTCGGGAAGCGGGTGAAGAAGCGACGCACACCACCGGCCGATTCGGAGAACAGGAGGTCGAGGATGTGGATCACACAGAGAACAACGACAATCACGGCGACGAGGTTGACGATTCGTCGCAACCGCGGCGTCACGTCGGCGGCCGGCGTGGTGGCGACCACGACGGCGGCGAAGAGGATCACGAGGCCCGTCGATGGGGTGGTCGCCCCCTGGAGGGCCGAACGGAAACCGTTGCGGTCCCACTGTCCGTCGATCAGGCGGAACGCCAGGGGTGCCAATGCCATCGAGGCGGCACAGAAGCTGAGGGTGAGCGCGACGACCTCACGCGCCTCGTCCCACGAGACGGGCGCCGGGCCGGGATCGTCGGGCCCGGCCGAACGCACCGGTCAGCCGGCCAGCGCGAGGATGGCGTCGTTCGCCAGGGAGTCGATCGGGCCGGGCACGAGGCCGAACCCGATCGTCAGGACGAGCGCCACACCCACGGCGAGAGCTGCGGTGGGATGCACCGTGATCGGCTCGTTGTCGTCGGCCGCGGTGCCGAGGTACATCGAGAGCACGATGCGCAGATAGAGGAACGCCGAGATCACGGCCGACACCATCGCCACGACCGCCAACCAGAACGAGCGGGCATCGACCGCGGCACCGATCACCTCGAACTTGGCGACGAAGCCGGTCGTGAAGGGCACGCCGGCCTGACCGAGCAGGAACAGGGTGAGCGCCAATGCCAGTGCCGGGTTGCGGCCGCCGAGCCCGTTGAGGTCGTCGAGGCTCGTCCCGCGATCACCACGACCCGACACGATCGACAAGATGCCGAACGACCCGATCACCATGAAGGTGTAGGCCGCGGCGTAGAACACCACTGCCGCGACACCCCGGTCGGTCGCGGCCTGCACACCGACGAGGATGAAGCCGGCGTGCGAGATCGACGAGTACGCGAGCATGCGCTTGGCGTCGCGCTGGACCACGGCCAGGACGGCGCCGACGACCAGCGTGGCGACGGCCATCGCGTAGATCGCCGGCTGCCAGTCGTCGCGATAGTCGAGGAAGGTCACGTAGAAGACCCGCACGAGGGCTGCGAAACCGGCGGCCTTGACCGCGGACGCCATGAAGGCGACGACCGGGGTGGGCGAACCCTGGTAGACGTCGGGCGTCCACGCGTGGAACGGCACGGCGGCGACCTTGAAGCCGAATCCGACGAGGAGGAACGCGAAGCCGGCCAGCAACATCGCGTTGTCGAGGATGATCACCGAGTCGAGGTAGGCACGGATCTCGAACAGGTTCAACGAGCCGGTGGCGCCGTAGATCATCGCCATGCCGTAGAGCAGGAAGGCCGAGGAGAACGCACCGAGCACGAAGTACTTCAGACCGGCCTCGAGCGACTCGGAACGGCGACTGTGCATCGCCGCCATCACATAGACGGCGATCGAGAGGGTCTCGAGCCCGAGGAAGAGCACGATCAGGTCGTTGGCGCCCGCCATGAGCACGCCGCCGGCCGCCGACAGCATCAACAGGACGTACATCTCGACCCCGTCGATGCCCTCACGACGCAGATAGTTGTCGAGCAGCAGCGCGGTCAATGTCACCGCGAGCGCGATGACGCCCCCGAAGACGAGCGCGAAACCGTCGACCCCGTACTGGGCCCCGAAGGCGGCGATCGGCGCCCCGGTGACCCGGAAGGAATCGGTCCAGACCTCGATCGTCGCGACGAACGAGATGAGGCCGACCCCGACGGTGAACGCGGCATCGAAGCCGATGTCGAGTGAGCGGACGAACGCGGCTGCGAGGAACAGCACCGCGATGAGCCCGACGTAGAAGAGCGGCGCACCGATGTCGTCGCGTACACCGGCGAGGGGCACGTCGTCGCCGACGAACCCGCCCACGATCCACATCCCGAGGACGGCGACCGGACCGAGCGTGGCCGTGGCCGCGGCGTTGAGGTCGGCGGGCATCCGCTTCACGATCGAGCGGAACATGATCAACAGCACGGCACCGACGGCGAGCGCCACCACCGGCGCGAGGGCCGACCAGATGACCTCAGGGGTCTCGACCGGATCAGCGAGCTGGAACGGCATCAGTGATCCCCTTCCTCGGTGGCAGCCTCATCTTCGCCGTGGCCCTCGGCTTCCCCGTGGCCGTCGTCGACCGGGACGATGATGTCGGCCGTCGGCTCCTCGAAGTCGGCGACGTGGAACTCGACGTGGGAGATGAGGGCGTCGACCGCTGGTTCCATCCGTTCGATCACGGGCTTGGGGTAGACGCCCATGAAGACGATGCCGAACAGGAAGGGCACCATGATGAGGCCCTCGCGCAGGGTCAGGTCCTTCATCGTGGCGTTGTCGCCCTCGGCGGGACCGTGGAAGACCCGCTGGTAGGCCCACAGGAGGTAGAGCGCGGCGATGATCACGCCGGTGGCGGCGACCACGGCCCACCAGCGGTGCGCGGCGAACGCACCGAGCAGCGTCAGGAACTCGCCCACGAAACCGTTGAGCCCGGGCAGGCCGATCGACGAGAGCATGACCACCATGAAGACGCCGGCGAAGATCGGCGCCGGCTTCTGGAGCCCACCGAGCTCGCTGATCTCACGGGTGTGGCGCCGGTCGTAGATCCAGCCGACGAGCAGGAACAGCGCACCCGTCGAGAGGCCGTGGTTGACCATCTGGAGGATGCCACCCTCGATGCCCTCGGTGTTGAGGGAGAAGGTGCCGATCACGATGAACCCGAGGTGGGCGACCGACGAATAGGCGACGAGACGCTTGAGGTCGCGCTGCATCGTGGCCGCGATGGCGCCATAGATGATGCCGATCGTTCCGAGCGTGACGAGCGCCGGCGCGAACCACACCGCCGCTTCGGGGAAGAGATAGACGCCGAAGCGCAGGAAGCCGTAGGTGCCGAGCTTGAGCATCACCGCAGCGAGGATCACCGAACCGGCGGTCGGCGCATTGGTGTGGGCGTCGGGCAACCAGGTGTGGACCGGGAACAACGGCACCTTCACGGCGAACGCCAGGGCGAACGACAAGAAGATCCATCGTGCGGTGGTGGTGGCGATGGCCTGGGAGTTGGCGAGCTCGACGAGATTGAAGGTGAGCACGCCCGTCTCGGCCTGGTTGAGGAACGCCAACGACAAGATGCCGACGAGCATCAGGGCGGAGCCGAACATCGTGTAGATGAAGAACTTGGTCGCGGCGTAGGCCCGCTCGCCGTGGCCCCACTTGCCGATGAGGAAGTACATCGGGATCAAGACGATCTCGAAGAAGACGAAGAAGGCGAAGAGATCGAGGGCGAGGAAGACGCCCATGCAGCCGGCCTCGAGGATCAGCAGCCAGGCGAAGTAGGCCTTCGGGTCGTGCTCCGCGTCGATCGCGACGATCGCCAGCGGGAAGATGACACCGGTCAGCACGACGAGCCACAGCGAGATGCCGTCGATGCCGAGCGTCCACGAGATGCCCAGACTCTCGATCCATGTGTGGGTGTCGACGAGCTGGAAATCGGCGGTGCCGGTCTGGAAGTCGGTGAGGACCCACACGGCCAGCGCGCCGGTGGCCGCCGACACGAGGAAGGCGATCTGCTTGAAGTACTCGGGCCGGCTGTTGGGCAACGCGAGCAGCACGATCGCGCCGAGGACCGGCAGGATCACGAGGGTCGAGAGCACCGGGAACGATGCGGCGACCGAATCGGCCGCCTCGGTGGCGAGAAGAAGAGAAGACATCAGAAGTTCGCCCTCGACAGGAACCAGACGAGCAGGGCGATCGCCCCGATCGCGACCATGGCGGCATACGACCGCACGAGGCCGGACTGCAGACGACGGAGTTGCCCGCCGCTGTCACGCACGATGCGCCCGACCCCGTTGACGGCGCCGTCGACGAACGTGGCGTCGAACCAGGCCACCAGGTCGAAGCTCTTGCGGCCGGGACCGCCCATGAAGTTCGTGATCGACTCGTCGTAGCGCCAGCCCCGGGCCAGGATCGGTCGCTCGATCTTCGACGCCGGGAACCGACCCTGCAGATACACCGCAGCCGCGGCCGTGATGCCCACGAGCCCGCCGAGCACGGCGATGACACCGAGGACCCACTTGGTCCCGCCCTTGAAGCTCAGGACCGTCTCGCTCTCCTCGATCACCGGCTCGAGCCAGTGTTCGAGGAAGTGCAGATCCTTCGTGAACGGGAGGTTCATCACACCCGCAACGATCGCGGCGCCGGCCAGGACCACGAGCGGAAGGGTCATCTGCCACGGTGATTCGTGCGGGTGGTACTCGCGCCGGGCACGAGCGGCTTCGGGATAGTCGTCGGGGGCGATGTCGCCGACGTTCGGGGCGTTGAACAGATCGAACTCGATCGATCCGTCGTTCATCGACGCGGCGGCCACCGTCGCGACCTGGGCCTGGGCGGCCCGCACCGCGTCTCGGGCCGCCTCGACTGCGGCCGTCGCCTCTTCGGCCGCGGCGCGGGCCTTGTCGACACCGTCCTGGGCCTTCGCCAGGTTCTTGGTGGCCTTGTCGACCGCCTTCTCGTCGCTCGGATCGGCCTCGGCCAGTTCGGCCTGGCGGGTGACGAGCTTCTCCTCGGCCTTCTCGAGCTTCTCGGCCGCCGTGACGACGGCCTTCTCGGCGTCGCCGATACCGGCTTCGGCTTCGGCGACCGCGGCCTCGGCGGACTGCACCTTGATCGCGGCCATCTCCTCGAGCTCCTCGGCCCGCACGTCGGCGAAGCGGTAGCGACCGAAGAAGGTCATGAAGACCTGGCGGCTCATGTAGAAGGCGGTGAGGATCGCGGTGATGAAGCCGACGGCCCACAGTGCCGGGCTGTCGTTCCAGGCGAAGGCGAGGATCTCGTCCTTGGACCAGAAGCCGGCGAACGGGGGCACACCGGCGATGGCGAGCCAGCCGATGATGAAGGTGATCGACGTGATCGGCATCAGCTTGCGGAGGCCGCCGTAGTGGCGCATGTCCTGGTCGTCGTCCATGCCGTGGATGACCGAGCCGGAGCCGAGGAAGAGCAGCGCCTTGAAGAAGGCGTGGGTGATCATGTGGAAGATCGCCGCCACGTAGGCGCCGGTGCCGATGGCGAGGAACATGTAGCCGAGCTGGCTGACCGTCGAATAGGCGAGCACCTTCTTGATGTCGTTCTGGGCCACCGCGATGGTGGCGGCGAACAGGGCGGTGGCCGCGCCGATCCACGCGATGGTCGTGGGCGCCCAGGCCGCCGATTCGCCGATGACGAGGTTCATCCGGGTGAGGAGGTAGACGCCCGAGGTGACCATCGTCGCCGCATGGATGAGGGCCGACACCGGGGTCGGACCGGCCATCGCGTCGGGCAGCCAGACGAACAGCGGGATCTGGGCGGACTTACCGGCGGCGCCCACGAGCAGCAGGATCGTGATCGCCGTCGCCGTCGTCTCGGCCAGCCCGCCGGCGCTCGCGAAGATGTCGGTGTACTGGATCGAACCGATCGTGGTGAACGTGAGGAACATGGCGACCATGAATCCCCAGTCACCGATGCGGTTGGTGACGAAGGCCTTCTTGCCGGCCGAGGCGTTGGCCTCGTCGGTGAACCAGAACGAGATCAGGAAGTAGGAACACGCACCCACGCCCTCCCAGCCGAGGAAGGTGAGGAGCATGTTGTCGCCCAGCACCAGCATCAGCATCGAGAAGGCGAACAGGTTCAGGTAGAGGAAGAACTTGGAGAACTTCGGGTCACCGTGCATGTACCCGATCGAGTACAGGTGGATGAGCGCGCCGACGCCGGTGACGAAGAGCGTCATCGTGACCGACAGCGGATCGACGAGGAAGCCGATGTCGACCGCGAAGTCGCCGGCCGGCACCCACTCGAAGAGCGTCTGCACGTACTGACGATCGTGGATGTCCTCCCCGACGAGGCCGAGGAACACGACCACCGACGAGACGAACGAGCCGACCATCGCGAGGGTGGCGAGCCAGCCGGCGCGGGGCTCGCCGAGCTTCGGTCCGAGGAGGAGGAGCGCGAGGAACCCGGCGAGCGGGAACGCGGGGATCAGCCAGACTGCTTCGACCATGGCCCTATCCCCTCAGCACCGAGACGTCGTCGGCGGTTGCGCCGAGTCGGCGACGGTTGATCGCGACCACGAGGGCGAGACCGACCACCACTTCGACGGCGGCGACCACGAGCACGAAGAACACTGCGATCTGGCCGCCGACGTCGTTGAGTTCGGCGCCCATCGCCACGAACGTGATGTTGACCGCATTGAGCATGAGCTCGACACACATGAACATGACCAGCGGGTTGCGGCGGATCAACAGACCCACCGCGCCGATCGCGAACAGGACGGCGGAGAGCACGAGGTACCACTCGGTGCTGACTTCCATCAGTCGCCTCCCCCTTCGTCGGCCGTGACCGCTTCGGCGCTGTGGTCGTCGCCCAGATCGCTGTCGTTGCCACCGAACGGGGCCGCGGGCGGCACGTCCATGGCGTTGGGCTCGAGGTCGTCCATCAGATCCTCGCCGGCCACCGAGCGGGTGAGCACGACGGCGGCGATGACCGCGATGGTGAGCAGCCCCGCGGTGATCTCGAAGGCGAGGGCGTAGTCGCTGAACAGGACCCGCCCGATGCGTTCGATGTCGGTGTAGTCACTGGTGAGGGCCTTCTCGCCGACGCCGCGGACCTGGCCGGTGAGTCCGTCGGACGCGATGACGGTGATGACCACACCGAGACCCAACAGGGCGGCGCCGATGATCGCGGCGAGCGGTTGCTGGCCTGCGATCGGCTCCTTGAGCTGCCACTCCTCGGCCTTGTCGACGCCGAGCAGCATGATGACGAACAGGA